>DUQB01000126.1 GCA_012838035.1 Bacillota bacterium | reverse complement strand
TCCAAATGGCAGTCTCGCGGACCAATGCTCGATCTCTCTGTGGAGTTGTCAAGGTACAAACTGCGTTTATCGCTGTCTACTTCACTTTTTGCCTAGTTCACTTTGCGTCTTTCCGAATAACTACGATGCAGGTAGCATGGCTTTGCTATGATGTAGTCTCAACTCCGCAATAATACCAGCACGTTCTCTCAGTTGTTACACACGCGGTTAAGATACGACATGTGCGCATCGTTGTGACCGTGGTAGAAAGCCATAGGCCATTATACCGCAATACGCGCCACTCGCGGTTTTTTTACGCCAACTTTCAGATTTAACGGGCCGCCAGCCGTGGAGCAGGATCCGTATGGACGGCAACTTGCCGGTTGAGCAAGATAACGGCCGCAATCATAATGATCACCATGATGTAGTTGATGCTCAGCGCCATTTGTAGTCCCCCGAACTCGGCCAGGATTCCTGTCCACCAAGGCGGCAGCATCGTACCCAAGGTCATCGCATTGGACATAGCGCCGACAACGGCGCCTGTGTGACCTGCGCCGAAGCGGGTGGCTACGGCTAAAGCAATCGGATAGAGGCCTGATAAGGTTAGTCCGCTGAACAGAACACCTACGGCGGCGAGGATCGGCCACGGTTTTGCCAGTACCAGCGGGTAGGCTAAGGCTGCGCCGAGGGCGCACGCCAGCAAAACCCGGGTGTTGCCAAAACGTGTGGTAAGCGACGCACAGGCAAAGCGACCAACGGCCAAGGCGATATAAAAGAGCGTGAGCATACCGGTAGCCAATACTTGTGGTAAGCCGGCTTCTTGTTGCAGATACGTATTGACCCAGCCGATCAGGCTCCAAGCTAAACCGTTGTAAGTAAAGGCTATTATACCGGCCAGCAGAAAGACGGGATGTTTGAACAAGGTCGTGAGCGAACCGCGTTTCGCCTGATGCGCTGTGTTTTTTTTCGCATAATGCGAAACCGACGCCCCGCAGGTAAAGATCAGCCATATTCCGGCCAGTACCAGCAATACCACTTGCCAAGAAGCCCCCGTTGACAGCAACCATCCCACACCGATCGGCGACAGTGCGGCGCCTATGCTGTAGATGCCATGGAGGCGATTTAGCACCTTGGCGCTGTTTGCGCCGGCGTTTTCCGCTGCAACCGCATTAATGCCGGCGGCCAAAGCGCCTTGCGCCAATCCTGAGATAAAGAATCCGCCCAGGAAAAGCGGCCAGCTTTGCCCTATAGCTGAGGATGTCAAGCCTAAGCAGAGAAGAGCGGCGCTGCCCGTCAATAACGTGCGTCTTCCGGCGCGATCAGAGACGATGCCGCCCACCATGGCGCCTAACAACGCTCCGACGGCTCTAGCGGGATACACCAAACCGGCGGCGGCCAAGGTGAGGCTGAAGCCTGTGATTACAGTGGGCATGATCGTAGGAAAAAGAACCGAAAACATCCCGATCAATCCATAGCCAACAAAAGACAATCCGACAATGCTCACGCTATAACACTCCTCAATTTGCCCGGTTAACCAGACGGTACGGATGTACCTTCGGCATACGGGAGGGGTATTCCCGCACATAGGTTACAGATTTCTGCCGACATGCCGAAAAGATCATTCGATGTACATTGTAAGGTTACGCCGGGGTACGCGAAATCTCCCGGTAACAAGAAGTAATTCAGTCTGCAATGCAGAATAATGCAACAAGGGCAAGGGGGGAGAACGTTGACGTCACATGAGCAACAGCAACTAACACGCTATCGCAACTTGCTGCAGGGAGCCTTACGCTCGGTATCGTTATCTGCGAACGAGCTCTATCTGATTTGGGAAGCGGTACAAAATACCATTATAGATGCCTCGACCGCGCGACACTTGGTCCAAGATTTGGTGGCGAGCGTGCGTACACGCAGGCTGGATGAGACATACGATGTCGATATGCCCTTACTCTGTCGCAAGCTCGCATCTTATAATGATCTACAGCGTATGGCGATCCTCGAGGCCTTGGAACAGGTAGAGCTGTTGCTGCCGCAACTACCCAAGCGCCAAGCCTTGGTAGCCGTCGGTCTACTCTCGGAATCCGCTGGGTCTGAAGAGTCGGCGCCGGACTCCATCGCCGCTTGGATTGACGCTGCCAACGCCATAAGAGACGCCGCACGGCGCGAGCAAGCGCGGCCGCCTATGCCGGTTTTGGTTGTCCATGACTTTATAGCGCCTCATACCTTGGTCGGTTCCGCAGGAGGTTGGGCTTTTTGGGATGCCGACCAGCAGTTCTGGAGTCAGGCCGATTGGCTTAGTCTGAATCGGCGATATCCGATGTTAGCTTCGCAACTTGTTCAGATGGCCGAGCAGACTACCGGTTGCGACTTTTCGCAGGTGGCAGCAGACCTGAGAGCGAAGGGATGTCGGGTTTTTTACCCCAAAACACGTTACCGCTTGACCGATGATATGTATGTCACGGCCCGCTGGGACGGAGAGACGGCATGGTGGTTCGATCTGCCGACTACAAGCGAACAAGTCCTGACTGTAGAAGAAGAATCTGGTATCCTATGGATGGAAATGCGAGCGCAACTGGGGATGGGTACGCGCCATCGTTGGCGGTACGGATTATTCACCATCGCGGATTTACGCCCGCTTACCTAATTGTTTTTAGGTGTACCGGGCATCACCGAGTTGAGTTCATATCATCTTGGCGCTCTTAGTGGAATATGTTGTCACATAGAGAGCAAATTCCGCGACTCCGCCTGCGCCTTGAATCGGCACAGGGAAAGGTGAGCACCCATGGCAACAAAGACAACCGGTGTTTTGTTGGCGCCTCACCCACCAGACGGATCCGTCACGCTGAGAATTGACTTGCGTAACTACGGTTCACGCAGTCATCAGATGCAGGTTACGGTTAATCGGTTCCTGCACGTCGGACGTAAGAGCAGAGTATTGCGTAAAGAAATCACTGTGAATCCCGGCGCTGTCAATTTCTTCCAAATAGAGCAACTGCAAGGGGCCGCCGTTGAGGTGCTCGTACAGGGGTCTCAATCAGTACGTCCCAGCGTCGCTCTTATTCATGAGAAGCGGCATAGCAATTATAGTGTGTTGCTGCAAATTCCGCCCGGCATGTTCAGCACGTTATAACTGTCCGCTACGTTCCCATACTAACCTAGAAGGCGCTCAGTAAGCGGACACCCCTTTATGCAGGAACCTGAGCTCCTATTGAGAAATTAGCAAGATAGAAATGATCAGAGGGTCCGTCGCGCCCTAACTGTTGCAATCAATATATAGGCAATGAACCTTCGGTTCTTGTTTTAGGAGCAATACTACATGAGAATTCCATCACCAAAAATAATCCCGGCGTCGTATCCGGCGCGTACGGTAAGGCATATACGTATGCTGGTAATAATACAAGCCTTGCTCCTGGGCGTCTTCCTACACGGCGTCGTATGGGCTGCCGCATTGGACTACACTTTTATTGAGGCCAATTACTTGCCCGCCTTAAAGAATGTTCAGGCCGCAGCCGTAGGACAGCCTTTAGGTGAAGATGGTCCTTGGCATATGGCCGTACCGCATGAGGGTAGAGTGCATCTTTATGAGATATCCGCTGAAACAACCGCTCCATATAGAGAGCTGGTCGGCATGCCCAGTCCGGCGGTCAGCGTAGCTTTTGCCGACTATAATAACGACGGACGCGATGATTTGTGGGTAGGATCAGCTGGTTCAGGCAATATCTATGTGTATGATCTAACAGAGTACTATCCTATGCTGGGTAGATCCACCGGTCGCTTGTGGACGCCGATTGTGAAGTTACTTACCCCGGATATCGACGGCGACTCGTTTCCCGATGCCGTAGCGCTCAGTGAGACCGGTGCCGTACACGTGTTTTTGCAGCGGCCGGAAGGATTAGTCAGTCTATGGAGTTCAGGGCCGCGGGAGGGAAAGGTGCGGCACTTATTCGCTTACGATATCAATAATGATGGCCGCGATGAAGTAATCTTGGCGCGCGATGGTTATGCGGCAGTATGGCAATGGCGGACGCACGAAGAGGAGCGCATAAGCAGCGATCTTGCGTTGGCGCAAGCCGTCACTCAGTTTCCTGCGCCTGAGCTGGGCGCTGCCGTTATAACACCGCTTGTACCACCCGAAAAAGTGGTGAGCACGGCTAAAGGACTATTGGTGCAGCTGTGGGAACACGATGCGTTTCAGGGTGCCGTCAGAAGGCTGGCTGTGGGCAATTTCGACGGACAACGCTTTCCTGAGTTATTGATCTCCACGTCGGCCGACCGTCTGTACACGGTGGTAGTGAATAGTCAACGCAATATGTCCATCGGTAATATTATTGCAGAATCCGCCATCGCTCCGGCATTGTATGGTTCTGTAGAGTTGGAAACGACGGACCTGCTCCTTGGATCTGCATCGGATCACCTCACGATCTGGCGGCAACAAGACGGGATAAACGCTTATGAAGTTGTTTGGCAGAGCGATTACCCGGTCAAGTATACGGAGGCGCTACAGGCGGGCGATCATATTATCCTATTCGGCACGGATGGGACGAGGTTCTTCGAAAAGGTATCCGTTAATTACGTTCGCATTATGATTGACGGTAAGCCCTACTCAGACTTACAGACGCCGCCGCTGGCGGTATCCGGTGATGTATATCTTTCAGTTAGTGACTGGGCCATCCTTTTGGATCTGCCTGCACCGGGTCTGCATCCCAACGGGAGGGTGACCTTGTTTAACGGGTTACAGTATCTCATCGCGACGGTGGGGAATCCGGATGTGTTGTTAGGCTTGCGCAGCGTGACGGTCGATCATGCGCCGCGCAACATAGACGGTACGGCATATTTGTCCGCACAGACAGTGAATTTACTCACGGGAACGATAAAGTGGCAGCCGCAGATCCACACCCTCACTATCCGGTGAAGATGGTGTTTGATATGTTGTGTGAGATACGTTTGCACATAACAGGACTGGTACAAGGGGTAGGTTTTCGCCTTTTTCTACAGGACAAAGCCGCTGCTCTGGGCATTAAAGGGATTGTGCGTAACCTGGCGGACGGCAGCGTCGAGGTCGTAGCCCAGGGTGCAAAAGAGGATCTACGGCGTTTGGTGAGCTTTGCTCGTTTAGGTCCGGCCTATGCTCAGGTGGAGGATGTACGAGAGACTTGGCAGGAACCGACGGTGGTGTATACTGGGTTCAGAGTGCGTTGATGGGAGTTTAATGCCGAGGCTTGTGAATTAGTCAGCACGTATATTTATACGGATGCTGCAGCAGACGAATTAGATTGCCAAGAACCTTGGCAGGAAGCGGTCGCGGAAATGGCGAAAGAACCGTACAAGTAAGGCGACATTATGGCATTCGCCACTCTGAGAAGGCGCACACGCCCACTGTGCTCCGTCGCGTCCTGGTAGGCATCCCATTGGTCGCTGGTTTTTTCTTTAGCAAAAACGTTAAGTTTAACGTTCTCACATCTTGGGTATTACCTTGATTGTGGTGACGAGCGGGAGGAGAAAGCACTTGAAAAAGTACACTGAGGACATGCTACGCAACGTAGCGCTTGTAAGTCACAGCGGTGCCGGTAAAACCACATTAGCTGAATCCATGCTCTTTTTAAGCGGAGCCATCAATCGGAGAGGCACGGTGGAAGAAGGTAACACCGTCAGTGACTACGATCCCGAAGAGATCAAACGAGTCATAAGCATCAACGCGTCGATCATCCCGGTCGAATGGCAAGACCACAAGATCAACGTCATCGACACTCCCGGGTACTTTGATTTCGTCGGTGATGCCATCGCGGCGCTCTCGGTGGTGGAAGCGGCCGTACTTACGGTATGTGCGGCTTCCGGCATTGAGGTAGGTACTGAGAAGTCGTGGAGACAGTGCGAGGACAAATCCCTACCGCGAGTGATCTTCATCAACAAGATGGATCGAGAGAACGCCAATTTCAACCAGGTAATCGATCAGTTAAAAGAGCGTTTCGGCGGCGGCGTCATCCCGTTGTACTTGCCGATTGGGAGCGCCGATAAGTTCAGTGGGCTGATTGATATCATTAAAATGCAAGCCTATAAAGCGGATGATCATGGCAAACTGGGGCCCTGCGACATGCCCGCGGATATGGCCGACATGGCGGAAGAAGCCCGCATGACGCTGATAGAGGCTGTTGCGGCCACCGATGATGATCTCACGATGAAGTTCCTTGAGGATGAGCCGTTAACAGATGATGAGATTAGGACGGGTCTATGCGCAGGAGTACGAGACTGCAGCATATTCCCGGTCGTATGCGGCTCCGCTGCCAACCTTATCGGCGTAGGTGAGCTGCTTTCCACCATTACCGCATATGTGTCGAACCCGGCCGTAGGTGAGGAAGTAAAGGCCACGGATGCTAAAGGTAACGAAGTAACCGTCAAGAAAACCGAGAGTGCGGCTCCAGTGGCCCAAGTGTTTAAGACCATGGCCGACCCGTATGTAGGCAAAATGAGTATCTTTAGGGTATGGTCCGGCGTCCTCAAGTCCGATGCCGTCATTTATAACGCGACGCAAGCACGCGAAGAGCGTATGGGTCAGCTTTTCGTGCTGCGCGGCAAAGAGCATATCCCAGTCGCTGAAGTCGGCGCCGGAGATATCGCCGCCGTTGCCAAACTACAAACTACAACCACCGGCGATACACTTTGCGCTAAGGATGCCGCGGTTAAGTTGCCGGCTATGGTTTTCCCGGCGCCCAAGATCGCTTTGGCAATCGTACCGCAGGCTAAAGGTGACGAAGAGAAGATCGGCAGCGGTCTGATGCGCTTGGCTGAAGAAGATCCTACCTTTACCGCAGATAAGAGCCCGGCCACTGGAGAAATGCAAGTCGCCGGCCTTGGCGATCTCCACCTTGAGGTCATGATTTCTCGGTTACTGAAGAAGTTCGGAGTAACCGCCGTAACCAAAGATCCGCGCATCCCGTATAAAGAGACCATAAAGTCCAAGGTTACTGCCGAATACCGCCATAAGAAGCAGAGCGGCGGTCGTGGCCAATATGGTCACGTCATCATTGAGATGGAACCCTTGCCGCCAGGGGGTGGTTTTGAGTTTGTCGATAAGATTTTCGGCGGCGCAGTGCCGAGACAGTACATCCCCGCTGTGGAAAAAGGCGTCCGTGAAACCATGGCCGAAGGCGTTTTATCAGGGCACGAAGTAGTAGACGTGCGTGTGACGCTTTTAGACGGATCCTACCACGACGTCGACTCTTCCGAAATGGCTTTTAAACTGGCTGCATCCATGGCATTCAAAAAAGGCTTTATGGAGGCTAAGCCGGTCTTACTTGAACCCATTAACAACATCGTGGTCGAAGTACCCGACCAGTATATGGGTGACATCATCGGCGATCTGAACAAAAAACGCGGTCGGATTATCGGCATGGATCCGCTTGGCGGCGGTATGCAGCGCATTAGGGCACAGGCGCCGCATTCCGAGCTATTTCGTTATGCCATTGACCTGCGTTCAATGACGCAAGGCAGAGGCGATTTCACCATGGAATTTGACCATTATGAAGAGGTACCGGGTAACATCGCCGAGCAGGTCATTAAAGATTTGAAGGCGCAACAAGAAGAGTAGGAGAACAGTTGTCCATCAGAGATATAACGCGATTAAGCGAGGGGTAACCCTCGCTTTTGTATTATACGACCTCTGGTAGTAATAAGCATTATTGAGGAACTGAATAAGGGGCGATAGACATGACTGGACCGAACGGCGTAAGCCTGCTTGCCGGCGTGGTTGCCGGTTGTATGCTTATGATGCTCAGCATAGCGCTCATCAGCGTAGTTGTGGCGCTCACCGCTTGGGATGACATCTCCGTCGCGGTGACGGTGGCGCAAGCAAGCGCAGTCATTATAGGAGGGTTTGTTTCCGGACGCCTTGCCAAAAGAACAGGTTGGTTGCACGGCGGTCTCGTCGGCCTATTTTACCGACTCCTGACGGTCGTTAGCGTGGGTGGGGGGTTAGGAGATCTGATTTCCGTAAACTTCGCTTGGCGGGGGCTCTTAGCGTTTCTGGCGGGTGCGGTAGGGGGTATGGTGGGAGTAAATAGTACGGGGAATGGGCGTAGAACGTAAGAGAGGTTCCGCCATACCCTGAAAGCATAATAGTACCCGCGGAACTACGTTTCCGCATCGCTTTTAATGCGTTGCCATGTGATCCGTTCCACGGGCTGTTATTATGTTGTCCCGTCGATGCGCTAATATACATTTATCAGCGGTTCGCATGTGGTACATTTTGTCTATAACTGGCGGGGCTGCTAAACCTGTTGCTTTGCCCTTGCCGACGGCCTGGCGACACACGTATGTGATCTATTGATTATGCTGCATTTTCCACGCGCAAGGGTTGACCTAAAGCCACAGATCGTGGTATACTCTGACTTGCCGCAGGGGTATGATGTTAACGGCAGCATGACGGTCTCCAAAACCGTTCGTGAGGGTTCAAATCCTTCTACCCCTGCCAAAGAACCAGTTTCGCTGGTTCTTTTATTTTTTGTGCAAAAGCGCATTGCAGTCTCGTACTAATCATCGGTGGAGTCGGATTCCGACGGCGATGCCGAAGAGAGATCGCGTTTATCTAAACTCAGGTCACGCCCACCACATTCAGCCATGATCTCTCTGGCTGTTTCAGCTTCATCTACTGTTTCCACCTGCACTGAGGCGATAATGCGGGTCGTCGAACGACGGTACTGACCGCGTTGCTCTGCCTCGGCCACCATCGCTAATAAGTCGTCAAATTCAGATAAATTAAGGTCGAGGGTAGTGCTGTTACCCACAAGATTAGCGCCTGTAGCAGGCATTGTGTTGTATATGGCGCCGGATAATCTGGCCGGTGCCAGAGGATCGTAGGCACCGGCGAAACTGCCGACATCTGGGCGCGGCACCTGTAAAGCCTGCATTTGTAGCTGATCGTCAGTAAATACGGCTCTTAGACGTTCCAGCGCGATACGAGCCTGTTGTTCGTTAAGAAAAACGCTGCGTACAAGACCCATATGGCAACTCCTTGTGAGCAAGAATATGAGCTGGCCTCAATAGCATGTCACACTCAGCACAGGAATTATCACCTAAGGCTCACTGAAGGATAAGGTAAAACGGGAAAAGAATGCACCAGTCCGTAGATCCAAGCATGTAATATGGAAAGCAACAGCCGTCGATCATGCGAGGCCTGATGCGTGTTGTGATCATGCAACACCAGATTGCGACGGGTCGTTAGTGTGGTTGAGCTGTTGCTTTTTAAGTTGGCGGAAAGACGAAAGAGGGAGTGCTTGCCGGTATCCATAATTCCTGATAATAGATATTATCAGGAATTATGGGCGGAGAGAACGGTCTGATACACATAGTAAACCAAGAAATGCCTCTCTGAAAGGACAACCGACTTTCCCTTGCGAATAGGTTTTTTAGGCGCAAACACATACGCCATACGGGAGTTGTTTGGTAATGACATTATCTATGAACCTGTGTATCGATTACTTCCTCGATTCCCTAACCGGGTATTCACAAGAGACTCGCCGCAATTACGAACGAGATCTTCAGCAGCTCAAACTCTATTTGGTGTTGTTCCGACCGCATACATTAATGGAGTCGGCTTTGGTCGGTACCAGCCATGCCAAAATTGCCCAGTTAAAGGCGCAACTCGAGAAATCTCAAGGCAAATTATGGGACACACGCTCCTTAAAGCGCCGTTACGACCGGGAGCTTACTTCCCAAACCATACTGGATAGCATTGATATTGATGTTACCAAGCTGCGCAAAGAAGACATTGCAGGCTTTTTCGGCTATTTGGAGTCCACTAAAGGTCTCAGCAGAGCCACTTTACTGCGGCGTTTGGCCTCACTGCGGCGTTTTTTCCGCTTCTTGTCGAAAGAGGGCTACGCAGTAGACTCAGGCCTCATTGACCGTTTGGCTGATATAAGCATTCGCCGTGAGCGCAAACTTCCAATGGTACTTTCGGCAGACGAGGTCCTCTCTTTTTTGCAAAGCATAGATAACGTTCGGGATCGGACGATCATCATCGTGATGCTGTTTATGGGTCTACGAATTTCGGAAGTGGTCAGTCTCAATGTGGACGAAATCACTGATGCCGTTGAAGGCGTCACATTGCGTGGTAAAGGTGCCAAGGAGCGCTATGTTCCCGTACATCAGCAAGTACGTACGGCGGTGGCGGCATATAAGAGCATTCGGCCGGATGCTGAGGAAGATAAATTGGGAGAACCTTTGTTCGTGAGTAATCGCGGCAAACGGATTGATCCGAGTACGGTACGCAAATTCATCAAACGCTACTGTATGGCCATGCCGGATTTAGATGCTCGAAAACGACGGCATTTGAGCCCCCACAAGTTTCGGCACACCTTCGCTACCCTTCTTTTATCAGGCGGCGTAGACATTCGCTATATTCAGGAACTGCTGGGTCATCAAAACCTGTCCACTACGGAAATCTATACCTCCGTACAGACGCAAGAACTCACTCGCGCCGTAGCTAAACACCCATTAGGCGATATTATGCCTTAAATACGCTACGGCTTTTCATGACTAACTCACCGTTTAAGTAGGCTCAGAGGCATGCCTGCGCATCTGAGCCTGTTATTTTATGCGGTATATACAACACCATTCCCGGGACTATATTAACATCAGTCAGATGGTTAAGGTCGCGGATTTGCGTTACAACCTGTCGCGGATCTACCCCTTGCGGTCCGTGTTTCAACGCTAATCCCCAAAGCGTATCACCAGTCGATACGACGATTTTTTGAACCTCCAGAGGGCCTGCTGCATGTAAATCACCCTGGCGCTTTAGGACTTGAGCCAAACGGCTGCCGCCGGCAGCTACGGATATGGTAACAATAGCCAAAATCAGCAGCGAGTTGATGAGCCTGGTGATGCGTATACGCTTTTTCCGCTTTTTGCGCGACATGGTTGTCATCCCTCCATGTAACAAACAAGTGTTCGCATGTAATGCACTTAAACCATAACACGAACTGACGTTCCCTGTCAACATAATTCTCAACAACAAGTTCCTCTACCGACTCTGTGTTGTTAGAGTCAACCGAGTGCTCGTCCACTCGCACCCATATGCAAGTAGGTGCTTGAGGTATCGTTGTTATTAGAGGAATATGCGAACGGACGTTTGAAAATGGCGAACATATGTGTTAGAATGTTTACAACCGAAATTGGGCGGCACTAGAGCGGATCATACTGTGGCGGCGTATTAATCGCTACCGGTCTCCAACTACCTGTTTTCTAATCGGTAACCCCCATGCGGCCGCCGGGTTGTCCATAAAATGAAAGCTGGGCGTCAACCACCTATCGTTATGAGTGACCTTGCGCCATCGCAACTCGCACTCGATCATTTCTTAAGGATGTGACATGCCGTGGAAAAGCTCTCTCCAAGACAGAAGCTGATTCTAGAGTTCATTGAGCGTGAAGTTGCCGAGAAGGGATATCCCCCATCCGTGCGAGAGATTGGCGAAGCCGTAGGGCTTGCATCCAGCTCTACCGTACATGGTCATCTGGGCAAACTCGAAAACAAAGGTTACATTCGGCGTGATCCCACAAAACCCAGAGCCATAGAGCTCCTCACCCCATCATCCCAGTCTCAACGGACAGGTCGCAACATTGTCAATGTGCCTATCGTCGGGAAAGTCACGGCCGGACAACCAATCCTCGCCGTAGAGAATATTGAGGCTCACTTCCCTATCTCCAAAGAGTTTATCCCGGGAGGTAGCGAGATCTTTTCTCTGAACGTAGTCGGCGACAGCATGATTGAAGCCGGTATTTTCGATGGAGACATCGTGTTTGTGCGGCAGCAAGAGTATGCGGAAAACGGTGACATCGTAGTCGCTTTAATTGATGATGAAGCGACCATTAAACGCTTTTACCGGGAAGCCGATCATATCCGCCTGCAACCTGAAAACTCAACGATGTCCCCCATTTTGGTAAAAGAAGCCGTAATCTTGGGTAAGGTCATCGGCGTATTCCGTCACATCCGCTAGGTACACGGCAAACAGCGGTCTGTGTGGCAGGAAGCGGCAGTCTTCCTGCCACTTTGGTGTGAAGCCGATTGTCAATGCGCCCCCGTAGCTACAGGTACCTCAGTCACTTCGTTTAACATAGGTGCTTTACCAAGCATCATGAAGAACATATCCAACGCTTGTTTTTGTCCAAGGATTTCCGGATTGGATTCATTTTCCAACGCGAGATGGGGTAGAGACGCATACCGTTCTAACGCACGGTCATATGCAGCCTCTACCCCATCTTTGTCTACTATCTGCGCCAGCACATCATACTCTCGGCGTCTGGCACGTGCCTGGGTGCTCCAGAACTGAGGGTTCGCAGTTAAGGGACTAGCTAAAAAATCCTGTTTGGCAAGCCTCTTAAATGCTTTGAGCCCTCTTAATACATCATCCTTGGCAATCCGGATCAATCAATACCCCCTCCTTCCCGGGCGCCATGGTCAACCTGCGCATCGAGCATCCTTTTTTGTTTGCATTTCCTTTCGTAAGACATTTCTCCTTGTGACCTATTTGTGTTTTCGTCCTATTTCATATTCACATGATTTTGTCTGTTTGTACAGCCGCACATGATTTTTCTCATGCAAACAAGCCGGCAATTCCGCTCCGGCATAGCCTAAAGCGCAGATAAATCGCAATACATTGCCGGTAAGCACCTACTTTAGTATATGTAATGGAAATGGGCGGGATACCACCTGGCTAAGGCGCCGCACCTGTCCTTGGGTATTGCAGGACGGCGTTTATGCTCCAGTGTGATAAAAACCAGCGCATCATGAGATTCGCCGAATCAGCCGGTAAATTATGGTATGCCGCCAAGAACCGTAACCAACCGTGTCATTTGAAGGTAGAGAGAGCCTAAAAGAGAGCTGCCGTAGAGAATCAGACCACCGCAAGCGATAATCGACAACCCGGGGATGAGCCAATGTGGATGCTTGTGTCCTTTTGCGTCTATCTGTGTTAAACCAACCAATATCCCTGCCGCAATGAGGGCGATTAATCCGCATATAGCGCCGACCGTGAATATCCAGGATGACATGATGACACCTCCCTCCTGCATCCTATGCAAGGAAACGGAGGGCAGTGCACTCATTTGCGCGGCTTAACCCTCTTCGACCGGATTGTCCAACCGGATGTTCCAGGACTCCAACCTACTGAGACTGGGGTAATGCGTCATGTCCAAATGGATAGGCGTCAGGGATACATAACCGGCAGATACAGCTTGTGCATCGGTTCCTTCTTGTCCTTCTATATCCACTGCCGTGCCTGCTCGCCAATAATAGGTTTCGCCGGAGGGATCTTCCCTTTTATGCACGCCGTCT
>DUQB01000125.1 GCA_012838035.1 Bacillota bacterium | reverse complement strand
TGGTTTAGTAGGTATTCCTGCAAACCACACTCATCTTCTGTATCGGTGCTAAAGCTGCAAGCAGGATGCTGCACGGCGTACAACGGCGAACAGTCCTGCGCATCACGATACCTATGCTAAAGGAACATGAAGGGAGAGCCTTATGCCGCGTTTACCATACAAGGTTATATACAACCAAGACTGGACCGGGCTGTTCATTTGGACCAAAGATGAGCTCATCAAGCCGAGCGATGTCGATGCGATGGTGGATGAAATCGCGGACTCAAGTGTCGATCTGCTGCTGATTAATCCCAATGCGCAGAAGGTGAACTATCCCAGTACGGTATGGGAAACAGAGTGGGAGAACTTCGCCTTTACCGACCCTGATCGGTTCACCCCGGCTAAGAGCTATCAGGAGGCGTTGCGGCAAAGGCATTGGGTAGGGCAGATGCGCCATTTGGCCCTGCATGGCTGCGATTACCTGGCCAGAGCCCTGGCGCGTTGTCGGCAGCGAGGTATTTCGCCCGGCGTGAGCGTGCGCATGGGCGATGTGCATGGCTATCGGGGAATGCCGCATGCGGATTCACCACGGTTTAGCCGCTTCTTTAAGGAACACCCTGAATACCATCTGCCCGGAAATGAGCGGAACGGCTGGTCCGGTCTTGACTTCAAGCATCAGGCTGTCCGGGATCACTACTTGGCCCTGATCAACGAACTGGTGCGCTGCTATGACATCGACGTGCTGGAGCTGGATTTTATGCGGCATCCGCCCTTTCTAGATCGGGCGGATCTTGTGGCTAACGCCCGGATAATTACAGATTTTGTGACAGAGGTCCGTCGGCTGATGGACGCAGCGGATAAGCCTATTGCATTGACGGCACGTGTAGCGGCTACGCCGGCGCAATCCTACGAGTTGGGATTGGACGTACGTACCTGGGCGCAAAAGGGGCTCATCGCCGGTATAACCGCAGCGCAGTGGATCGTGACAGGTTGGGAAATCCGGGCGGATGAATACCGGCGTTTAGTAGGTGAAGACGTCAGCGTGTACGTAGGAGCGGATCACTATGCGGACCGACGCCGGTGGTTGCCGGAACGACGCTTCTCTACTCGTCCGGAGTACATCAGGGGATTTGCCGCGGCGCAGCTGGCCAACGGCGCAGATGGTTGTTATCTGTTCAACTTCTTTGTCGCACGGCACTCGATGAGCAGTAGTGAATCGGTAGGGAGCGAAGAGCCTTGCTTTTTCACCTTGCGGGAAATACATACATTGGCTGACCTGCGGGGGAAAGCGAAAACTTATTTGTTAACCGGGCTCACGACTAGTTGCGAAAGCGATCTGCCCTGCCAAATACCGCGTGAGGTGCCGCCCAACAATGCTGTCTCATTCGAGTTGCTTCTGGCTGCGGAAACCGGCGACGTCATCGCAGAGCTCCACGTATTGGTCGCAGGCGATTACACACCAGAAACCATCCGTGCTCAGCTGAACGAGTATCCTTTAGGTGGACCGGTGAGGGACTTGCCGGAGCAGTTGGATCAAACCCAGAGCCTGCCCGCCGCAGGCGCTCCTTTTTGGGGACAAATCCGGCGCCTGATTTACGCGCTGCCCCTTGCGGCCTTGCGAGATGGGGTAAACACCGTGGTAGTTAAATACAATCGCCCACTGCAGCATAGTTGGATCATTCGTCGCTGGAGTGATTTAAATGACCTGCCGGCTGTGATGGTGCTGGGTGTGGAATGCCAGGTGATCCCGCAGGGATAAACCGTGCTGTTACATACCGGATCAGGTTGAGGACGTGTCGCGGCCTGATCCGGTGTTGCCATACGGTTAGGTTAGGGTGGCATTCATATGCGTTTCTAGGGACGAAGCCGACCGGAGCGCGCTGGTCTTTTTTATGGTCAAAGGCTATGGGACCGTTACGATGCATCGCTGTTTTCCACCTCGCGCATCACAGCATCGCCGGCCACGGAATGTAAAAGTGGTTCCTCTACTCGGGAACCATGGGGGCTAGATACGCATGCGTAATGTACATTTGATTCCGATATTACCACCATAACGGAAGGCGCGAGACATGGGCTTAACACTCACAAAGCCTCGAAAGGCGCTGCTAAACGGTCGCGGTGTGCCGCAGCCAAAAAGCGTCTTGCAAGTAACCTGACAAGGTTCGATGATCAACTCTAATGTACTAGGAGGGATCTATCCGGCTGAGAATAAACAATGATGCAGGGCGATAATGTCATTTAGAAGACGCGATGAGGGTAGAACGGGCATCTGCCACGGTGCGTGCGAAATGTAAAATTGCCAATCTACCATCAGCCTTCATTGGAAGGGTTCGATAGTGAAAGTAATGTAATTCCCGGCAGCGAAATATATTTGATCATCAGGTAGACACCGCCTTTCCACTTATTCGCCACATGCGTCGGATCCCGGCGTTCCACCTGACCCGAAAGCGGCTCAGGAATTCAAGACCTTCCGTGCCGAGGGAGTTGTAGCTTGCCACTGTCTCTAAATGAATAAAGAGATCGGTAACCATCCTGCGGATGGTCTTTTTTATTTTT
>DUQB01000124.1 GCA_012838035.1 Bacillota bacterium | reverse complement strand
GTCCAAATGGCAGTCTCGCGGACCAATGCTCGATCTCTCTGTGGAGTTGTCAAGGTACAAACTGCGTTTATCGCTGTCTACTTCACTTTTTGCCTAGTTCACTTTGCGTCTTTCCGAATAACTACGAATACATAGGCAGCCGTTCGGCCATGATTCACCGACGAGAAGACGTATTATATAAGACCATACGACGCAAACAACCCTTATTATCTGAGCATACTGTTTGATCAAAAAAGGTTCTACCTTTGCTAGTCATACTACGCAAACAAAATTACGATGAATCAGCAAGAAAGCTTACGACTTTAGTCGTGGGAGTATGTCAATGATCGAACATCTTATCTAGGGACAACAAATTTAAAGGGGATCGCAGTTCCGGGGACGAAGACCAAAACACGTTGAAAAAATCTGTAGAGTAGGAGGTGGTTGGAAGAGTCCGCAGCGTTGTAGGAAGAACACTGGGAAAACATAGCGAAGTCATCCATAGCAACCAAATTGCGAATGGGCTCTTTCCACCTATTTCGCACATTTACTATCAAGGGGAGCGACTATAACATGGCGACAAGCAATTGGAGGTCACGGCGGTTCATTCTATTTACCATAGTTGTCTTGCTATGCGGCATGATCGGCACGGGAAGCGTATTCGCGAAAACCAAACTTACGGTGGGAACATGGCTTGCACCAGAATCCTTTCTACAACAGTACGGCGAAATGGCGGTTTTCATGGAACAGAATCCCGATATCGAACTTGAGGTCATCAATATCGCCGCACACGGTGAATATGCTGCGAAAATCCTGGTGTTGGCGGCAACGGGCTCTATTCCGGATGTACTGATGGTGCCACCCGAGCAAGTGGCGCCTATCGTGAATGCGGGCATTCTGGAGAATCTGCAGCCGTGGATGGACAACGACGGCACGCTCGACACGCGGGAATGGCTGCCCGGGGCGATGAGCGCGATGCAGTTCAACGACATTACTTTTGGTATGCCGGCGTTTGTCGTCAACTATACGTACGCATACAACCCCGATATCCTCAACGAGCGCGGTATAGTACCGCCGGCAGCGGATTCTTGGGTTACTTGGAATCAAATCCGAGATATCGGTAGGAGATCAAGCGTCGATGTCGATGGCGACGGCGAAATGGAAGTCTGGGGCTTTTTCCATGGGCATACCTATACGGAATTGCTGCCTCTACTTTTCCAAGCAGGTGGCTTCATTTTTGACGATGATATGTTGCTGAATTTGGATCAGCCGGCGATGTATGAGGGCGTGAATTGGCTTCTCGATCTCATCGACGCAAAAATCCATGGCGGCAGCCGCGCCGATTTCTACCAATCAAGAGTAGCAACCATGCGCTTGGGTAGTTTTGAGATGACCAACATTTTTAATAACCAAACGCCCGTCGCCGTAACCTCCGGTATCCAATACAAAACCAAAGGCGAAGTTTCCTATGTCACATCCTACACCATGACGAAGCAGTCACAGAGCAAAGATGCGGCATGGCGTTATCTGAAGTTCCTCACGTCTCGTGAAGCGCAGCAATTTGTGGTGGAGCGCAGTCGTGTTCCCATGCGTCGTGATGTCCGTATGCCGGATACAAGCAGAACCATGTTAACAGGTCTGATCAACTCCCTGGGCACAGCCATGGGGTACCCCTATCACGTGGAATCGAATTACATTCAGAGCGCTGTGAACAGTGGTATGGCGCGGGTTTGGACCAGAGAGGTCACGCCTGCGGCAGCCATTCCGGAAATTCAAAGGACTGTTAATGCGTACTTGCTGGATAATCGTTAAAAACAGGTAAATATGCTGCAGGCATAACGGGAGCGGCCGGAACGACGCAGGCGCTCTCGTTATGCCTTTGTTATGCACATGGATACCGCAGGCGAGGTGGGATTATCGTGTTTATACGCTTAGTCACCGTATTACTGGCATTTTGTTTCTTCAGTCAGACTGTTTGGGCGGCGCCCGCAGAATCCGCTCTCATTACGTTTGAAACCGAAGTAGCCGGGTCCTTGCCTGTAAACTGGGTGTGGATCACGCAAAGAGACGGCGCTCAAGCGGCAGTCGACGGCCACATAGCCTATCAGGGTAAGCAGTCGTTGCGAGTTTCCGGTACGCAAGCTACAACCGTATCGCGCGTGGGCGCTAATCCAATACGAGATTTCGTACCTGTAGAGGGTAAACGTTACCACGTCAAGGCTTGGGTGCGCAGCGAGAACTTAGCAGCCGATACTTGGATCAAAATCGAGTTCATAAATAAAGAGCGTACCCAGGTATTAGGCAACTTCTTCCTGCGCCCGGAAGCCGGCTCCATAGACTGGTATCTGTTGGAGGGCATAACCAGCGCCGTACCACAGGGGACAGCTGAGTTCTGGCTTAACATCAATCTAGGCGGCAGCGGCACGTTGTGGGTGGACGAAGTATCCGTAGAGCCGTGGGAAGGTAGCCTGGCTGAATATTTAGCCTATACGAAGGCAATCAGCACGGCGCTGCCTAAGGTTCCGGCGCCGCCGCCTGATCATATTACGGCGCACCCTAGTATTTTAGTGCGACATGATGAAGTTGAAACATTGCGCGAGCTGCGTAAAACTAGTCTCTACAAGGCATTGGCCAGTATGTTGCTGCCCAAAGCCGATGCGGTTTTCTTCGAACCTCTACCTGACGAGCCCGCACCTTACCCCGATGGTTGGGAAGTGAACCATTGGCGAGAGATGAGGGCTGTGGCTACGCAGGTGAGCAACAACTTGATCAAACTGGGCTTTGCCTACCTTATTACAGGACAAACCAGATATGCGGAAGAAGCCAAGCGTTGGATAAACTTGGTGTGCGGTTGGGACGTTAACGGAACCACCAGCACGAGTTATCACGACGATTTGGGACGCTGGTTGTTGGACGCCATGAGTATGGCGGTAGATTGGATTTACGACACGTTCACTCCTTCTGAGTTGGCCGCCATTCGACCTGTTTTGCTGGCCCGCGGCAGAGAACTTTTCCGTGTGCAAGTGCAAGGGCTGGCAAACAACCCGTACGATTCGCACGCCATCTCTTCATTGGCTTATATCACAAAGGCCGCATTGGTCTTGTCTGATCTGCCGGAAGCTCGGCAGTGGCTGGAGTTTACCACGCAGTTCTATCAGGAAGTATATCCACCTTGGGGCGGCAAAGACGGCGGTTGGAACGAGGGCATAATGTACTGGCGCGCCAGTATGTCGCAGGCCTTAGAAGCTGCAGAGATGCTGCGAGTCGCCGGGTTGGCCG
Organism: Bacillota bacterium; assembly: GCA_012838035.1. Lineage (GTDB taxonomy): Bacteria > Bacillota > Limnochordia > DTU080 > DTU080 > DUQB01. Next base: position 1,534 of record DUQB01000124.1, on the reverse strand, counting down.
ATCTCTATCAGAAAGACTGGTACAAGAATACCGGTTATTTTCAGATGTACTTTCAACCGCTCGATACCAAGGACCTAAATGCCTTTGGCGATGACGCCTTCGGCGGTGGGATCGGCGATAGCGGGTATCTGCATAGTCTGCGTTTGGCAGGCGCATTAAATGATCCCTACTTAAAGTGGTACACGCAACGGATTGGGGGATCGCTCTCATCAATCTACGCCTACTTGTTCTTTTTCCGTTATGGCGACACCTACCAGCAATTGAAAGAAGCCCCCTTAACGGAACTGCCCAGATCACGGGCGTTTTACGATGTAGGGTGGGTGGCTTTGCATGCGAATTTGAGCAGTGCGAAGGACGATGTGAGCCTCTTCTTTAAGAGCAGCCCTTTGGGCAGCGTCAGCCATAGCCACGGCGAGCAAAATTCCTTTACGCTTACAGCCTGGGGAACTCCTCTGGTCATCTCCGGCGGTTACTATGATTGGTACGGCAGCCCGCATCACTATGAGTTCACGCGCCAAACACGGTCAAAGAACACCATCTTGGTCGATGGGGCAGGACAGCATTACCGGAGCATCAATGCGGCAGGAGAAATCACCGAGTTCTTCACCGGCGTAGGATACGACTTTACTGCCGGCCAAGCGGCGCAGGCCTATGAGGGCAAACTCAACGACTTCCTTAGAGAGACCTACTATTCCGTCCCCGATTATTTTGTGATCGTTGATCGCCTGGAGGCGCCGAAGGCCGTGCGCTACAATTGGTTACTGCATACCTTGGCTCCTCCTGATGTGGACGGTGCTAGTCAGACTGTAAGCCTCCGGCAAGGCGCGGTCGGCTTACAGGTGAGCTTCCTACAGCCTGCGCAGTTGCAGTTTGAAATCGCCGATCGCCCTTATGCCGGCGGCGATGCGCTGACGGTATACAAAGACAATGAAGTGCCGCCGGAAACCGAGATGCCCACGCAATACCATCTTGCAGCCACTACATTGGAAGCGGCGCAACATGGGTTCTTCGTGACCGTGTTGCATCCGTATCGCCAGACTGTGCCCCAACTGCAGTTTAGCGGCAGCCGACAAGATAACACATTTCAGATACTGGCGACTGGGGATGAACGCCGTGATGTAACCCTGATCAGCGTAGACGGCCAAGTCGCTCAACTGCAAGGTGAAGGCGTTTCTGCCTATGGCAAGGCGGCTGCGGTAAGTCGGCAAGAAGGTCAATTGGCCAAACTGCTCCTAATCGAAGGAGAACAGCTCACCTTGACCGACGGAGCGTGGGTGAAGGTGAATGCGCCGGCGACGTTAGCGGTGGACTACTCGCCTGAGCATGTTTCTCTGGCTGCTCAGCTAAATCAATTCACCAGGTTGGAATTAACCGTACCAAACGCCCCGACAAGCGTACGGGTAAACGATGTGGAAGTAACGACATTTAGTTGGCAAGACGGACGATTAGGTGTTGAGCTACCGAGTGGAGAGATACAGGTAGAGATTAAATTCTAATGCGAAACCGCGGCGGGCCGGCATAGCCGGCCCTACAG
>DUQB01000123.1 GCA_012838035.1 Bacillota bacterium | reverse complement strand
TCTTTCAGAAGATAGGCGTTTGCTCCGGCTTCCAAGGAGTCCGCTACCAGGCGCTGGTCATCGAATGTGGTCAGCATCAGAATAGGTAGTTGTGGGTAATGCTCCCTTAAGGTGCGAGTGCAGGCTACTCCATCCATCACAGGCATACGGATATCTAGAATCGCAATGTCGGGTTTCGTCTCTTTGGCTGCTGCAACAGCCTCACACCCGTCGGCAACCGCCGTCACGCAGAAATCACCTTGCATCTCCAACAATGCGCACAAGCCGTCTCGCACCAAGGTCTGATCCTCTGCCAACAGTATTCTTATCACTGCAATTTCACCCCAATTTCAATAAGAAAACCTGCATTGACCGCTGTTTGAAACCGCAGCGTGCCTCCAATGGATTGGACTCGCCGCACCATGCCGGTCAATCCCATACCTGGGCGATAGTGTTCCGCACCGCTGCCATTATCCTGTATGCGCAGGTATAAGCGCTCACCTACCACTTCCGCCAGTACGCGGATGAGCGTGGCTTGCCCATGTTTAACGGCGTTGGTCAAGGCTTCTTGTACGGCGCGATACAGGACTTCAGCTATTTTGGGGTTGATGCCGGAAAACGTCTGTTCATCCGGTGCGAACTGCAATTCCACTTCCGGGCCGCCTGCGGCGCGAAAATCCGTAATCAAACCGATCAACGCCAGATTGAGTGGGAGGCGGTCGCGATTTAAACAACCTTGGCGTAGAGCGGTACGCACGTTATCTAATGCTTGACGGATATTCCGTTCCACCTGGGCTAATCGATCGTCAACAGCCGCCGGTTGCGTTTCCGTCAGTTTTCGCGCGATTTGCACCTGCAGCAAAGTGGCTACTAGGGCATGTCCTAGGGTATCGTGTATCTCTTCGGCCAGGCGCTGCCGTTCGTGTGCCGCCGCCAGCTCCCGTGTCGTATCGGCCATACGCTCAAGGCGTTTTTGCGCCTCTTCTAATTCGTTGACGGTATGTTGATGCGCTTGGATCTCTTGAGCGCGCAGACCACTCAGCCGGCCTACCCAAAGGGATACGACATATACGCCGATTAGAATGCAGAATGAGTAAAAGTCTCCGGAAATAACCAGAAACGCCAAAGCGTAGAACAGGGTGAATAACAAAACGCTCAGCACCCATGCTAAGGACATAATGGCAGTGCAACCGCATATTGCCGACGCCAGTATGAGAGCCGTTGAGAAACCGGGCATGCAGGTGAACGCCATCAAGGCGCAAAGCGTCTGTAGGGAAGCCCACCAAGTCTGCAACCTGGTTGCCGACGGACTGTGCAGCAAAGGTTCCATTAAAAGCGCAAGAGCCAGTAGAACGGCTATGTTGTGGGGTTCTCTGAAGGTGACGATTTGCCATAACCATACGGCGACGGCGACGAGCACCAGTCCATAGCGAAGAATATGTAGTGGCCAGATATCTAGAAAAAGCCGCACACTCTCTTCTGAAGTCCGCAATTTGTCACCTCCTGTTCAGCCCCTCGAAGCGGCCGGCGATCTAAAGGCGAGAGCGCACAGACTCCGCAATAGTGATCGAGCAGGCGCTCAATCGCTCTTTGCAGCGTCCATGCGCTTTGCATCAACCTGAAGAGGCTTAAGTTTTTGCATGCTCAGCCGCCGTGGCGGAGCGCTACCGGTTACAATGCCATGCGACGTAAACCTTGAATGCCTAGCATCATGCCTAATGATCCGATTATCAATAAAGCTACGAAGGGGATGACAAGAGGCTCGCCCTGATACATAAAACTCGCGGTGAGCGCTTCTAGTCCCCAATATACAGGATTTAGCGCCGCTATTTGTTGCACTGCGGCGGGCGCTACTTCCAACGGGAAAAACGCGCCGCCCAACATGGCCGCCAAAGTAGGTAATCCTCCGGAAAGTACTTGAGTTTGACTTGCGCTGCGAGTTAAACCTGATGCCATAACGGCCAAGCCTGCTCCGGCGAACAACGTAGCCATGATGGGGAGGAATACCGCGGCAAATCCGGCGGCAAACCAGTTTATGCCGAGTAAAGAAGTTATCCCGACTACCATACTTGCCTGGAGCGCGCCGATCGTCATAATGCTGCAGACATGGGACACGACGATCTCGCGATACGGTACGCCGTTAGCTAAGGTACGCTGTAAACGTCCTTCTTTACGTTCGATGTGTAGAGCTCCCGATCGCCCTAATAGCGTCATCAAGGCAAACATAATATAGATGCCGAACGCGCCTCGGGTGCTGCTGAATCCCTCAAAATCCACATCGGAGCTAGGCGTAGCAGCTACTATTAAAGGCGCGGGCTTAGGAGCATCGCCGGCTAAAGCCGATACGATCAATCGCACGCGTGCCTCAACTTGCCGACCGTCGCTTCTGTCGTTATGCAGCACTTCCAGTACAGGTGTTTTATTACCCATCGTCGTTGAAAAACCTTGTGGAATTACTACTCCGGTATGCCATTTGCGTTCTGCAATGGCCGCTTCCGCTTCTTCCCGCGATACTAAATGAACACGATACGGCGTAGCGGCTAAGGCCTCAATCAAGGCTTCGCTCAACGGGCTGCGATCTTCATCAGCGACAGCCACATGCGCCGGATTAAAGGCATTTTGGGTGTGAAACATACCGGCAATCGCCAAGCTCACGGTGATCGGCAGCAAGAAGACCAATGCGATCTCGCTAGGGGATCTCAAAGTACGAGAGATACTAAACCAGATCATGGCTAAAACACGTTTGGTGGAAATCATCATCTATAGAGCCCCCTTTGGTCGCACGGAATTTATGATCAGACTCAACCCCAGCAAGACCACAAGACTGATACTGATCACCGTCAGTTCGTTAGATAGAGACGCCAGATCGGCGCCGCTGGATAAGCGCAGGTATCCTTCCAGAAGGGCGCGGTTAGGCAACCAGGTTGTAAATGAGACCAACCATTGCGGCAGCGCCGGCAACGGTGCAGTTGATCCGCCCAAGAAGGCGATAAAATTAAAGACCAGAGTACCGGCGCCGTCAATGATTTTTGGGTTGGCGGGTACGATGGACAGGATGAAGTACGTAATGGCGGCGGAGGTGAAACCGCAGAGCAACGTGAAAGGCAACCATGCTGACAGAGCTCCCCAGCGCACCCCGAAAAACACCTTGGTGACCACGGTCATGACGGTGACGAACAGCACCGACATGATCACAGCGCTTAGATAGCCGGCGAAAAGGTAGCGTGAGCGAGTCACGCCGAAAGATCGAATGCGGCCGAATGTCCCCGAGGTGAAATCGGCAGCAAGGTATTGCATGGCGACGTTAGCCGCATACATGGCAAACATTACTGCGATAGCCAGACTGTAATACTGAAAAGAGTCAGCCTGAGCCCACGCGACTGTTGTCTTCGGTTCATTCTCCGTATTGCTCCGGGTATTGGTTGTAAGTTGCGTTTTGGTTACTTCAGTGGTGAACTGAACAGTCTCCGCACTCATAATCATCAACTGATCCAGGACAGGTCGTAAAACGCTGTATAGAATCTGGTTGACGATACTCTCCGGTGTGCTTACAACACGCACGGGATGGACCAGCGGGTCGGCCGGCACCACCACACCGGCGGTAATTATATTATCTGCCAAGTCTGTCTGCATACTCTCTTCATCGTCATAGACCGTTACTGTAAACAGCTGCGGTAGTGACTCTAAACGCTCCATAATGGGGGCGCCGACGATGGGAGAGTGCTGCACTAGCCCTACGTTATAAGGTCGTATGGGTTTGAATTCCGGTGCAAACAGGCTGTTTAGGCTGATGCCCAGCACGTAGGTGATGAGCAGGGGCAACGTAAATAGCCAGATGTATGTGGCCGGATCAATGACGAGGCGTTTTAGCTGGTTCATGGTAATCGTCCCGATATCGCGCATTGTTCGTAGTATCATGATGCCGAGGCCTCCGATCCGTTATCTCTGAGCGCCTTACCAGTGAGCGAGAGAAATACGGTTTCCAAATTCGGCGCTTCAATCTGCATGCCGTTAAGAGATACCTGATGTTCCACGAGGATGTTCAGGATCTCCGGAGCTTGTTCAGAGCCTTTGGTCAGGATGATCCGCAGTTCGGCATGACTGGGCTCAAGGGGAGCAGGGAGCGCTTTTTTCAGTCTATCGAGAGCTTCTGGGTCATTTAGAAGCTCATCAGTTGCCGGTACCCTTAGAACGACGCTGTCGCCCGCCAGCGCACGCACCTCATACAGGGGGCCCTGTGCGATGATCAGGCCATGGTCCATAATTGATACACGTTCACACAGATACTCGACTTCTTCCATGTAGTGACTGGTATAGATGATGGTCATGCCGTTGTCCGCCAATCGACGCACCGCATCGAGAATGTGCCTTCTGGCTTGGGGATCGATCCCTACGGTCGGCTCATCCAGAAGTAACACCTTAGGGTTGCCTAATAGGCCGATGGCGATATTGAGCCGCCTTTTCATCCCGCCGGAGTACTTGCGTACCTTCTGATCGACCGCATCTTCCAGCCCGGTGATCTCCAAAACCTGAGCAATCTGCCGTTTGATCTCCGCCTGGTGCAAACCGCGCAGACGAGCGAAATAGGTGAGGTTCTGCCTGGCCGTCAGATCCTCGTATAGCGCAAGGCCTTGCGGTACTACGCCGAGGAGCCGTTGCGCCTTCTGGGTGTCCTTGGTCACCGAGAAGCCGCCTACGGTTACATCTCCATTATCGGGACGAATAAGGCCTGATATAATGCCGAGCGTAGTGGTTTTGCCGGCACCGTTGGGACCAAGTAAACCGAAGGTTTCTCCGGGATACACGATAAATGACAGATTATTGACGGCCGTTACCTTGCCGTACTGTTTAAATAAACCATCAACCACGACGATGGGATCCGCATGATTTGTCATGATGGCATCCTCCTATGCGTCTTTCCATGATCTCTGATCTTTCGTCATCATTATAACGAGGTAGGTTTCATCGCACTAGTGACCGGAGTCATGGTTTTCGCCTACCCCCACCACCCTGACGGAGGCGCTTAGGGGGGTGATCAGCGCGCAAAAAAACTCAGGCCTCCTTGGTTGGCGGAGCCTGAGTGCATGTGGCGGGTCGCTTCATTACACCTGACGGGAGACATAAGCTGATGCAGGTCGGTTGTGTTTATCGGCCGTCTGACTGTAGATGCAGATGCGCAACCACCGGTCGATGGTCTGAAGCGAGCGAAGCTATGGTAAATACATCGCCTGGTTGTCTGATTGAAAATGTAGGTGAAATCCACACATAATCGATGCGGCGATCTGGAACGAAATTGCTATACACAGGAGTGACCGTGCCGCCGCCGGAGCTTGTATTCAACGACGCCCCCAGCAGCCAAGCGTCTTGCAACAGGCCTCCCAAGTGGAAGATGGGATCCAGCTCCGTTCCGGCACGGCGGTTAAAATCGCCGACCAAGATTACTGGTCCTGATATGCTTTCCGTCAGTTTTACCACCTGCTCCAGCTGTAATGTGGACTCCTCCGCCGTTAAGCCTAGGTGGGTAACAAGGAAATGTACCGTTGTTCCGGCGCAGTCGATTTCAGCATGTAGTATCCCGCGGCGTTCGCCATCAATGAAGGGCAAGTGGTGGTTAACCGCGTTTAGAATGGGGTAACGGCTAAGCACGGCATTACCGTACTGCCCTCCCTGGTAGTTGATGTTTGAACCGAAGGCGAAGTACATGCCGAGCATGTCTGCCAGTGCGGCGGCCTGATCGACCCAACCTGAGCGCACGGTAAGGCGATCCACTTCATTAAGCCCGATGATGTCCGCTCCGGAATAGGCGATTTCATCGGCTATGCGTTGCAGATCCAACACGTTGTCCATACCGCGGCCGGCATGGATGTTATAGCTCATAACACGCAACTCATCCGTCATTTTGGTTTGTTGCGGCAGCTTAGTCGGCGTCAATCGTAAACGCTGCGTGTATGGTAACGTGTCTAACTGAGCGCCGGTTTGCAACAGGGGTCGCAAAGTCAGTTGCACCAATTGGTAAGGCGTCCAGGTGGCACAAGGCAAGTTCACCTCTGCTGTGAACGGAAGATCCACCTGCTTCTGATCGATCTGCGGCAGCATCCACTGCTCGATGAGTGTTGTGGTAAGGTCACCGCTGCTGATTTTGCCTTCCATACCGGCGGGATCCACCGTGAAGCCAAGGCTGTCCAGCTCTGCAAGCAGACTTACGTACGCCGATTGCACAGGCCCGTCCGCTTGCAGCCGCAACGTACCGGAAATATCAGCGCGTTCAGCACCGAGTTGCCGCACGTTCACATGGAGAAGGTCTACTTGCACGACACCTATGGGGTAGTCGCGTTCACCCAGAGTAATAACTTGATCGCCTTCCCGGTACTCCAGAACAAAACGATATACACCGGCAGCCAAATCGTTTATAGGCAAAGGTGTCTGAGCGTTTCCGCTCAGTGTGTCGATGGGTACGCTGAACTCTTGCGCTGCAGGGCTCACTATTCTCAGATGCAAGTGTCCCGGCAACCTGGTCCAACTGGTGTCCACTTCCAACGCAACAGCCCTGTCGCGACGGAGCGCTTGCGCCACAGTGGCTGGAGATGTACCGGTATCGATGAGCCGCCAGTATATCGGCGCGGGGACGAAATGATCCCACGTTTCGGTTGTTATCAGAGCGGGCACGGACATATCGGGCGGCGCGACATCCGCTATAGCCATGATCGGCGCAAACACCGGGCCTGAGTAGGGCAAAAGTTGCCACCCATCTGCGAGCACTGTTTGATCTGCGGTTACGTCATAGATCGAGAGTGCCGTGGCGCCGGTACCAGGGTCGTAACTGAGTTGCGCCTTATAAGTATGGCCGGGAGCGGGCGGTAGAGTTACCAGTTCGAGCATCTGCTGATTCTGCAGGAAACCTTGGTCGTTTTGCGGTCGCAGCGTTGTAGGAATGAGTTCGGCGCCACTGGTGAGAATGATGCGCCACACCGTACCAAACCACGAGTTCGGTACCGGCATCCAAGCTATACCCAGTACATCGGGGACCTGCCGCGGCGCACCGCTTAGGCCGGATAACCAAAAACCGCTGCTTGCATCAGCGCTAAACGCGTTAGGAACATGCCAGGTTACACGTGTCGTGACAGGTCCGGCGCACACGTCGCACTGTGCACGACCGACGGCCG
>DUQB01000122.1 GCA_012838035.1 Bacillota bacterium | reverse complement strand
GGCATAGCCGGCCCTACAGACGACTGCTAAGCGTAGTATTTGTACCCTCCCATATTGATAAAACCGCTACATGTATGGTAGCCTTAACAATAGATCACATATATAGTGCTTCTTAGGTGTTATCCGAAGCGGTCGCCACAGCCATTGCCGCTTCGGATTACTTAATAAGGAATCAAGTGGAAGCCGGTGCGGGCGGATCGCCGTATTGTCTATCGGCGCTTGCATAACCACCGTGGTTTTCTCGATGCCTAAGAAGCGCCTGTGTGTCACGGAGTACGACAAGCAGTGGGCGGCAGGAGTTCTCCTGCTTCTCTCTTATGTCTGTCAAAGGGAGTTTTTTATGACGCGATCCTTTATAACCATATCCCAGAGCCCCAAGTATGTAGTTAAGCGTGATGGTACCCTGGTACCATTTGATGCGTTTAAAATCAGACAAGCCGTTGCCAAAGCCAATGCGACCGTTCCCAGCGAAACTCTATCGGATGCCGAGTTGGATCAGCTTACGGCAGCGGTTGTGGCAAGCCTGGATAGCGGTAAAAATCCCGGTGTGGAAGAGATTCAAGATATTGTGGAACTGACGCTTATGGAGCACGGGATTTCCCGCACCGCTAAAGCATATATTCTTTACCGCTCGGAGCATGCCAAGCAACGACAACAGAGAAGCGCCTTAATGGAGACATTCAAACGGCTCTCCTTTACCGACGCCTCCGAAACCGACATGAAGCGCGAGAATGCCAATGTAGACGGCAACACCGCCATGGGTATGATGCTGAAGTATGGTTCGGAAGCTTCCAAGTCGTTTATCGACCAGTACGTGTTGCCGGAAGACATGGTCAAGGCGCACGCTGAAGGCGATATCCATATTCACGACAAGGATTTCTACTGGCTCACCGAAACCTGTTGCCAAATCGATCTGCAGAAGTTGTTTATGGGTGGTTTCTCAACGGGGCACGGTTACTTGCGCGAGCCGCAAAGTATAGAAAGCTATGCGGCACTGGCTTGTATTGCACTACAAGCCAATCAGAACGAAATGCACGGTGGGCAATCAATCCCGAATTTTGAGAACGTGATGGCGGAAGGCGTTAATAAGACCTGCCGCAAGCACTTGCAAGACCTGGTTCGGGAGCACCGTTCCTTTTCAGGCGCTGATCAACGGAATGTCGCCATGTACCAGGAGCTGCTGGAGTACGATTATGAGGATTTGGCGGAAGCTTTGGCCGCGGCGCCGAGTGAACAGACGGCCAAACATATGATTCTGCAGTTTGCCCAGGAACGTGTTGAGCGCTCCACTTATCAGGCGATGCAATCTTTAATTCATAATCTCAACACGATGAACTCTAGAGCCGGCGCCCAAGTACCCTTTACCTCGATCAACTATGGTACAGGTACTTCGCATGCCGCTCGCTTGGTGGTGAAAAAGCTGCTGCAAGCCACCGAAGACGGTCTGGGTAATGGGGAAACCCCCATTTTTCCCGTTCAGATATTTAAGGTGAAAGATGGGATAAACAGCCGACCGGAAGATCCCAATTACGATCTTTTCCAGCAGGCGATGCGCGGTTCCGCTAAACGTCTCTTCCCAAACTTCAGCTTCCTGGACGCGCCTTTCAATCTACAATACTATCGCCCGAGCGACGACAACACCGAAGTCGCTTATATGGGTTGTCGCACCAGAGTGATCGGCAATGTCTATGACCGCACAAAAGAAGTGACCAAGGGGCGGGGCAACTTAAGTTTTACCTCCGTCAACTTGCCGCGCTTAGGCATTGAGGCCCGCGGTTCGGTCGATAAGTTCTTTGCGTTGTTGGATCAGAAGATGGATCTGGTCTTCCGCCAACTACGCCATCGGTTTGAGATTCAAAAACGAAAAAAGGTGGTAAACTATCCCTTCCTGATGGGGCAAGGCATATGGCTGGAATCAGAGATGCTGGATAAAGATGAGGAACTGGAAAGGGTATTGCGCCACGGCACGCTCTCCGTCGGATTCATCGGTCTGGCGGAAACCTTGGTGGCGCTGACCGGAAAGCATCATGGCGAAAGCGATGCTAGTCAGGATCTCGGTTTGCGCATAGTAAAGCATATGCGGGACCGTTGCGACGCCAGAGCGCAAGAAGAACAGCTGAACTACACCCTCTTAGCTACGCCGGCAGAGGGGTTGTCCGGGCGTTTTGTACGGATGGATAGAGAGCGTTACGGGAAGATGGAGAACATCACCGACCATGAATACTACACGAATTCGTTCCATATCCCTGTGTATTATAAAATCAACGCGCGGAAAAAAATTGCTCTGGAAGCGCCTTATCATGCGTTAACAAATGCCGGCCATATCACTTACATTGAACTGGATGGAGACCCGAGCCAGAATCTCTCCGTATTCGAAGACCTCATTTTGTATATGAAGGAAGCCGGCATCGGTTACGGCTCGATCAATCATCCGTTGGATCGTGATCCCTTATGCGGTTATACGGGCGTTATCGGGACCACATGTCCGCGCTGCGGTCGTAAGGAGAGTAGGCAAGAGCCCTTTGAACGAATTAGAAGGATCACCGGCTACCTGGTAGGAACCTTGGAACGATTTAATGACGCAAAGCGAGCCGAGGTAGGGGAAAGAACGAAACATGCCTGATTACTGGGAACGAAGGTCGCGCTTACTCCGCAACGCTGCCGTGCGGCAAGAGACTGTGACAGGTGATCCGGAAGAGCAACTGCAGTTGGCAGCCGTTGTTACGGAATCCATTGTAGACGGTCCGGGCTTGCGCTTCGTCCTATTTACGCAGGGATGTCCGCATCGTTGCCCAGGTTGCCACAATCCGCAGACCCATCTGTCTGTCGGAGGAACATTCTACTCAGTGAATCAAATCCTCTATCGCTACGACGAGAATCCGGCGTGTAGAGGCGTCACTTTTTCGGGTGGTGAACCTTTTGAGCAAGCGGCGGCACTGGCCCAACTGGCACAGGCCGTTCATGCCGGAGCCGGTGATGTAATTGTTTATACAGGCTACCGACTGGAGCAGTTACGACGCCGAGCCGGAACGGATGCGGGTATACACGCTTTGCTTGCTGCAACGGACCTGTTGGTAGACGGCCCATACGTGCAAGAGAAGCGCTGTTTGGGCGCACCTATGGTCGGCAGCTTGAATCAAAGGCTGATTGCCTTGTCGCCGCGAGGCAACTTGCTGCTGGATGACATCCCGCTCACACCAGAAGGAGAAGCGGTAAAGCGCATTCACTGGACAGAATAGCAATACGCCGAGATGACGCTGCACGATGCACCGTCATCTTGTTTTATACTCTGCCTGCGGCAAGGATTTTACCGCACAGGTCGGGAAGAAGTGATTGACTCATGCTTATTCCAGCAAGGCGAGGAGTAAACAGGATGTCCGTAAAGCAGCATATCCGCTACAGGGTTGAGGCACGCGGTTTAGATATCATGGGTTTGCTCATCGATAACCTGATGTACACGGAGTACTTGCCCACGTTCATCGACAGGCCGCATATGCACGATACCTGGCACTTGTTCTATTTTGTCAGCGGTGCCGGCATCATTTCCGTAAATGGGGTGGAAGAAGAGGTTTCGGACGGGCATGTAGCCATCATTCGCCCTTACAACCAACACTTTTTTAGAATGAAAGGAGACGCTACAGCCACTTCGTTTGAGGTGAAATGGCAGTTCAGCAGCTCCATTAAAGAGTTCCTCGCACCGCCTAAATGGAGCGGCATTTTTCATGATCGGTATGGACTACGTTTGTATGTCAACCAGGCCATAGACGAGTTGTCGTCACGGCAACAGAACTGGGAACTGATGCTGCGTTCCATTATTTTCGGCATGCTGATTCAGGTAGATCGGGCGCTGCACCAGGAAATGCAGCGGGTCGGCGACAAACCGCCCATTGAAGATACGTACGGATACCGCTACATCTTAGTACAAAAAGCAGTGCAGTATGTAAAAGACAAGATCAACAGAGAAGTCTCGCTGCGCGAGGTCGCCGATTCACTTTGTATCAGTCCGCAGTATTTAGGAGAGCTGTTCCGAAAAGAGACGGGACAAAGCTTTGCCAAATGGGTGATAGAGCAGAAGATGGCGATGGCTCGCGACTCCTTAATGAGCTCTACCGAGAAACCGATTAAAGAGATTGCAAGGGAACTCGGCTATGACGACCCCCACTACTTCAGCCGCATTTTCAAGAGAAAAACCGGCATGACGCTCACCGAATATCGCCTGCTCGTCACTCGTTGAAGCGGCTTGGTTCAGACCTAAAACCCGTGTTGTGTAGTATATGAGTCTATCGCACCGTCATAGTGGTCTTAATTTTTTGACATCGCAGCAAAGGCATAACGGCATGGTAACAGTCATCTATGCGAACCGGCAGCGAGTTTACGAAGAAGCTAAAGCTGCCCATCCGGAACGTCGGGCTTGAGAGATCCGAGATTGGCGCTTGACAGACGAAGGGTGGCTGAACCCACAACGTAGTACTGGGACATCTTAAAGGGCTAAAACAAAGCTCATTCTAATGCTGGGGGATAGGAAACACCGGGTGAACCGGTTTCGGCAAACATGACGAGCCATGTCATCCGTTCAATGAATACGCATGTGGTCACTGATACGCTCGGGCATTGGCTTCCTACTCCATAATCTATGGGTTGACGGGCGTACGTTATATTAGGTGACGCGCCCCCTTTACATAGAACCGACTATTCAGGGCGATTTCCGCAGTTTCCTGGCTACCGCCACAGGTTTCGTCGTTGTGGGCGTGCAGGATGGTCACCCGTTTATCGAAGTGCGCTCAGGAGAGATTCCAAACGACAGGGTTATATTCAGAAACGAAAGAGGAGAATAGAACCGGTTGGCTAATGAATTGCAGCAATAGATCTGTAGCGATGCTATTACCCATGAAGAGGGGCCGTGTTGTGAAATGAATTAGACTATTGCCATTTGCTCTGGTCTTGCTTGCGCTCACGCTCGTTGTTTCAGGTTGCGGTCTGTTCAAGAAGACGGCTACGGTCACCGGTACTTCAACATGGATGAGTATTGGGCGTGGAAGGCACAGCAAGAAAACGCAACAAGAACAGGTGGATAGGCAAACCAAAGTGGCGTAGTGATAGTTCATCGGCTGGAGGATCAAATTTACACCAGATTTAGGACTTGACCCGGTAACCGGTGTTAAATCTCTCGCATGTCGGATTCCAGAGCAAAAGGAGAATGCTCATGCGCGCAAGAACGATCCTTGTCGCTTATCTCTTGGTGTTATCGGCGATGCTCATGACGATGAATCATACGGGCTATGCGGCGAATTCCACATCTGAGCCGTTGGTGCTTTATGCCGCACCGGCTGTAGTCGGCAGGGGTGACGGTTCCAGCATAGATGATGCGGCATACTTTAGAGATATGAACTTCTGGCAGACGGTGAATGCCACTCTCCAGAACCGACCGGTTACGGTCAATTTGCTGCCTGGTCAATATATCTTCAGTAAGCTGGTGAAGGACGGTCAGACACGTGATACGCTGCGGCTTTATGATTTCGGTCATCCTGAGCATCAGTTCGTATTCCAGGGTCTCTATAAAGAAGGCACCGTTTTTACCAGCGATCCCGATGAACCGATCAATGCGGATTTGGCCATCGATCTGCTCCGGTTTATCGGTGAAAACGCCGTATTTCGCAATTTGCACTTTACCGGGCAGCAGCATATGAGCTACACCACTCACTTTAGAGGCAAGAATATCCTCATTGAAGACTGCTCTTTTACCGACTTGATCAACACCTATAACGGCGCTACCGGCACGGCGTATGAAGACAGCGAAAACATCACGTGGCGGAACAATTACTTTAGGAGGGTCGGTTCGAACCTACACGGCCACATGATCTATAGCGCCTACGGTCCTAAGCACATATACGTAATCGGCAATTACTTTGAGGACAGCTCAAACGACTACGTGCGTTTTCGCGATCGGAGCGATTATGTCGTAGTCTACGGCAATACGTTCGTATCGACCGGAAATTTTTATCACCAAGAATTTCTCATGGCGCCGTTATTCAACGATGATGATCCGGCGTACCCCGGCCCCGACGCCAGGTTCGAGTATTTCGGCACCCATTTTTTAATTGCCGACAACACGTTTATCTATCCGAATGATGATTCGCCAGGCGAGCGATACGTCTTCGTCTTTCTGCATAGCGGCTGGGATCCGCCTGGGCGAAATTTGCTGCTTAGTCCGGAAGAGGCCCAAATGCTGCGTACCGCTCCGGTTGAAGAGAGAAAAGATTTCATCCTGGAGAACTTCGGCATCGATACCGACTGCGTGTTCTTCTCGAACAACATCGTGCAGGGCAGACATGTCACTAATGGTGTCCATTACAACTCCAGCGCGGCCTTTTCAGCGCCATCCCGCGGTTGGCGCGGTTACCTGGACATCACCCCTACGGTGAACACCGAAACGGTGGTCCGTTCTGAGGAAGAAGCGACAGCGTTTTGGCACGTTTATATAGAAGGCCTAAAGTCCTTTGTGGCGCCCAAGGCTGACGATGTTGTCACCAAGCCGCTGCAGGTACAAATCAAACCGCCTGAATTCGCATTGCAGAGCGTGGAGATCGCCCTCGACGGGGAACCGGTTTATAGCGGCGCAGCGCTGCCTACTGATTTTATGTTGGTACCGGCGCAAATGACGGCCGGAAAGCACTCGCTGTCTCTGGTGCTGGTAGATTCGACCGGTAAACAGTATAAAGATGAGGTTTCCTTTACGGTTGAACACCTGACCTTGGCCGACGCGTCTCGCAGCCAAAGAGTCCGCGGGCTTACTCCGTTTAAGTTTATCAGCCACTTGACGGCGGATGGGTATCAGGCGGTAGCGATTGAGCTGACCCCGTTCGTCGATGGCGAGCGTATGGCAACGCAGCTTCTGTATTTCGATACGGTGCCGCCCGTAACATTGGAGTTCGACAGCCTCAAATTCGCTGACGGGGCCTACGACTTGGATGTGCGCTATACTACCAAGCACGGCGTCAGCAACATGATCAGTCAACGCTTGGTGCTCGACAATTGGGAGACTCTGGAGGATTTCATCCTGCCGCCTAATCCGGACACTTGGTTCAGCTCCTTCGAAAGGTTACTTGCGGTGGAACGCTCGGCGGGTTGGGAATTCACAGCAACTCAGCCGGAGGTCTTTTTCGGCGATGGCGATAGAATCAAAGCTGTGTCGACCAGTGAGGAGCACCTCACCTGGGAGCTGGCCAATCTACATCACTATCAATTTATCCTATATGCGCGCGAAAGTGATTTAGAGCAGGCCTTCATGCTAACTGGCTCGGCCGACGGTAAGGAGTGGCTGCCTCTTCCCTACCATACTCACGTGCAGGAAGAGAATGCCGCCGGATGGCGAAAAGTGCTGGTAGAGGGGATCGTTCCTGCTGAGCAGTCGATTGAGTTGATTAGGTTCAATTTGAGAGGGTCAACGGAGGTAGAGCTGGGACATGTCTATCTGGAGGGACGGATATTTTAAGCGCAGCATGAGGGTACTCATATCAGCTGCGATTTAAGCGACGTCTGCGTATCGGCGTTCCATCCTTTCGGGATAGAACGCCGCTTCTTTTATTAACACTTCATCACGTTGTCCGTGATCGCATGCGGCAAATTGGTTTGAGGAGGATTGCAAGTTTCAATAAAGAGAGCCGCTAAACTATGCCTACCTGACGTCGGTTCCACCCGAATTCCCGAAAATCGACTATGAGCTTAAAAGCTGGGTATGCAAAGTGCGCGCCATCGGATGGCGTCTCCTCAAGAAGCAGCTGAGCAATTGCAGAATCAATTGCCGGCAATTTTAAAGCAGTAGTTGGGTTAGGTTCGGCCCCTGCGCCGGAATACTCGACGTAACAGCTTCCTCGTAGCCGCTGTGCAAGCGAGGAGGCTTTTTCGCCACTTGTATAATAGATGGAAAAATAGTTGCCTCAATCAATGTGAAGAAACCGCACCGGACCCACCGGCGGATACATTTATCGGCGGTGGCAAAGGGGCTTCAGGCGTCCTTGAGCACCCGTTGACGGAATACGGTGTTATAGCTGCTGATCCGCAAATAAATAGATATCCTGACTATCTAAAGGCGGTTGACTTGCGAATTATTAAAGTGTTAAATATTCTATGGAGAGGGAGAATGCCGGGAGCTGCATTGGTGTTGAGCCGCGCGAGTACAGCAAGTTGTTGCAGCAACCAGCAAATTTGGGAGGAGGATGTGTTGTGAAAAAGTACAGATTGTTACCATTTATTCTGGTCTTGCTTGCGCTCACACTCGTTGTTTCAGGTTGCGGTCTGTTCAAGAAGACGGCTACGATCACCGGTACCGTGAAGTGGTCCGACGACGATACCGGCGTGGCCGGAGCGGAGGTGAGCATCGCCGGGCTAAGCGCGACCACCAATGCTGACGGGGCCTTTTTCATCTCGAAAGTACCCTACGGCGAGCACGAGCTGGAAGTGACGTATGAAGGCGGCGTACATACGCAGACCGTCGTCGTCGACAAAAAGGACGTGGTCGTGGACATCATCGTCGACAAACCGATCGAGTACGCGACGGTCAGCGGCACATTGACTTGGGACGACAGCTCTTCCATCACCGGCGCCACGGTGTTGCTGGCGGGCTTGAGCGCGACGACGGGCTCTGACG
>DUQB01000121.1 GCA_012838035.1 Bacillota bacterium | reverse complement strand
TAGTTTCCTGGCCGCCTTGATGAAGACGGCCGAGAAGCAGTCGGGATACTCGGGGGAAATACGGTCCAATACGGAACCAGCTGCATCAACGCCGCGACCTGGTCCACGAAGGCGAAGCGAGTACGGGAGAGTGTCTGGAGCTTCATGACCGTTTCCGTCGCCATATTAGTGGCTTCGGTTCGATTTATCCGCAACAGGTCGGCGAGAATCAAAGCATCCTTGCGGTCGGTCTTGGCCTTGCGGATATACGCATTTCACGCCCCATAGGATTGGATCGGGTTGACAACGTGGACTACGTATCCCTTGTAGGTGAGGAACTCATACAAAGCCAACCAGTAGTGTCCCGTCACCTCCATGCAGAATGTCACGGTTTGAGGATCGGACCCGCACATGCTCTGGAGGGTCCGAAGAAACCTGTCGGAGCCGGTGCAGGTGTTGGGGATCGGCATGGTGAGAACTTCTTCACCTTGGGCGTTAAGGACACATGCTTCGTGCTGTTTTTAAGCGATGTCGATACCGCCGAAATACATCACGATCACTTACTTGATGCGTAGTAGGCAGAGATCCCACATACCTCTACACATTAGCCTGATTTCCAACGTGCCCATACGAGATAATGTGTAGAGGCAGGATAACACTCTAACTTCCATGATAGCGTCAGCTTCCCAAGGGGGCTATCGAAATGTCCCTGCCTCTACAGATCTGATTTGTTCTGATACCCTAAGATCCTTGTTTACTTGTCAAGGTTCCATTTGCAACTCTAATGTACTAGGGTGCTAAAGAGCCAACCACCGATTACAAGTCATCTCGACCATCCATTACGGTCATTTCGATCACCGATTACGGAAAGTCGCAAAAAGTGGTCGCCTTCGTGTCGTAATCTGTGGTCGCTTTGCTCCGTAGTTAGTGGTCGAGTTGGATCGTAGTCAATGGTCGGCTTGCATCGTAATTAGTGGTCGGTTTGGATCGGAATATTCATTCAAACAAGACCTACGTCATCAGCACTCACTGCATCACGTATCCACAGAAGCCCCCCGATGGTCACATGGCTGGCGATGACGCTACCGCGCAGACCCCACCCTGTAGTGGCATATCTTTACGCGGTAGCCTTGTACCTCTCCGGTGATATGACTCAGCGGGAGGCTTCGTTGCTGATGTCAGACGCGTTACTTTTTACCGCCTCTATAGCGTCTAATAGACGGCGTAACCGTAGCAATGCTCTATGCCTGTGGCACACGCATATCGACAAGGATGTCATCTGTGATCAGCTTACCAAGCAGATAGTACTTCCGGTCGGGGTACCAGAGCACCCGCTGCCCGCGCCATTCGGTGAGACTGGTGTAGGTACCGATTTCGGCAGTAGCTTTAGGACCTACGGGAACGGAATCGGTGTCCAGGATCTGCTTAGGCCGGCTAAACCAAATAGGCTGATGAGCACCCGGACGGAACTCGCCTTTGGCTATATAAGTGGGATTACGCAAGAAGCGCAAGGGGTTATAGCTCCATTTGTCTGTAAACAAGCTGTGTTCGCCCTTCACCCCGGGATTGTTGTGAAATAGTAGGATATATGAACCGTTGTCCAGCATATACAGTGGACACGGCGACATCGGATGAGCAATCGGATCGCCATCGTCTCGGTAGCGCAGAACTTCTGTCGGCCGCCAAGTGTGACCGTTGTCATCAGAAACCGAATACCAGATGTAACCAGTCATGGTGCGCATCACGGTGAACAAACGACCGTCGGGCAACAATACCGGCGCCGGTTCGGAGGCGAAGGAGTATTCAGGTTTATTGGGATTAGGCACTGTGAGCCCATCCTCGGCATCAGGCAGCCAGGTGATTCGCAAGTCCTCGGGAGCCGGGCTGTCATCGATATTCTCAAACCGCATGAAATACGCTCGATTTTCCCAGTGCCACCAAGGCAGCTTCTCCGAGTAGTGGGCAACACTTGTATTGAGGGTGTATCCTACAAACCAGCAACCTTTGGCGTCACGGATCGGCTTTTGCCAAACAATCCAGTTCTTAGGCACTTGAGGATCCGGGTGATCGTATTTGACTCGCGGCATGGGAATATCGCAACCGTGGATCCAACTGCGACCGATGTCGTCCGAGTACAAGCAACCCATGGTGCCGCAGCCTTGTCGGCTGTTGTCGGACACCGGTCCTTCTTTCGTGTAGAACAAATAGATTCTGCCGTCGCGGGCAACTACCGGGAAGCCCCAACTGGCTTGCAGATTCTGCTTGCCGCGTTCGGTTCCCACAACATACTGTGGCTCCGACCATTTTTTGCCGTCGGAACTACGAGCGAATACCAGATGGTTGTCTCCCCTACCCTCACACGAGCTTTGTGTCCATACCGCCAGCAACTCGTCGTCCTGTGGCGAAGGGAAAACCAAGAAGTGCTCGTTATCACCAGTGTAGGTGTCTTCCGGCGGTAGATAGACGACGATATCAGGGTTACTTCGCTGCCATTCTATAGCGGGATCTCCTTTGGGAACTCCGGGTGGGGTGGTACCAAAGGGACTGCCGGCTGCACGCAGTTCATCAAGGGTAGGTAACTCCTTACCAGTCATATACAGGCCTCCATCAGTATTCTTGCAATATCCATAGTCGGGTCGTCTAGCGCCGCCACAGGGAACGGTACATGAGTTAATCAGGATTAACCTATCTGAAGCAAAAGGAGGCGCCCGTCTCCTAGTGAGAACGTGGCGCCTATTGCAAGTTACTCCAGCACCGAGGCTATGTAGGCTTCTAACTGGCGTCCTACATCAGCCATAATGCTCTGTGCTGAACCCTGGTTGGCAAGCAGTTTATTCATACCGGCATGGACAATATCATACATGGGCATTGTGGAAATGGGAGGATACTGGTAAGGTTGCGGCAACCCCGCCGACATCGCTTCCACGGCGAACTCGGCGCCTTCCGTCGTTTTTTGGTAATCCTGGACCCAAAGTGAAGTTACGCTACGCTTCATGGGAACACGCTTAGTTGTTTGCACGAAGTCGGCCATACTCTCATTCGCCATTAAGAACTTAAGCAGTTCCCATGCGCCCGCGTTATTTTTACCGCGTTTCACGATAAAAGCACCGGCAGATACCACGTAATGCGCCGGTTCCATGCCAGCACGCCGCGCCGGGTGCGTGACGACGGACAACTCAACATTATTCGATGTTCTGGATACGATCGATGGAAAACCTGCGCCCATGGCGGCAGTCCCGGTGAGGAAGTCGCCGCCGTACACGTTATGCACGTTCTTCAGATCGGCAAACCACTGCAGGGCTTCATATGCGGGAGGTTGACTAATAAGCGCTGCTCGCTTTTCCGGATCAATCAGACTGCCGCCGTTACTGCCTATCCAAGACAACCAGTTCGGCGCCCAGTTCCAGTTCCTTGAGCTATATCCATAAACTTCCGGAATGCCATCGCCGTTCACATCGCGTGTAAGGCTTTTGGCATAGGCTAGGAAGGTGTCCCAAGTCCATTGTTTGCTCTTAGCCAAACCGGCAGGTGAAGCTAAGCCGGCCTCATCAATCAAGCGACCATTATACGCCAACATAGCCGGGTCGATACACCACGGCAGGAAAAATTGCTTGCCGAGCACGCGGCCGGTATCCAACGCATTGGGGTAGAAATTGGCACGAGACATGCTGGGCTCAGCGAGCATTAAAGGTTCCAAATCCAATAACAAGTCTTGCGGCACGTATTCAGCTGCAACCTCAGGCCCCACCCAGATCACTATATCCGGCGGGGTTTCCGAAAGCAGCAACACTCTTAGTTTCGCGAGGTACTCTTGCGGTATCACTTCAATGATGTCCAGCTCATATTGCTCACTTTGTTGATCGAAGAGCTCTGCTTGTCTAAAAAACCACTCGTAGTCTGCCGGACCGACTTGCCGATAGAACACGGTCACCTTTTCTTTAGCCAGCCCAGTTACGCTGCAAATCAGCATAACACAGAGTACCGAGACGAAAAGAAAACGGTTTGGTTCGAGACGCCAATGCCTGATCATGGTGAAAGCCTCCTTATGGTTGTCTTTTACTTGCAAGAAACACGTTTTACGTGTACTAGTATACAAGAAATGCCATTTGATTCCTGCCATAAGGTGGAAAATATTTGGGTAAACCGGATCGGCTTTACACAAAGAGCAGAACCTCAGGCGGTCAAACGCACCATGCCGGTAGAGGAATCAAGGCGATTTACGTGGAAAGAACAGCCAAACGGTCATGTCCTCAGTCGGAACTGCAAAGCGATTGGAGCGAAGAGATATGATGCCCGTCATTTTTGTAGGTCACGGATCACCTATGAATGCAATAGAAGATAACCGGTTTAGCCAAGGCTGGCGACAAATAGCCGATATGATACCTAAACCAAAGGCAATCTTATCCGTTTCAGCGCACTGGCTCACTAGGGGTACCAAGGTGTTGACCGTACCTAATCCTAAAACGATACACGACTTCTACGGCTTCCCACCAGAGTTGTACGCCGTAGAGTACCCAGCTCCGGGGAACCCTCAGCTGGCTGAAGAAGCGTTGACGCTGCTCGGAGAGGCTGCAAACGCCGATACTGGTTGGGGTTTGGATCACGGCACATGGAGCGTACTGCGTGTAATGTATCCGGATGCCGGCATTCCCGTGTTTCAGGTCAGCCTTGACCGCTTGGCAACGGAACAGGAACACTTTGACATCGGCGCACGACTCAAGCTTTTAAGAGAACGCGATGTGTTGATCATGGGCAGCGGCAATGTGGTCCACAACTTAGGTATCTTGGACTTTTCCCTGGATGGCGGGTTTGATTGGGCTTATGAGTTTGACGACTTCATAACCGGGCGGATTATCGAGAAAAATTACGCCGACATACTGCAGTATCGCAACCTGAATGCCGCCGCTGGGCTAGCGGTACCGACAACCGAGCACTTCGATCCTCTTTTTTATGTGCTGGGAGCTGTTGATGAAACCGATACGGTAACCGTGCATAACAAAGCTTGTATGGCAGGAAGCGTTTCGATGACCACATACATTTTTGCTTAAGCAACACCTGTAATCATCATCTGCGCTGCAACCGATCAGGCATAGTACGGAACAGGCCGCTGGGCTGCCCGCATCCGTAGAGATCGACAGTCGTTTGTCTACTATAAGCCCACTGTTGTGTGGCCTCCCCGCACACGCGGGGATTTATTGCAAACAAGCGCTTCCCCTCTAGGCTGTACTCGTTTGCATTATTTAGCTAATTACTCTGGGAAATTTGCAGGAGTTGATTACTCCGCAAAGTATACTAGTACACGAAAGGGTTCGGCCTTACCCCAAGATCCAAGCGATACGCCCGGAATCGCCATAAAGGAGTGTATGTGAATGTTCTTGCAGAAATGGGTTGTCATCACTCTGGTTGTGTGTTTGTTTACGTTCACGAGCGTTGCAGGCGCAGAGACGGTACTGTTTTTCGAAGACTTTTCTAGTGATGCGATCGGTGACTTTCCAAGCAGCTTCGGCAGGGAAGGTTTCCTGTGGGGCGATGTCAGCCCGGTATTTCAAGTCCTGGACGGTCTTGAGGGCAACGACGGCAAGGCGTTAGTGGTGTTGGGTCAGGAGTTGGGCAGCCAAGGCTACCTTACGTCACCTACGATGAACCTGGCCAAAAGCGACTTCGTCATTGAGTTTGACATCTTTGTGCCCGGTGAATCTGAGAACAAGTACGATGCGGGGTTTTACGTGTTTGCCAATGATCCCTTCGTATGGCCTCCTTTCATCAATATTTACGTAGGCAATGGCCGGTTGACCGTCGTCGAGGGCAGCAAGGAAACCACGGCCGGCGATGTCACAATGGGCCAATGGAACCATATTACGCTGCGGTCCAACCTAGCTGACAGCACAACAATCGTGAGTATTAACGACCAAGCTTTAGAGCGCCCGTATGCGTTTCGCACGGTCATCGACGCCAATACGCCTAAGATTTATCTAGCCATATTCTGGCGGCGCGACAATCGTCCGGATACCTACTGGGACAATTTCAAGGTGTGGCAGTAAGCGTCTCGCCGATTTAACAAGCTCACAGAAAATAAGCAAAGGGGTTGGTCTGTTTGCAACGGCATTTCCATCCGGTCCGGTTGTGCGTCCAGCTGCTATCTTTGCTGCTGATGGTACATGGCGTTAACGCGGCGGAAACGAGTAATCGTATGATAGCTGCTCACAGTAGCGTTCAGGTAGACACGGTGGGTCTAGTTTCCACCCTAGATCAACCTGTGTCCATCAGCGCCGACTATACCTTGCATTGGGCTCAACCCCTGGGTGAGCGTTTGGGCGGATGGGTACAAATAGGCCCAGGGAAGGTAACTGATGCGTTCACTGTCACAAGCCGGTTTACCTTGCATGCCCCTGAAGACATGTGCGAGCACATCTGGGTGATCGGTCTTTCGCAGAGCCCTCAGGAAGCTGCGCACTTCTTGGGTTTACAGTGGGTGCAGGATCAAACCGGCTTCCTGCCCATCTGGAGACTGCAAATGGTAGTTACAGAGGTAGGCTCCGCATCAATGCAGCCCGTAACGCTCGAGTTGATGACCGGGCCGCCTCAGCTTGGCCATCCTTATCATGCGACCTTGTCATACGACCCGGGTGACGCCGGTATCGGCTACCTGGCCGTCGCCTTAGAAGACGCCTCTACCGGAGAAACGTTGGTCAACACCAATATTCCACATGTTACCCTCACTGGCACCTGGTACCCCGGGGCCGGCTGGAAGGGAACGCGTCAATGGCCTAGCGACTCCTACTTCACACTGGCGAGCGTAAGCAAAGAACCAGGTTATCAGAGCCTGGGCGTACCCTATGCGTTGCGCTTTCTACAATGGTACTTAGTGACTGATCCTCTGGCCGCGGATACCCAACGTCATCTAGCCATAGGCAACACATTTGCCGACCAGCAGATCGGTATCGAAATCACGTGGCCCGCTACGCAGCTCCCCGGAGAGCTATGTGTTGTCGTGAATGACGCCGTTCAACATCAAACATGCGCTCCGTGGCAGTCTCAACCACAGACGCTGCTGTTAAACAACCTGGCGTTAGGCGAAAACGTGATACGACTCGACTATGTCCATCCCGAGTACCGGCAAGCCGTTGCCAAGCAGGAGGTCCGTGTTTTGTCCAATGAGATGAACATCAACAGCATGCTTTACGACCGGCGTTGGTGGGGTGCGGACAGCGGCGTCATCAGCGGCGACGTATGGATCCGCGCTAAACGTCCGGCAGACGCCTTACCGCTTAAGCTCATCGCCCATTATGTTGACGATCAAGGCGTCGAAACTCGCGTGCCGGTACTTGAGCAAAACCTGCAGCTCCAAACGGAGCAAGCGATACATCTCTCATTTGAGGTAAAGGTTCCCCATCAGGCGCGTAGCCTCCGTATCGACGCTGAAGTGGATGCTCCCGGGGTCATAACTCAAATCAGCGGGACCCGCAGTCTTACGCTTCCTCCTGTGGACTATACCTTGCCGATCCCCACATTCTTGGCCGACTTTAATACGAAGAGCGGTGAGCATTATCCTGCTCTAGTTGCCGGTAAAGAGCTCAATAATACCATCAATCCGAGTCAAGCGCCGTTAGACGTGACCGAGACCGGTGGCGTCGCGGAAAGCAGTGCTCTCGACCTAACCGCAGTTAGCGCCCGGGGCAGCGGGGCTGTTCCATATTATTCAGATGACGCGCTTGGATCCTTATTTGCGCAAGTCGGTTCCTTTACGGTCAGTGGTTGGATCAAACCCAACGTTGACTTTGACGACTTGCGCAACCGAGCGATCCTCAATGTGCCCGGACTACTCACCGTATACTCTCACGGCGAGTATAAAGGTCGGCTAGGCGTCGCCTTAGCTAATGGTCAGCAGATTTGGTGTTCTTGGTTCTCGCCGTTTTTGGCCTCGGAGCGCTGGGTGTTCTTTGCCTTTACCTACGATGGTACCAAGAGCAAGGATAATGCGGCTATTTACATGGGCACCGAACATGGACCGATCGACCTGGATCAGATCGTGACCATTCCTCCGGGTCAGTTGCGACCGCGCGTGAAGGACATTGTCATCGGCTCTACGGGCCGGACTGGAAGCTCTGCGTTCTCCGGCGGGCTTGACCATATCAGGATTGATGTAGCTGCAGATGCCGGTGCGGCCTTCAGTATGGCGCAGGTGGAAGCAATTCGCCAATCCGCGCTGAGTGACGCTTGGTTGCAGGCGCAAGCCGAGCAAAAAGCGGCGGTAGAACGCGAACAAAAGCTGCTGTATCAGCAACTCCTGGCTACACACTGGAATGAACAGTTAAACATAGTGCAGGTTGATGCCGCCACCAGGGTTTACCCGGATTTGGCGCCGGAACCTATGCAGTACCCTGTGCCGTTAAGCGTCCCCCGCGGAGCGTCCTTACCGCTGCACTTTGTGGTCATGGCTCAGAAACCCGGGATCTATGACGTGACCGTATCAGCTGTTACGGGACCGCAAGGGGAGCTGTCGGCTGAGCACATTCATATCTACGAAGTGTTGCCTGTGATGGTGGAAGCCAACAGCAACGGAGGCTCTCGCACCAGCGTGACCAGCAAACCACCATATATGTGGATGGAGACCTATGTACGCAAGGCGCCTTTCGAAGCTTTTGAGGCTCTGATGCCGAATAATCGCCTGCATTTGACGCCTGGACGCTACCAGGCCGTGCTGGTAGATATTGACGTACCGCCGGATGCCGCTCCCGGGCAGTATCATGGCCAAATCAGCATCGGTTCAGATGAGTTCCGAACCACAGCGCCATTTACATTCACCGTGCACAAAACCCAAGCACCCGATCAGTACCGCTTAAGTTCCGTCCACTGGCTGCAAGTAGAACCGGAAAACCTGACCAATGGCCCAATACCCCCGTGGTGGAGCGAGGAGCACTGGGCGCTGTTGCGGGAAGCCGGTCGCCAACTGCGCCGGTACGGCAATGACACCGTGCTGACGCCGCTCTTGGATGGTGACTACCCCTTGATTCAGACCATCCGAGAAAAAGACGGTGGCTATACCTTCGACTTCAGCCGTTTTGATCGTTGGATGGAGATGTTCTTCGAGCTGGGATACCGCTATATGGCCGGTCATCATTTACTGATGATGAAGCCTGTGTACGTTAAAGATGCCGCGACCCAACTGACGACGATCTTGTCGCCAAGTAATCGTACAGAGTGGTATGCATTCCTACCCACCTTTATGAGCGCTTTGCATACGCACTTGGAGGAGCGCGGATGGACCCGCAATTTCTTGCAGCACGTACTGGATGAACCGCGTGATCCCGACAGCTATCGCATTGTGAGTGAGATGGTGCGGAACTATATGCCCGGAGTGCGTACGATTGATGCCATAAACGGCAATCCGACCATCTATTCACCTATGTTGGACGTTCATGTCTTTGCGATTGCCTCGCTTGCCGCACGGCAAGACCTGGCTGCCGGTCGTCTGACGAGCGGCAAACAAAACTGGTTGTATCATTGCGCCAGCCCTTATCCGCCGATGCCTAACACGCACCTGGACGAACGGGCCGTCAATGTCCGTCTTTACCCCTGGTTAGCCTATTTGTACAATGCGGAAGGGTACCTGTTCTGGGGTGCCAATATGTATCGCGGAGCAGACCCCTACAAGACGTCCATTGGTCCGGTACCGGGCGGCTCACAGAATCCGGGACATCAACCTGGAGACAACTGGTTCTTCTATCCCGGACCGGAAGGTTTACGCGGCTCCATGCGCATCGTGCAGTTCCGTGAAGGCACGCTTGATCACACGTTGCTGTCCATGCTGGCTGAGCATGACAGGGCATTGGCTGACCAAATCATGGGGCAAATCGCCCGGAACCTGGTTGACTATGCTACGGAGGCAAGCAGTTACCATGCAGCGAGAAAACAGTTGTTGGAAGCATTAGACGCTTTGTTCTAAGACAAACGAAATCGAGGTGAACCGTATCGGCGTAGACTTGGTAGCCGTGCGGTTCACCTTGTGCTTTTCAGCAGCGCCGGACCACTGGCTAACTACCATCCTCTATTGTGCGTGCAGCGTTTCCACCATAGCCATAATGTTGGCCGGCTGAGCATCACCTGGAATAGAATGGGCCGGGGCTGCAATCAGGCCGCCATTCTCGCCAACTTCAGCCAACAACCGGCGGACCTCCGCACGCACCTGCGCCGGCGTCCCATATGGAAGCAACCGTTGCGTACTAATCCCGCCGTAGAAGGTGAGAGATGAGCCGTACTTCTTCTTAGCTTCGTACACATCAATCACTTCCGGTTGGAAGGGATTGAACACATCCAGACCATATTCAATCAAATCGAGGAAGATCTCGTCCACTTTGCCGCAAGAATGGATGAATACCTGCTTGCCGTAGCTTTTTACCCGGGCATACATCTGCCGCACGCGAGGACCGATAAACTCGCGCCACAGATCAGGCCCCATCAATAAACCGTTTTGCCCGCCCCAATCATCGCCAAAGCGCATACCGTCTATGGGATATGCGCATGCCGCATCTATAACCGCCAAATTGAACGCAAGAATTTTGTCCAGCAGTTGGTTTACAAACGGCTTATCAACAAGCATCGCCATAAAGATATTCTCCATACCTGCCAGAGTCCAAGCCCGCTCAAATAAGCTGAAACCAATTGAGGCGACAACATATGCATCGCTGCCGCCATTCTCAGTAATGCGCTTAAGGTGCGTATATCGTTCCGGCAGCGTCGGGTCGGGAACGGCGTAGTCCGTAATGTTTTCCGGCGTCACCTGCGTATTGCAGACCACCCCGATATCCTTATCCCGCGTGCGGTTCCAATGCACGCCCCATTCGTCGCACACTATACCAGGCGCTATTTCCCGCATCTCATTAGGCGGCGCCAAATTAGCAGTCAGCAAAAAGCGTTCCCAATCTTTGTCAAAGTCCGCTCTGCCCATGTAAGCGGCCATCTTTTGCCGCGCGCTTTGCGTAAAGCCGATGTCGAAAGGGACTATATCGGGTTGTCTATGGGTGATGCTCAAAACGACACGTTCTTTGTTCGTCAATTTAATCACCTTCAAACCGATTCATCGTCACCGCGGCGTAACAAAAATACCCTACTCCACCCGGACGAACTCCAAGTCGTCTACCCGCAGCCAAATGCCGCTACCCGACCCGGCTGAAATGATGTTTATTTCCGCCTCATTATTGGTCACCGCAACATCAAGCTGTACCTGCATCCACTCACTGCTCTGAGGAATGTCGATCTCGGCAAGGGTCCCTTGGCTGTCCGTCACTTGCAGCTTAGCCTCGGTTTGGCCCCCCGTACTCATCACCCAAGCAGATAAGCGGTACGTTCCATTGGCAATGAACTGTAAGCATTGCTTGGTAACAGCGCGATAGGGACGGTAGAAGGAGTGTTCGAGCGCCCACTCACCTGTCCGAGCCGCGGCGACGCCCTTGGTTGCCAAAACATCGCCCGCAGCAATCCAAGCGTAGATATCTACGCCGTTGGTGTACTCAAACGACTTGTTCCCCACCCAGTTGGTTTGGTTGTCCACCCGGGCGTAGTAACGGACATAGTCCACCTGCATACTTGCGCCCGGCAGCGGCATAACATTATCCGTACGCCCATCCGCCAAGCCCGTCAGCCACAAGTTCTGCGGCGCATACAAGTCTCCCTGATAGATCGTCGCCACATATTCCCCGTTGCCATAGAAATTCACTCTGCCGGGCAGCCATTCGTAACCCCAGGTGAACCACTCTGTGGTGCCCATGGTATGATGGGAGCGATTAGGGAACTGGCTTACAGTGGGGAAGTGCTGATGGATGGTGGAAGACACCCTGCTCGAGTTGCCGGAGTCCACCTCAAACCCGTCTATTTCCAACACCCCGTTGCGTTGCGGTGTTTTACCGCTTACCACATCCTCGATCGCGCCTGTTCCTCGTGACCAAAACGACTGATGAAAACCAGGCGTATCGTCATAGAGCTTAGCCAGCACCTCATAGTATCCATAGCCCATGTTGTGACGGGAGATAATGCCCCCACCGGTCCATTGGGGGCCGCCATAATTACTCAAGTGTTGTTTCTTGAAATCGATATATAAAAGAGTGCGGCCATCTTCATCTTGTCCCAGTCTCACATTGCCGGGTAAGTTGTACCCTTCCCATTTCGCGTCCGTGCGGTAATACCAATAAGCGCTGTTCAACTCATCCGCCACGAAATGATCCTCAAAGGTCAATACGTAACGATCGCTATACAAGGGTGGGCGCTTCACCACGATTTCGATGAGGCGTGTATTTCCATGCTCACCTGTGACGATCAACGGCACGACCCGCTCTTTGTCATCGCTGATATCAACCTGCAACTCCTTGGTGGGTATGCCGGCGATAATCACCTGATGATCAGGCAGGGAGGTAACGGCTTGAATCGTAATCGCCGACAGATGAGTAGGCACGACGACGTCATAGATGCTTTCCAGCGGATTTGTCCGGACATAGTTCGTCTCCGGTACCTTCAACTCTACAAGGGTAGGCGCGGCATCGTAGAAGATGGAGAACGTGCGCAACCCTATCGCTGATGACCGTACCTGATTGCGGAACGCTTCGTATCGCACATACCTGCCTTCGACCACTGGAAAAGTACCGGTCTCATCAATTTTGACCTCACCTATCTTCACATACGCATCGGTCCAGACCTCACCATCTAAGGAGACCTGGATTCTATAGCCGCTCATGTTGGGGTACCCATAGACCCGCAAAACATAGCGGTTGATCTTCTTTACCTCGCC
>DUQB01000120.1 GCA_012838035.1 Bacillota bacterium | reverse complement strand
TGCCCGGCGATAACGTTCATTTCGCGGTAGAGTTGATCACTCCCATCGCCATGGAGGAAGGCCTGCGTTTCGCCATTCGCGAGGGCGGCCGCACCGTAGGCGCCGGAGTCATCTCCAAAATCATTGCATAGGCAATAAGGATACTCCGTCAGAGAGAACGACTAATACTTAGCATATGGGGCACATACGACGATGTGCCCCATCGCTTGCGTGGCGTATGCATCCCCGATTCGGTTGCTAGGAAGCCTAACGGGGTAACCTTACATTAAAGCGTTATTGTTGACAGTGCAGGTTCGATGTGATAAATTCCTATAGTGATGCAGTTTGAGTCGGAGGTGACCTGGGATGCGAGTCGGCATTACCATGGAGTGCACCCAGTGCAAGAATCGTAATTATCGTACCACGAAGAGTCGTCGTAACAACCCCGATAGAATCGAGCTAAAGAAGTACTGTCCTACCTGCCGTACGCATACGTCACATCGGGAAACGAAGTAAGTGCGGGAGAGTTTCTTACGAGGATGTGAAGCTCATGGCAGTCGGCAATAAAGTAGGGCAAGAACGGTCTCTGGTAAATAAAGTGACCAAGTTTTTGCGCGACGCGCGGGCCGAATTGCGGAAAGTGACCTGGCCGAATCGCAAAGAGCTGACGACCTATACTATAGTGGTCATCGCCATTACCATTATCGTGTCTTTGTTTGTCGGCGCGGCCGACTGGTTATTCAGTCAGCTCTTCGGTCTACTTTCAGCTTTAGGGAGGTGAGGGGTAGGAGCTCGCAGTTATAGCATGTAAGCTCTTGCTCCCCTTGCGTGGTAAAGGATACCATGAACGAATCAACTGAGCCCGGACGCATTGATATCGATGAGTTTCTGGGATATGAGGATGACGACAGCGGCAAAGAGTGGTTTGTCATACATACCTATTCCGGTTATGAGAATAAGGTGAAGGCAAACCTGGAGCGGCGTGTTGAATCCATGGGCATGGAAGATAAAATATTCCGTGTTCTCGTCCCTATTATCGAGGAAATTGACTTCAAAGACGGTAAAAAACGCATCGCCAAGAAAAAGGTGTTTCCGGGGTACGTGCTCGTAGAGATGATCATGAGCGACGATTCTTGGTATGTTGTGCGCAACACGCCCGGCGTTACGGGCTTCGTCGGTTCCGGTTCGAAGCCGATACCGCTGGATCGCTCGGAAGTGAAGGCGATTCTAAAGCAGATGGGCTTTGATGAAGGTAGACCGCGAGTTGCTTTCGCCGTAGGCGACCACATTAGAGTCAGCACAGGTCCCTTTGCCAATTTTGACGGACACATTGCGGAAGTCGACATCGAGCGCGGTAAAGTGCGTGTCGTCATTTCGATGTTCGGAAGAGAAACGCCTATTGAACTCGACTTTGAGCAAATCGAGAAGCTTAGCTAGGTAGAGCGCATGCGCCGGTTCGTCGAACCGGCGATACGTGTGCTGTTGATTGCGTTTTACGTCGTGTTTGTGTTTACAAGCGCGGCATAGTGGGAGGACTCCCAGACGGTCCGTTATTACCACATTTTGAGGAGGAACACCCGTGGCCAAGAAGATTACAGCAATAATTAAGTTGCAGTGCCCTGCCGGTAAAGCGACTCCGGCGCCGCCGATCGGACCTGCCTTAGGTCAACACGGCGTCAACATCATGGAGTTCGTTAAGAGTTTCAACGAGCGCACAGCCGGACAGGTCGGTCTCATTATTCCGGTAGAGATTACCGTCTACGCCGATCGTTCCTTTACCTTCATTACGAAGACTCCGCCGGCGGCGGTACTGTTGAAGAAAGCCGCCGGTATTGAAAAGGGATCAGGGGAGCCCAATAGCGCAAAAGTGGCTTCTGTTTCTTGGGACCAGGTGCGCGAGATCGCCACTTTGAAGATGCCTGATCTTAATGCGGCGGATGTCGAGGCAGCCATGCGTATGGTAGCGGGAACCGCGCGCAGTATGGGCATCACCGTGAAGGACTGAGCTTTGCGGTAGTAACACTTCATACTACAAGTATTCATTAGGTGGGAGGCGTCATTAACGCCGCTATTACCACGAGGAGGTCAGTATGCATGGCCAAGCGCAGTAAGCGGTATCAAACCGCAGCTAAAGAAGTAAGTAGAGAAACCTACTATACGCCGGCCGAAGCATTGGAAATTGTTAAACGGAATGCCACCGCCAAGTTTGACGAATCCGTCGATGTTGCCCTGAAACTAGGCGTAGACCCGCGTCACGCCGATCAACAGGTTCGCGGCACCGTCGTCCTTCCCAACGGTCTGGGTAAGAGCGTACGAGTTGCCGTATTCGCTCAAGGCGATAAAGCGCGGGAAGCGCAAGAGGCAGGCGCCGACATTGTAGGCGCTGAGGATTTGGTAGCCTCTGTTCAAGGTGGCAACATTGATTTCGACGTTGCCATCGCCACCCCCGACATGATGGGTCTGGTCGGACGATTAGGTCGCGTTTTAGGTCCGCGCGGTCTTATGCCTAACCCCAAAGCGGGTACGGTCACCATGGACATTGCGAAGGCCGTCAACGAGTTTAAGGCTGGTAAAGTAGAGTACCGGGTAAACAGAGAAGCCGGTATCCATGTTCCCATCGGTAAGGCGTCCTTTACCGCCGAAGCCTTGCTGGAAAACTTCAACGTCCTGATGGACGCCATAATTAGGGCGAAACCAGCGGCAGCCAAGGGACAGTACTTGCGCAAAATCTCATTATCTAGTACCATGGGTCCCGGGTTAAAGATCAACCCCAGTGAGGTAACCAGCACGGCCACTCGTTCGGAATAGAGCCGTTTGCCGGTCATAGGAAACACATCCTATATCCGGGCAAGTAAAAGTGAATACGTAGCCGCAGACAGCCGGTGTGTTACAGAGAACACTTAATGAGCAAACGCTCGCCTGCCGAGGCTTGTGAAATCCGACTAGAGGATCTTTCGCGAGCGCTACCGGGCACTGCCCGGTATAACGTGGGATTTGTACTTTCCATGTTCTGTCTGCCGCGCAAGATCTTTTTCTTTGCCCATTGTGAAGGGAGGATTGATGATGCCGAACGCACAGAATGTAGCAAGCGTTGCCGCTATTAAAGACCGACTCGGTCGCGCCAAGTGCATGGTTGTAGCTGAGTACCGCGGTTTGGACGTAAAAGAGATTACCGAGCTGC
This sequence comes from Bacillota bacterium, assembly GCA_012838035.1. Taxonomy (GTDB): domain Bacteria; phylum Bacillota; class Limnochordia; order DTU080; family DTU080; genus DUQB01. Next base: position 1,670 of record DUQB01000120.1, on the reverse strand, counting down.
GACAACAGACACGAGATGTCGGTGTGGAGTTTAAGGTCTTCAAGAACACCTTAGCCGCTCGTGCCGCCACAGAACTGGACATCGAGGGACTGGACGCCTATTTGGAAGGACCAAATGCTTTCGCATTCGGTTACGACGATCCGGTGGCGAGCGCCAAGGTTCTCGCAGAGTTTGCCAAAACGCACGAGGAACTGGTCATCAAGTGCGGTGTTTTGGACGGCCGGGTGGTTGACGCCGCGGCTGTGAAAGAATTGGCGGATCTGCCGTCACGAGAAGTGTTACTCGCGATGGTATTGCGCGGCATGCAGGGACCTATCAGCGGATTGGTCAACGTACTGCAGGGTACTATTCGCAACTTGGTTTATGCGTTGGAAGCCGTGCGCCAACAGAAGGAAGAGGGCTCCGGCGCATAGTCGCCTAGTCGTCACATGATTGAACAGTCATCATTAAGGAGGAAAACCAATTGACTAAGGATGAAATGATTCAAGCTATTGAGAACATGACAGTGCTTGAGCTTGCTGAACTGGTAAAGGCTTTGGAAGAGAAATTCGGCGTCAGCGCCGCCGCCCCTGTAGCAGTGGCCGCCGCAGCCGCACCGGGAGCCGCCGCTCCGGCCGCCGCTGAGAAAACCGAGTTTGACGTAGTTCTCCAGTCTGCCGGCGAGAAGAAGATCCAGGTCATCAAAGTGGTACGTGAGATCACCGGTCTGGGTCTGAAAGAGGCCAAGGATCTGGTCGACAGCGCTCCTAAGCCGATCAAAGAAGGTCTTGATCAGGCCGCTGCCGATGAACTGAAGGCTAAGCTGGAAGAGGTCGGCGCAGTAGTCGAAATCAAGTAAGAACGAATAAGCCGGCGGTGACGTAAAGCCGCCGCCGGCTTTATAGTATGTGTCGCGTGAGTCGAAGACATTGACACGGTTAGAGCATAATGGTAGTATTTATAGGTGCTGTACCTATGGTCGGTCGCGCCTACCACTTCTACCATATATTCTCAACATAATATGTATATCCTTTGCTACGCACACAAAAGTTATAAGGTACGGGGCACCTCCTGGCACTACTGTTTAACAGGTGAGGTTAGGGGAGCCTTTTTGTGCCTTTAGCGCAGTTTCCGTCGTCAGCACATTCCGGCCGGGCGCATATGGATTTGACGCAGCCGACATAATGCATACCTCTACACCTTGTGGGCCGGATCTCGTCTATAGGTATCAGCGGGTATATTCGCCGAGTGTTGTTAAAAAGCCTGCAAAAAAATCGGCAGGCTGCGCAGATTGAGAGGAGTGGGGCATATTGGCAGTGGCTACTCAACTGGGAAAGCGCCGGAGGATCTCATTCAGCAGGATTGATGAGATTCTCGAAATGCCCAACCTTATCGAGGTTCAACGTAAGTCGTACGAAGACTTCCTAGCGGAAGGGCTTATGGAAGTGTTCCGTGACATATCGCCTATACAGGATTTCACGGGCAATCTGGTTCTCGAGTTCATTGATTATAGTCTGGGTACTCCCAAGTATGACGTTGAGGAGTGCAAAGACCGTGACGTTACCTACGCCGCTCCCTTGAAGGTCAGGGTGCGGTTGATCAACAAAGAGACCGGTGAGGTGAAGGAGCAAGAGGTCTTCATGGGAGATTTCCCTTTGATGACTGAAAAAGGCACCTTCATTATTAATGGC
>DUQB01000119.1 GCA_012838035.1 Bacillota bacterium | reverse complement strand
TCAGCTGATGAAACGATATATATACAATCCGCTTATGATAATCAATGCATGCATAAAAGAAACCGTCACCTAGTGGATAACAGCGGAGTATGTATAGCCTATTTAACAAACGATCGAAGCGGTACCAGATACACTGTTCGATACGCTACATCGAAAGGTAAAGAGATCATAAATGATTATGCCACCGAAGTTGAACACCGCGAGCCGGAAAGGTGGAACAGTTGGGCCACCGAAGTTGAACACTTTCGTCGGAGAGATTGTACATTGACGGGTTCCTGATTGGCATGCTACACTTTTCATGCTTTTACTCACGGGGAGGATATGGCAACGCTGAGGAGCGACCAGAGCGCCCCGGGAGGTTTGGCAAGGAGAGTGATGCCGATGGTATCACTCTTTCTCTTTGCCTGTTTTGGGTCTGCACGTCATCACTCTCCTTGGAAAACCAAAGCGATAAACCTATGGGGCGAAGCCCCCCCGATGCGCCTTTAGGCGCGTTCGGTGCCGCCGGAGGCGGCAATCCCTTTGTGCTTACGCATGGAATCGTCGCCGGCGATTTTGATGGTGTAGGCATCGTGGATGATGCGGTCGATGATGGCTTCGGCCAGCGTACCCGGTCCCAGCTTTCCGCGCCATCCGCCCACGTCAAATTGGGAGCAAAATATGGTGGACGCCTTTTGATAGCGGCGTTCCATAAGCTCCAGCAGATCACGGGACTCATTTTCCTGCAAAGGATACAGCAACCATTCATCTAAGATGAGGAGATCGGTTTTACCCAGTGATTTCAGCATTTTTCGGTAGGTGCCCTCTACGCGGGCGACAGCAAACTCCGCCATCAGCTCCGGCAGCCGGACATACTTGACCGTCCGGAAATCCCTACAGGCCGCTGCGCCGAAGGCACAAGCGAGATAGCTTTTTCCACTTCCGGCCGCGCCTAACAGAACGATATGTCGGTGGTCGCCGATATAACCGCCGCTGCCCAACCGGGTAATCAGCGCTTTGTCCAGTCCGCGGTCGGCGCGGTACTCCACATCCTCTAGGCAAGCACCGGGGTAAGCGAATCCGGCAAGGCGCATGAGGCGTTTCAGGCGGTTGCTTTTACGGGCGTTGTACTCCTCATCCACCAGCAATCCTAGGCGGTCTTCAAAGCTAAGGGCATTAAGGCTGTCATCCCGTTCCTGTGCCTGCAGCCGGGCGGCCATGGTGGTCAGCTTCATTTCTCGCAGCTTTTCCGCAGTCGTGTTCACCAGCATCCTACCGCACCTCCCCGTAGTAGTCCGCGCCACGGGTAAAACCGTAGTCGCCGTCGCTGTCCGGGTCGGCAAGCGCTTCGGGCGGGCTGTCCTGACCTGCCTTGAGGATGGTTTGAACAGCTTTGTAGCCGGGGCGTGGCGAGTAGGTCAACGCCTTGGCACAAGCGGCTTCCAGCCGCTCCGGAGAGTAGGCGTCTCCCAGTTTCAGCAATGCCATGCATGCCCGGTAGGCTTGCTGCTCTACCTTGTAACTGGTCAGCATGGCTTCCACCACGGCAGCGGTTTGCGTACCGGTTTTGGCCGCCCATTTTCGGAAGCGTTCACCATTCCATTGCACATATTGTTGATGGTTCTGAGGCATATGCGCTTCCTGCGTGCTGTATTCACCCCGCCGGCCGTGCAGCCGGATATGGGAGCAAATACGATCACCGTCGTAGAAAACCTCCACCACATGACTCGTCAGTCGCACCTGTACCTGACGCTTTATGTACTCATACGGCACGGAGTAATAGCGTTCGTCCACGGCGACGTGGTAGTTGAACGCCACTGTGGCGATACGCCAATCCGCCAATTCGTAAGGCGTCTGGGGCAGGGGCAGCAGCGAAGCGCGCTCCTCGGCAAACCATGTGGCACGACTGCCGTCTTTGTTCTGAAACGGCTTGCGGTTAAAGGCTTTCAGCCGTTCCCGGATGGTTTCGTTCAGTTCCCTCAACGAGAAAAACCGTTGATTCCGTACTGCCGCCAGAATGAAGGTGGAAAGCTTACCCACGGTTCCTTCCACGGTGGCTTTGTCCTTGGGCGTTCGCACCCTTGTCGGGATGATAGCTGTCCCGTAATGTTCCGCCAACTCCTGATACGCCTTGTTTAACACCACTTCCCGCTTGGTATGCTTGATGACGCCGGTTTTGAGATTGTCCGGCACCAGAATCCGGGCGACGCCGCCAAAGTAGTTGTAGGCGTTGACGTGCGCCGCTGTCCACGCGGCTTGATCCTGATGCCAAAAGGCTTCGGCGTAGGCATAACCGCTGTAAGGCAATGCAGCCACAAAAACATAGGCCTCAAGCAGTTCCCCGGTGTCGGTATCCACCACATGCGCGGTTTGACCCGCCCAGTCCACTTCCATGATTTCCCCGGGTTTGCGGCTGATGTGCATGGTGGCCTTGTTTTGCAGGGCGTAATCATGATACAGTTCCTTGAATCGGCTGAGCTGGTACGGGATTTCGCTTGCGGCGCGGCAGGCGTCGCAATATTCCATCCATACCAACTGCTGCGTAACACCCGGCTTCGCCAGTTCCTTATGAATGGCGGCAAAGTCCGGTTGCCGGTACATCGGTTTGCCTTCCCCGGACGGGAACAGCTGGGCTGTCACCTCCTTGTCGCCTAAGCCGGTCGCTGTAACCCAATCCAGCCCGATGGCCTGTGCCCGCTGCAATGTGCGGATGACGGTGGTGCGTGATACACCAAGGCTGTTCGCTATTTGCGAATGGTTCAGCCCGAGGCTCCTCAGCCTCAAAATTTGTCGGTAGTCGGTCATGTTTATGACCCTCCTTAGAGTTTTTCGCCCTATTTGCAGGACGTATACTCTATTCTACCGATACCATCGCCGCCCGCAAGTCATGGTGTTCAACCCCGGCGGCCAAGGTGTTCAATCTCTCCGGCTCAACTGTTCAATCTTGGGCGGCATAATCACATAAACATTGCAAAAATGATATAGGTTGCTATATTCGCTATATAGCTCACATAAAAAAGCCCCTTACATACCAAAAATTATGTAAGGGGCGATTTTCATGAGTAATATTGGTCTTTTAGTTCTTA
>DUQB01000118.1 GCA_012838035.1 Bacillota bacterium | reverse complement strand
CGCTGCGCGGGATGGGGCTGTTGGCCTGTGGTAATCCTACCTTCAACTTCACTGCGCTGCGCTACTCCACCGAGGCGCTGGATGCGGCAACGCATAGGCACGAATTGGTACCGGAGGAGAACATCACGCTGCATTTGGATTACAAGCATCATGGTTTGGGTTCGGCCAGTTGCGGGCCGGGACCGTTGCCGCAATACTGTCTCAACCCCGAGGAGTTCAGCTTTCAGTACCGGTTGCGGCCCTTCTCACCGGATGAGATGTCTCCGGCAGCCTTGGCTCGCACTGTGGTAAAGTAGTCAATTCTGCAAGAGCATACGGCGCAGCGGCTCTCCTTGGAGTCATAGGCCGGTAAACATCATAGAGTAAGCAAAAGTTGCTCCCGGTGTTGAAATAACGCCGGGAGCAACTGTCTGTGGCGGATCGATCAGCTACGGTGCGAGGTGCGGAACGGTAGCCGGCGGTTTAGGTCCGATAAATTGGTAGTAGGTAACCTCAATGCGACCATTATAGAGTTTCCGTCTGCGAGTGGCCTTCTGATCAAAAACCCGCTCAAAGTTGGGATGACTAGTGAGGATGTAGAAGGACCAGGAGTCAAGGCGCGCAAACGCGTCCTTCATATCTTGGTAAATTGCGCCTGCGCTTTTGCGGTCGCCGATGCGTTCGCCGTAGGGCGGGTTACAGATAACGCAACCGTACTTAAAACGCGATCGCACCTCTGCAACCGGCAGCTTCTGAAAACGGACGGCTTCGCTAACTCCTGCCAGCTCGGCGTGATGTCGGGCCAAACCGAGCGCCTCGCCGTCAATATCGGAGCCAAAGATACGCAAATCCTTGAGGTCGCCAATGCTTTCCTGCGCTTGGGCGCGAGCATTCTGCCACAATTGTTGCGGCAGGATCGGCCAGGTTTCGGCGGCAAATCGCCTTCTCAAACCAGGTGCCATGTTTGCGCCGATCATCGCGGCTTCGATGGGAATAGTACCAGTGCCGCACAAGGGATCTAGTAACGCCCGGTCCTTGTTCCAATAACTGAGCATGATCATGGCGGCAGCCAAAGTCTCGCGGAGAGGCGCCGCGCCCACGAGCGGACGGTAGCCGCGCCGATGTAAGCCGGAACCGCTGGTGTCGATGGTGAGGGTAACCTCATCTTTCAGTAAAGCCACCTCGATGCGATAGAGGGGGCCGGTTTCCTCGAACCAAGCGCATTTATACTGCCGGCGCAAAGATTCCACCACGGCCTTTTTCACAATAGCTTGGCAGTCGGGAACGCTATGGAGCTGCGACTTAACGGACTTCCCCGTGACGGGGAAGTTGGCGTCGCGGGGCAGCCAGTCTGCCCAAGGCAGCGCTTTTGTTTTTTCAAACAGTTCGTCAAAAGTAACCGCCTTAAAGGAACCTATTTTCAACAACACGCGATCTGCTGAGCGTAACCACAAATTGGCTTGCGGAATAGCGTCCAAGTCGCAACGAACGATCACCCGTCCGTTCTCTACAGTGTGATCAGTCAGCCCCAGGGCGGTGAGTTCGCGAGCGACCACGGCTTCAATGCCAAAGGCCGCCGTGGCGATCAGTTCGATTTGCGGCATGTCAACCTTCCTATCTGTTTGCGCACTGTCCTTATGACGTAGTATTTAACGGTTCTCATGTTAACATTAATCCGGTACAAAAAGAAACGCTCCGCGTAAAAGGGAGCGTTGTGATAGCGTGAAGTTACATTAATGTTACTTTTACGGCATCAGCTCTGCCGGCGCATCTACTTGTTAGAACCAGTAATGCAGACCCGCATTGACTCCGGTACGCGGCAGAATTGAGAATGAATCGCCGCTCAAGGGACTAATGGCTTGCAGCGCTACTTCCAGCGACGCGGATAGCGGCGTGTTCTTGCCAAAAAAGGCTAAGGGGTAATCGATGCCGATAAGGGCCTCTATGCCGATCTCGGTCTTGGTATGATTTCCTAAGGACTCCGACCAACCCGGATAATAACCCACCGTCGCACCTATTCCCGCGTACCTAAAGACATCCCCTTTAACCCCTAAGTCGAAAAGCAACCGGGTACCAACGGAACCGGTTCTTTCCGTGAGAGCAACGGTACCTTGCAGCATGAGTTTATTGGTGACGTGTTTCTTTATGGTGATGCCGGAAAAAGGCCGATGGCCGTACTGGACGCCGATTTGGAGAATAGAGTCGGAGATCCGGTTCCCTGGGTCTCCTTCTTGCGCCAAAGCAGGCAAAGCTGTTGTAAAGAGCATGGATAGTACAAGCACCATCATCCATAACCGACGCATGGCTGATGCCTCCTAATGTTGATTTATACTACTACACGGTCGTTCGCATTCATTCTACCAAGCCCCGGATCATGTTGAGAATGGTAAGCGCAGCCAACTGGTGTGTGTAAACCGCTACCTCAATTGTGAGAGATGCTTTGGATAGGCGCGAGGTAGGTCATATTCTCGTAGTAGGAGCAGGTACTTGTATATTAACACGGAAGTACTACGATGGAATATGGAGGTGACATAATTGAAAAAAGCATTGATCGTCTGGGGTGGTTGGCACGGGCATGAACCTAAAGAAGTGGCCGGCACCTTTGAAAACGCATTGTCGGAGATGGGCTTCTCCGTGGAAGTGTCTGATACCTTGGATGCGTTTCTAGATGCGGAGAAGCTGCAGTCGCTTGATCTTATCGTTCCCGTATGGACCATGGGAACCATTACTAAAGAGCAGTTGAAACCGGTGATGAGCGCGGTGGCCGGCGGCGTTGGTCTGGCCGGGTGCCATGGGGGCATGTGCGATGCCTTTCGGCAGAGCACCGATTGGCAGTTCATGACCGGTGGTCAGTGGGTGGCTCACCCTGGTAATGACGGCGTGGAATACACGGTCAATATTATCGCGGGATCAAGCGAAATTGTCGCAGGCATTGAGGACTTCAAAGTAAAGAGCGAGCAGTACTATCTCCATGTGGATCCGGCTGTAAAGGTATTGGCCACAACGCGGTTCCCCACAGTTGACGGTCCCCACGTACCCAACGGCGAAGTGGACATGCCGGTACTGTGGACGAAGTACTGGGGTAAAGGCCGTGTCTTCTACAATTCTTTAGGCCACCATAATGACGTTATCGCTGCCGAACCGGCGTTGACGCTGATGAAACGCGGCTTTGCGTGGGCGGCGGCAGGTAAGGAAATTGCGCGAAAAGAAGCAGCGGCAAGATAACGCGACTCATCGGCTATGTAGCTATTCGCAGCGACCCAGATGTGAAAGCCCCAGGAAAGACTCCTGAGGCTTTCGTCGTTTTGTACCAGGTTAACGCCCCCAAGCCGGGTAGTCGTCCAGGGCTTCGCTTTCCATCAAGCGTTGAATATTGGTACCATCCGCATTCATTACATAGATATTCGCGTCACCACCGTGCCGGGTGCTGCTGAAAATGATCTTGGTACCATCAGGCGACCAAGTGGGAAAGTTGTCTACCGCTTCATCATCTGTAAGCCGGGTCAGGTTGGAACCGTCGCTGTCAACCACCCAAATATCCCAGGTACCACCCCGATTTGACGCAAATACGATACGCCGACCATCGGGCGACCAGGCCGGATACTGATCGTTGGCGTCACTAAAAGTCACTCGGGTTTGCCCTGAGCCGTCGGGACGCATCACATAAATCTGCCAGTTGCCGTCCCTATTCGAAGAGAAAGCGATTTGGTCGTTGATCGACCATGCGGGCCACGCATCTTGCTTGTCGTTGTCGGTAAGCCGAGTTACATTCGTACCGTCTGCGTTCATGACATATATTTGCCAGTTAGCATCACGTTGGGCTTGGAAGACGATGTATCTGCCGTCCGGGGACCAAGCCGGGAACCGGTCGGCTTTGGGATGCATGGTGAGTTGGGTTTCAAAACGCCCGTCGATGGTGATCATGTATATCTCCCAGTTGCCGTCGCGGTTGGTCTGAAACACTACCAGACTGCCGTCAGGCGAAAGACGCGGATACGAACTGGTTCTATCCTGATAAGTCAGCCGCGTTACTCCGGATCCGTCGGCATTGGCTTTATAGATCTCATGGTTGCCGCCATGTCGCAACGAGTGAAACACAATAGTCCCGACAGGTGATTCCGCCAAGGCCGTAGGGGTTACCAATACGATGCTCAAGAGCCAGATCCATAGCAGTCTTCTTACCATTCTGAGGCCTCCTTAAGTCTATTGGAACCGCAAGCGCCGCGCAAAGTCGCTTTTTAGCAAAATTACCAGCTGCTGCAGACATTTCACAGCAAGGAATGACTTTGCGCTAACTCGTCAAGGGTCTTATATATGCATTAGCGTCTTTTCAGCTTTCACCTCCCTTGCGGAAGTCAGAAAGCGGTAAAAAGAAGGATATTAATGGGGGTGTGCGAATAATGGTTGCGCATACGCATTGCAGACCTGCGTCAGGTGTGCGGTCCTTTTCCTCGGTACATCGCCTGTATTTCGCCTCGCGCTGTCTGGTGACGATGACAGCCGCATTGATAAGGGGGTTATTAAGGACATGATTAAGCGCAACTTCATTTGGTTGGTAATCGCAAGTCTTTTGTGTGTTTTTGCGCCAAGCATGAGCGCTGCGGATCAGATCCATTTGACGTACTGGACCATGGCCTCTGCAGATCAGTGGGAACAGGAATTTCTTGATTACATTGAGGCTAAGCACGGCATAAAGGTGGAACTGGTCCGGATGGCTACGAACCAGGCAGGTTATTACGATAAGCTCAAGGTAGCCATTACCACAGGCGTCGGCCCGGACATCTTCTACGTCACCGGGTTGCAGTTACCTGAATTTGCCGGCATAGCTGCGGATTTAGCTCCCTATATCGACCGTGACATCGATACGCAGCGCTTGTTTATGCGTACGATTGACGGTGCGCGTTACCCCGTCGACGGGCCTGCCGTATGGGCTATGCCTATCAATTATGTCGTAAGCGTGCTCTTTTACAACAAAGACCTGTTTGCAGATGCCGGCGTGGCGGCGCCCACCAGTGACTGGACCTGGGAATACTTGCAGGCGATATCCCAAAAACTCACCCGGCAATTGAGCGCGGATCCTACGGATAAGATCTACGGGTTCTCGATAAATAATAAGTACTGGCTCGATATGCAGCCGGCGATCTTGTCCAATGGCGGTACGATACTCAATGCGGCTCATAACGCCTCCGCCATCAATAATCCTGCCGCAGCGGATACCCTGCAGTTCTTCCGAGATATGGTGGCTGCGGGAACCACCGCTCGCCCGGGCATGCGCAATGTCGGCGCTGCTTTTTTAGATAGCGGTCGAGTGGCGATGAACATACATGGCTCGTACCAGAGCCAGTATTGGCTGGATAACGGCATCAACTTCGGGATCGCCATGCTGCCTCAGGGTACGCGGCGACGTGTGGTTTACGGCGCCAGCGACATGCTGGCGATCTCTGCCTTCTCGCAAAATCCGGAAGCGGCTTGGCTAGTTCTCATGGAGAGCGCCATGGGGCGGCCGCCCGAGTTTTTCGTCGCCAAGGGGTGGTTTCCTGTTGAGGCCAGACTGGCGGCAAGTAAGGCGATCAGTGAAGGGATGACGGCGAAAGGGCTGGATTATCGGGTGATAATGGAATCGGTGAACTACATGGAGAACACGGCGAGCTTGAACTGGACGAACTGGGTGACCGCCATTCGGCCGTTATTTGATCAGGTGTTGGACGGCAAGTTGGCAGCTAAAAGCGCGGTTGAGCAGGCCGAACTGATTATGAACAACCATATCAACCAATTCAGGTAGGTTGGTGTTGGGCGCTGTTTGCCGGCTCGTATGGAGCTTGACCGGCACAGCGCCCTTTAACAGGCTTGTATGATGATTAACCTGGTTCCCCGCAATCTGGGGCAGGGACTTGCGGTTCGGCGCTGAAATAAACAGACAGATATTGCGGTGTGAAATCACGCCCAGTGGGCGAGTGGATGACCACCGTACCCTACAGGAGTGAGTTTGATGCCGGTGCAAGATTTAACCCAACTACGGAGCATGGTGGAGCGTACCGTAGCCGCAGTGCCCATAATGGATGTACATACGCACCTGTTTTCACCGTCTTTCGGTGAGATGCTGTTATGGGGTTTTGATGAACTGGTGTGTTATCACTATTTGATTGCGGAGACCATGCGTGCGATCAATATGCCGTACGAACAGTATTGGGCGATGTCGCGCAAAGAACAGGCCGATTTGATCTGGCAGACCCTGTTCATTGACAACTCGCCTTATAGCGAAGCGTGTCGCGGCGTATTGACCGTTCTCGATAAGTTGGGGTTGGATGTCGCTTCGCGAGATGTAAACAGTTATCGTGAGTACTTTAAAAATGTGACGGTGGAGGAATACGTAGACCGCGTCTTCGCCGTTGCCAATCTGGAAAGCGTCGTTATGACCAACGATCCTTTTGATCCGACCGAGCGTATCGTATGGCAGCAAGAGATCGCCTCCGACCCCCGGTTTTTAACCGCTCTGCGCATCGATCCGCTATTGATCGCTTGGGAGCGGAGTTACGAGCAGCTGGCCGGTTGGGGATACGGTGTCGACCGCAACTTGACGGCTGAGACCTTGTCCGAGGTGAGGCGTTTCCTCAGCGATTGGATCAAAAAGATCAATCCGGTATATATGGCGGTTTCGCTTTCTGCGGATTTCGTGTTCCCTGATGAGTCGGTTCAGGCTAAGTTGATTGCAGAGTGCGTACTACCCGTTGCGCGCGAGTTTAACATACCCTTTGCTCTAATGATCGGCGTAAAAAGGCAGGTTAACCCCGGTTTGCGCGTAGCCGGCGACGGCATAGGCAAAGCGGACATCAAGGCTGTCGAATATTTGTGCGCACATTATCCTCACAATAAATTTTTAGTGACTATGCTGGCACGGGAGAATCAACACGAGCTGGCCGTAACCGCCAGGAAGTTCCGCAACCTGCACATCTTCGGCTGCTGGTGGTTCTTAAACAACCCCAGTCTGATCGAAGAAATGACGCGCATGCGCTTTGAGCTGCTCGGGTTGGGCGTTACCCCGCAACATTCCGATGCCCGCGTGCTCGATCAGGTCATATACAAATGGTCTCACTCGCGAGAGATCATTGGTAGGGTGTTGGCCGATAAGTACTGCGACATAGCTCGTACCGGCTGGCAAGTGACTGAGGCCGAGGTGCGGCGGGATGTACAGAAGCTGTTCGGCGGCGGTTTCCGCGAGTTCCTACAACTTGAGCTCGGCTAAGCATCTGTGTAGAGGCCTGCTCAAAGCCAAGTGTAAGCCTTGTTGAGCAGGCCGTTTAGCCTAATTGGGCGCAAAGCGGTTCCGGTCGGGCGCTGCGGTGAGCGTACGGCATAAAAATTTATGAAGCGGAATGTATCACCATGATTATTAGCGTGAGTCGACGTACGGATATACCCGCCTTCTTTAGCGACTGGTTTATGGCACAGGTGAGGGCAGGGTATTGTTTTGTTCCTAATCCCATGCGGCCTAGTCAGGTGAGTAAGGTATCCTTATTGCCGGAAGACGTCGAATGTATGGTGTTCTGGAGCAAGAGCCCGGCGCCTTTGTTGCGTCATTTGCCGGAATTGGATGCTCGCGGGTTTAAGTACTACTTTCTGTTCACCTTAAACGGCTATCCCCGCATTTTGGAACCTTACCTTCCAGATACATCCATGCTGATCAACAGTTTTGTGGAATTGGCGCAGACCATCGGCCCGGCAAAGGTGATCTGGCGCTACGATCCCATAATTATCAGTGCGGCAACGCCTTATCAGTATCATGTACAACATTTCGCCTATTTAGCGCAGGAGCTGCGAGGCTCTACTGAACGTGTCGTAGTCAGCATCTTCGATTGGTATCCTTTTCTTAAGAATAGGTTGCAGAAACCTCCATATGAAGCGCTGCACATTGAGTCGGAACCTGAACGCGATGAACAGT
>DUQB01000117.1 GCA_012838035.1 Bacillota bacterium | reverse complement strand
TCCCGGATACAGTCCAGCCTTTCATAAATTTCCTCTATCAAACCTTCGATTTCCGCCGCCACTGCAATCCTATTTTCCTGTCGGTTCATCTTGCCTTCCTCCTTTTTGATATAATCTAGCTCCTTGACTTTTATTATAAAGGGAAGGTAAGCGAAAGTCAAGCCTTTTGTCAGTAATAGATTCAGTAATTTATATGATCAGTTTCCCTATTATACGATCGACGGAAGCAAACGGAGGGGGAATAAAGATAAATGGGGTAAATGTGTCTGGTGATATTTTATGAGAGGGACTGGAGTTTCTCGTTTGAGCTGGAAAACATTCTAGAGGGAGATTTCTTTCAAGCCGACGAGTTACCGGAGGTGCTTGATAGCATGCGTGAGGCCCGTGAGCCAGGTTCTCATAGAATCTTCTGTGTTTGTTGAGCGCTTTGGTGAATGGGTGGAGGAAGATCGGAGCAAGAACCACTTTAGTACGCACGATTCTTTTGGCAGAATTATTAAGCGGGAATTCTATGAGCCTGATGATTCACTTCAATCGCTAGCCATTTATGAGAGAGACGAATCAGGAACGCTTTTGACCGTGAATACCTACTTACCCGACGGAGCTCTTTTCGCTAGAACAACTTACGAGTATGATAATCAAGATGGAGGATGTTCTGTTTATGCGTTGTTTGGTTTTGATGATGGCGGCCAGTTGTTCTGCAAATGGCATGTATTCTTCATTCTTGTTTTTCGGTGGGGTGGTCTCTTCGATGGTACCCTCCCTGTCTTCTCTTTCATCTTCCGGGTATGCATATGCATCCGAGTCTTGCCTGCGTGAACCTATCGCATCTTCGACATAAGGGTCGGATATCGAACATTCAACGTTTCTCAGAAGACGGGAATCTGTTTATGAAAGACGTCTACCAGTACAATCGGGCCGAAAATATCGTTACGGTTACAAGCTACAGTTATGACCAAAAGTATATGGTGTAAAAGCCGGGGTGAAATTCATTTGGTGAGAAGGAAAGCTAGGCTGTCAGCCAGGTGGAAGGAGGAATCGGGCCGTGAGGTTTTTTTGAAGGGATAATTTCACCCATCGCCCCGCTACCCTATATATCGCCCCGCTACCATACCATACCATACTAACTAATAAGTTTCACCTCGAAAAGCCCATGAGTTAGGGGTTTTCATTCAAAAAATACGGTGATAATGTTTTGGCGGCTCGTTTCTTGTGATAGAATTGAAGCGGTCATTGGGTATCACCTCGCCGCCGCCTGTTGCCGCAGGTGGCTTTTTCTTTGCTTCGTTCCAGTGCGTCATTTCCGGTCACCCAAACGCAATAACACGTCTTCCAACTTCTCAATGGCAATGTCACAGGTGGCAAGAAGTGAACCAGCCTCCGCAGCGTAACGGCTCGATTCTGGGTCTTGGTCCTCCAACTCGTCGCCGCTCTGAGTTGCTCTGTCCTCGGCTCCTTTCAGATACTCCAAGATTTGTCTTAACTCTGACTTCACTTGGTCCAGCGTCATAGCTACCTCCCCCTTTCGCTATTCGCCACCTTCAAGAGCCTCTTGTACTAGTCGGTGCACCTCAGAACGTGGAATTAACAAACGCCGCCCCAACCGCAGCGCCCGAACCCGGCCACTATGAATGTCCTCGAACGCCGAACTACGCCCACGACGAAACAGCTTTCGATACTCCTCAACGGTCAAGAACTCCGGCATGTTGTCTAATGTCATTGGTTGCATGTTTACGCCTCCTAAGATATTAACGTCGCCACACGTGAACGTTGTAATCTAAAAATAAAGTTGTCGTGCGTGAACGTTGTAATCTAAAAAAGAGGACCCGCCGCTATATCCAAGGCTCGAACACATCTTCATCCGCATCCTGTAGGTGCCATGATATGCACCCCTCCTCATCCAATGTCCATGCATACACAATAGCAGGACGAGCAAGCGGCCAGCCTTCATTAACCTTCGCAACGAGGATCGGCCAATCGGTGATCCCCGGGAGGAAGTCTAGTAGTACACCAAGATACCTCCGTTCATCCTCGTCTAGCTGGCTCGGAGTAGCTGCCATTTTGTAAAGAGCGCCTCTTATAGAAGCCACGTCTCGAACTTTAAACCCTTTGTCACGGAGAAACACTGCCGCCGCATATGCTTCACCAAGAGCCGCCGCAGGATAAACCGATATTCTGCCAACACCTCGGCCTAATGACCTTACATTCGGGGCAGGTATTAGCTTTTGACGGGCCCAACGCGCAAGAGTAGGGGACGATACCTTCATTCCAAGCTCTTCCAACCTCCGCAGCAGCTCCCGTTGCTCCACTTCTTTCACCTGCCCTTCCCATTAACTAGAATCACATCCGTGAACGTTATAACTAGTGTACCCCGACTTCTGGCCCCTGTCAAGCCCTGTCTAGTCCATCCTGTGACGTTACGTTCGCTTCAACGGGTCTTGTCGCCGTCAATGTCGCCGTCAATGTCGCCAGATTTGGCAACATGTCCCGATATTCAACCGGACAAGACGGAAACGAAAAGCCCGCGAAACCGCTATATGACGGCCTCGCGGGCATTTGTCATACTTCTCTGGAATTCGTCCGGCAGAATCCCTCCTTCGGCACCATATCATGCGTAACCCCAGTTTAACTGGGGTTTTTCTTTCTGGCACCGGCCCCAGACAAAATGACCGCGGTTTGTCAACCCTGAGCTGATTATGCGCTGCAATGTGCGCAACGACTTCCCCGACAGGTTTTTGCATACAAAACTTCCCATAAACGTCCAACCTGGCATTGCATCACGGCAAGGCCGTCGACGAATTTTTTGTTGATATCCCGTGCTAGCAGGAGAAACCATCTCTAATGATTAAAAATGAAACATATGGATGAGCAACAGGAAAAACCGCAAGTGAATATAGCGCGTAACATCATGTTGCGCTACATACGCGAACGCTGGGCGCTTTACCTATTTGCCATAGCCGTCATTATCGGCTCATGCTTCGCGCAAGTACAGATACCCGGAGTGCTGGAGAGCTTTACGGACGAACTGGAACAGGGCAGACTACTAGGCCGGGACGTCGTGCGCTATGCCGAACTTCTGGCAGTATACGCCATCATCTATGTCGGCTTGAGTTGGTTGGCCATTTTTATCTTGTATGGTCAGGCACGCAAGTTCGAATACCATATCCGCAACCATCTCTTTGCGCATTGGGAAAGCCTTTCGGCGTCGTACTACACCTACCATAGCGTCGGTGACCTAATGGCCTATGCCACAAACGACGTGCAGACATTGCGAGCTGCTCTGGGCGGCGGCATTCAGAATTCCGTGCGTGCGCTTTTTACGATTACTCTAGTCGTCGCGATGATGGCCGGCAGCGTCGACCGGCAATTGGCACTATTCAGCTTGCTGCCCCTACCCTTCCTTAGCGCCGCCGTCACGAAAATACGCCCCTTAATTAAAAAACGTTCTCGTGAAGTGCAGCACGGCTTCAGCATGTTGGCCGAGCGAACACAAGAGAGCATCAGCGGTATACGCGTGGTCAAAGCCTATGCGCAAGAAGAGCAGGAACTACGCCGTTTCGGTCAAACGGCCGATATTATCGTAAAACGCACCTTAAGTCTGACACGAGTTTCCGCGCTTTTTACGCCGCTCATCCAGTTTTTTGGAGCGGTTTCGTTCCTTATCGCCCTGGGTATGGGTGGTTTACGTGTCATTAACGGCGAATTGTCGTTAGGAACGTTGGTTGCATTCACCTCATTTCTGGCCATGCTCGTGCCGCCGATGCGCATGATCGCTCAAGTGATCGATGTCTCTCAACGCGCCGGAGCTGCGCTTGGCCGCCTATCCGATTTGCTGCGCATTCAGCCGGAAGTCTGCGATGGCGACGATCTGGTCCACGTTTCTAAGATAAAGGGCGAAATCATCATACGGAACCTATCCTTCACCTATCCGCAGAGTAATACTGCAATTATAAGCAATTTAAACCTGCGTCTCATGCCTGGTCAAACTTTGGGTATTCTGGGGCCTACCGGGTCCGGCAAAACCACATTGGCTAATCTTCTGTTGCGCATCTATAACCCGCCCCGCGGTACGGTGTTCATAGACGGCCATGACGTCCTCGACATCCCCTTAAAAACACTGCGCCGACAGATAGGTTATGTCCCTCAGGATATCTTTCTCTTTTCCGCTAGTATCGGCGAGAATATCGCCTTTTCCGTGAACAAGGCTCAGCCCGAGGAAGTTGAACAAGCAACCAAACAAGCTCAGATTTTTGATAACATCATGAATTTCCCAGACCAATTCGACACGGTAATCGGTGAGCGCGGAGTCACCTTATCCGGAGGGCAAAAGCAACGCTTGGCCATTGCTCGTGCTTTGATAAAAAACGCTCCTATCCTCATCTTAGACGACAGCCTTTCCTCGGTTGATACCGAGACGGAAGCCGCCATTCTGAAGTCACTCCGGCAAGTGCGCAAACGGCAGACCACCGTCATCATCGCCCATCGCATCTCTGCTCTGCGGGAAGCCGAAGTCATCATCGTGCTGCAGGACGGTCAGGTAGTTCAGAAGGGTACTCACGATGAGCTGGTTGAGCAGGAAGGACCGTATCAGGATGTTTACAACCTGCAAAAAGAAGGCACAGCTACCGCCGTGGACGTTGCAGTGCCGCCTCACGTCGCTCGAGGAGGCCGCGCATGAGTACATTCCATTCTGAACGGATAGGCGCCTCCGGCGCCATCAAATCCAAAGCAGACGACGCGCGCATTCTGCTCAAGATGCTCTCGTTTGGAATACCATATCGGCGTCAGTTTCTGTTGTCTCTTTTTCTGCTCATTGGTGGCATTGCGGCAGATTTGGCCCAACCTTATTTAGCAAAGGTGGCCATCGACTCATACATCAATGTAGCCGTTCCAAACGCAGAAGCGCTGATACAACTGATTTTCGTTTACCTCATTACGGTAATTGCGGCATTCGGATTAAACTACGGCCAGTCTATAGTCTTACAAAAAATCGCCTGCGCCGTCATTTATGATTTGCGCATGGCGGTGTTCGACCATATACAGAAGCAGGCGTTGACCTTCTTTGACCACAATGCGGTCGGCCGCCTAGTAACTAGAGTCTGCAACGACACCGAAGCCATCAACCAACTGTTCTCCAACACGCTGGTGCAATCATTGCGAGATGTCGTTACGATCATCGGGATCATTGTCATCATGTTCCAATTGAACGTCGCATTGGCCCTGGTGAGCATCGGGGTCGTACCCATAATTGCGCTAATCTCGCTTTGGTTTCGCCTTGCTTTGCGTCAAGCCTATGGAGCGGCGCGTACGCAGCTTGCCCGACTTAACGCATACTTAGCTGAGAATTTGTCAGGCATGCGCACCGTGCAGATTTTCACTCGGGAAGAACGGCAAATGCAGGGTTTTATGGCCATCAACAGGGAGTATCTGACGGCCAATCTGCGAGAGAATCGTCTGACCCACGGTTATAGTCAGCTGCTCAACCTATTTGGTCAGTTGGCGGTAGCGCTAATGATGTGGTTTGGCGGAGGCGAAGTCATCCAAGGCAAGATCTCCTTCGGCGTCTTGTTGGCCTTCATCAGCTATATCGGTCAGCTTTTCCAACCTATCAACCACCTTACCCAGCAGCTTAATACGGTCCAATCTGCTATCACCGCTTCCGAGCGTCTGGTTGAGCTACTCGATGAAGAACCAGCTATTGCGGACCCACCTGATCCAATCAAAGTTACCAAGCTGCAAGGTGATATCAAGCTGCATAATGTTTGGTTTGCCTATGACAACGAAAATTGGGTGCTCAAAGATATCAATCTACATGTAAAGCCGGGCGAAACAGTAGCATTCGTGGGAGCTACCGGCGCTGGTAAAAGTTCCATCATCAACCTGATCAGCCGGTTTTACGACATACAGCGCGGTCAAATCCTCATAGATGGACACGATGTCCGCAGTTTTTCCCAAGCCGCGCTCAGGCGGCAAATTGCCGTAGTACAGCAGGATGTATTCCTTTTTGCCGGTGACATACGCAGTAACATCAGCTTGGGAGATCGGGAAATTTCTGACGACCGGATCAGAGCGGCTTGCGCAGCTTTAGGCGCGGATGAATTCATCAGCAAATTGCCCCAGGGCTATGATGCACCTCTGTATGAGCGCGGGCAAACGCTATCTGCAGGTCAAAGGCAATTGCTCAGTTTTGCACGAGCATTGGTACGCGATCCGGCCATCCTTGTCCTCGATGAAGCAACAGCGCACATAGACACGGAAACAGAAACGCTGGTGCAAACCGCGTTGAGACGCTTGTCGGCCGGGCGGACCACCCTCATTATCGCGCACCGTCTCTCAACAATTCAGCATGCGGATCAGATTATCGTGCTGGACGAAGGCCGGATTATCGAACGTGGCACGCACGAAGAGTTACTGGCCTTGAACGGACACTATGCAAGACTGCAGGAATTAGCGTGGCAGGAAGACAATTAAGGGGCTGCGTAACCAGCCAACCAGCCCCTTTCACTCTCGATGGCTTTGTCTACGGCGCAACGGCATCGCCGACGGACGCTAAAAACCGCCACAATTCATCTTCACGTAAAGGATACAAAGGCGTAACCGAGCCGTCGAGCCGCTTCAAGCCGCTCTCTCCCTTGGTGACTCTGCCGATCACGAAAGCGGGGATGTCGGCAGCTCGCAAGTGCGTTGCCAAACCTGCACCGTCCGGACAGGTAATCAGCATTGTACCCGAGGAGATCAGGCCGAGCGGATCGATGCGCAAACAGTCGCATATAAACCTGGTTTCAGGGCGGACCGGCACTTTGTCTCGCTCCACCACAAAACCGACCTGCGCTGCGCGGCTCATCTCCCACAGCGCTCCGTATAAACCACCTTCCGTCACGTCATGCATCGCCGTAACTCCATATGCTACCGCTAGTAAACCGTCGCGTACGGCGCTTATTTCGCCGGCGAATCCTTGTGCCCGATTCAGAAGAGCATCCAATTCTTGTTCCGTAGGTGGTTCCTCCAACCGTTGGACCGCCTGCTTTATGACGTCTCGCCAATCCGTCGCCAGAATCGCGGTACCCTCTATACCGACGCCCTTTGTGATCACAACATCATCGCCAGGTCGGGCGCCCGAGGAAGTGACGTATGCATCTTTGGCGGCGCGCCCAATCGCAGTAGTCACGATAACCGGATCGCCGACCTTTGAGGTTATCTCGGTATGGCCTCCTAATACCTCAATGTCCAACTCCGCGCAAGCTTGCTCCACTTCGTCCATAAGACGAGTGATCAAGTTCTCATCCGCGCCTTCGGGTAGCAGCAATACGACTTGAATGCCCACCGGATGAGCTCCATTGGCGGCAACATCATTACACGACACATGTACGGCTAGTCTGCCCGCACCTATACCGGCACCGGTAATCGGATCGGTGGAAACTACGCACACCTGATCACCGAAGTCGATAACGGCGCAGTCCTCCCCTATACCGGCGTGAACCAGGATATCTTTGCGGCGGCGCTGAAACCGACCCAAGACAAGCCTTTCCAGTTGTTCCGGAGCCAACTTCCCTGCTCTCAACCGGTTACCTCCATACATGCCAAGTATCCCTTAGATCAACCGTGCCAGTTCGCCGGCGGCGGCTAAGTGCTCCAGAGCCCGTTTAAAGGCGGCCACAGTGTATTCCAAATCGGCTGTGGTATGCGCCGACGATAGGAAACCGCCGGTTCGCATCAAATCGACGCCCTCCAGCAACATGGCTCGACGGACCGTTTGGGTTTCCGGTCCCTTGGCCGCTTGTATCAGCTGATCCTGCAGCTGAGCAGGCATACTGCTTAAGCCTTCACCGCCTGCAACCTGCTTCCTTATCACGGCAGGGTCAACGCCGAAGGCGATGTGGAACATCGAGCTTTGACCGTAAGCGAAGGCGCAGATCCCTTTTTGTCGCAGCACGTCGTTCAGCGCGGCAATCAACTGCTCACACAGCCGATTGGCTACATCTATCGCCTTGCACTCTCGAATGGCGCGTAGCGCCGCTATGCCGGCCGCAGCAGAAAGCGGATTTGCGTTGAAGGTGCCGAAATGAGCCACTTTATGTTCTTTATCCCATCCAGGCTTATCGGGATGAAATGCGAGCAACTCCATCACATCACGCCTACCGGCGACAGCCCCGCCTGGTAGACCGCCGGCCATTATCTTGGCTAAACAGGTAAGATCCGGCTGGATACCATGGAGGGTCTGCGCACCGCCATAATGCACACGGAAGCCGGTGGCCACTTCATCAAATATAAGTAATGTACCGTGTTGTTTACACACGCGCGCCAGCTCACGCAGGAACTCTCCTGCAAGTGGAACAGCGCCCCAGCCGCCGCCGCTGGGCTCCACCAAAACTGCAGCGACATCATGTTGTTGCAACGCTTGTTCCACTACACCGACATCTCCAGCAGGTACTAATATCGTACCTGCTTCCGTAGCCTCCGTAATGCCGGCGCTTCCAGGAGCACTAGGGTTCCCTCCGCCGGCAGCGGCTTCATCATGCCAGCCATGAAAATGCCCACTGAACTTCAGACTGCGTGAGCGGTTCGTATAACTGCGAGCCAAGCGCAGGGCCAGTTGGGTCGCTTCGCTGCCTGAGTTGACAAAACGGACCAGATCCGCGGCAGGTAATGCGTCGATGATAATCTCGGCCCACTCTACTTCCAACTCGTGCGACGCCCCATAATGGGTACCGCGTGACGCCTGTGCGGACACGGCTTCTACGACGGCCGGATAGGCATGCCCCAGCAACAGCGAGCCGTGCCCCATCCAGTAATCTACAAGACGACGTCCGTCAACATCCCACTTCCATGCGCCCTGGGTCCGTTCTACCGCAATGGGAAACGGAGTAAAAAAGCGGGAATCATGGGTAATACCGCCGGCAATTGCCGATACGGCCCGCTCGTACAGGCGGGCCGACCGGGGGAACTCCTTTTGGTACCGAGCAACCAGGTCACTCACTGAGTTCACGCAACTCCTATTCTGCTTGTGTTGGAATGGTATGTACCTGCAACATATTTGTACTACCCGGCGTTCCGGTACGTACGCCGGCTACAATAGCCACAGTATCGCCCGGGTTGACCAACCCGTGCTCAAGCGACGTACAGATCGCCACATCAATCATATCATCGATGTTTTCAGTATGTGGAACAAGTATGGGATATACTCCCCATACCAAAGCCAGTTGCCGTGCCACACTTAAGAGCGGCGTCAAAGCGACGACAGGCGCTTGCGGGCCATACTTGGAAACCAGGCGTGCAGTAGCTCCTGATTGCGTAGAACACAGCACAGCTGCCGCCTTTACATTTAGAGCGGTATCGCAAGTAGCTCTGGCTATGGCATCCGCTACCGAGCCGCTGGCCACCGCCAGCTTGCGCTGCAGCAACTGTGCGAAATCCATCGATTCCTCAGTGCGTTGCGCAATGCGATGCATGGTGGCTACGGCGCCTATAGGATACTTTCCTACCGCGGTCTCGCCGGAGAGCATTACGGCGTCGGTACCATCCAGAATGGCGTTAGCCACATCAGTGACCTCCGCTCTGGTTGGGCGGGGGTTACGAATCATCGAATCGAGCATCTGGGTAGCTGTTATCACAGGTTTCCCCGCCGCATTACAGCGCGCAATAATCAGCTTTTGCATCAGAGGGACATCTTCAGGCGGCAACTCGATGCCCATGTCGCCGCGAGCAACCATCACCCCGTCGGCTGCCGCGACAATCTCATCGATGTGGCGAACGCCTTCGCCGCTTTCGATTTTCGCAATAATCTTCATGTCGCCGCCACAAGCCCGGATGGCTTCTCGCACTGTATTAACATGATCGGCTTTGCGGACGAAAGAGGCGGCCAGATAGTCGCAACCATGCTCTACGCCAAATTGAATGTGCTCCAGATCACGCTCGCCTAAAGGTGGCAAATCTACATCCACACCGGGTAAAGTCATGCCTTTACGGGGCTTTAGCTCCCCGCCGACGACCACAATACAGCGCACAATCGCGCCGCGCACCTCTTCTACCTTCAACTCTATGAGCCCGTCGTCCAGATAGATGATACTACCCGTATGCACATCGCTTGCCAATTTGGGATATGCGGCATAGACGGTGTTTTCATCCACGTAATGGGGATCGGCGGTAAAGCTGATGCGATCGCCCTGTTGAATAAGGCTAAGCGTAGGCGGAACATCGCCGATGCGAATCTTAGGCCCTTGAATGTCCATCAAAATAGCGATGGATCTTCCGACGACCTCTTCGGCAGCCCGAATATTTTTGATGCGTTCCGCCTGCTCCTCCAGCGTACCATGGGAAAAGTTGAGGCGCACCACATCCATACCCGCTTTAATAAGAGCCATAATCATTTCAAATGATTCAGTAGCGGGTCCAATAGTACATACGATCTTAGTTTTACGCATACCAGTCAACCTTCCCTGCGAGCGTACCGGGTTTTCCAATGAAGCTGCTGTCAGCCGCCGCTTTAGACGGAGGAAAGCATTTGGCTCAACTCATATAGTTGCAAGTCGACTGCTTTTTTCATAGCCAATGCATCCATAATATCATAAACACGCATCTCGTTTTGCCACATCGCCACCACTTTGCCGGCCTCTCCCCGGAGCAACAGGTTTACGGCTTCATTGCCTAAACGAGTCGCAATCTGTCGGTCCAACGCCGTAGGATTACCGCCGCGTTGCAGATGCCCCAGGATGGTGATCCGGGTCTCCAAACCCGTATGAGTTTGAATATAATTAGCAACATATGTCGCAGCAGATTCTCCGGGATTACGGTTGTACTTGCTGTCGTTGCCGATACCTTCCGCAACTAGAACAATACTATGGTTTTTCCCCACACGATAACCAAAGGTCACGCGATCACAAACCGCGTCTAAGTCTATCGGTACTTCAGGGATTAGAATAGATTCCGCACCGCCGCACAGCCCTGCATGTAATGCGATGTAACCAGAATGCCGGCCCATCACCTCTATAACATACGTGCGTTCATGGGAAGTCGCCGTATCGCGAATCTTGTTCATCGCCTCAACTACGGTATTTACAGCAGTGTCGAAACCGACCGATTGATCGGTACAAGCGATGTCGTTATCGATAGTACACGGAATACTCACTGTCGCAATACCAGCTTGCGTCAAGTCGTAGGCGCCGCGGAAAGTCCCGTCTCCCCCTAACAAAACCAAGCCGTCTATACCGTATCGTTTCAAGGTCGCGATCGCCTTGGCTTGTCCTTCAGGAGTACGGAATTCATCACTGCGCGCCGTACGCAGGATAGTACCGCCGCGTTGAATGGTATCCGCGACGGATCTTGAGGTCAGCTCTATGACGGCGCCTTGTATAAGACCTTGATAACCGCGCTCAATACCTGATACTAGAACGCCTTGCGACAGAGCAGTCCGCACTACGGCACGTATGGCGGCATTCATGCCGGGCGCATCGCCACCACTGGTCAACAGGCCGATGCGGTTGATGGTTGACATGATCAATTCACCACTTTAATAAGGTATCTGCTAGCTTTAAGTTAAATTAATTAGAAAAACTCGTGATAGGAGATCTCAAGTCACCGATTTTACGGAAGCGCGCCAATCGCTGCCGTACCAGTTGGTCTGCAGGTATGGTTGCAAGTTCATCTAAATGGCGAATGATGGCCTCTTTCATGGTGGCCGAGACCTGTTGAGGATTTCTGTGTGCTCCTCCCAGAGGTTCAGATAACACCTCATCTATGATGCCCAACGCACGCAAATCCGCAGCAGTCAGATGCAATACCTCTGCGGCTTCAGCGGCGCGCCCGGTGTCCTTCCACAGAATTTGCGCGCACATCTCCGGAGAAATCACCGAGTACCAGGCGTTTTCCAGCATCAACAACCGATCGCCGACGCCGATGGCCAATGCTCCGCCACTGCCGCCTTCACCGGTGATGATACATATGATCGGCACCTCTAGGAAAGACATATAACGAATGCACTCTGCAATGACGACGCCTTGCCCGCGCTCTTCCGCTTCTACGCCGGGAAACGCGCCCACCACATCGATCAGTGAAATAATGGGACGCTTAAACTTGGCGGCTTGACGCATTAACCGCAACGCTTTGCGGTAGCCTTCCGGATGCGGCAGACCAAAATTACGCAATAAATTCTCCTTGGTATCGCGGCCGCGTCCTTTCTGCGGTCCAACAACAGTAACCGCACGACCGTTCAGCGACGCTAAGCCCCCCACTATGGCTGCATCATCACGGACGGTTCTGTCACCATGCAATTCCATGAAGTCATCAAAGATCATCTCTATGTAATCCAAAGTGGTCGGACGATCTTTATGGCGCGCCATCTGCACCCTCTGCCAGGGCGTGATATTGGCATAAATCTCCCGTCGCAAGCTCTCTGCCTTTCTTTCCAGCGTCTTTATCTCTTCAGAGAAATCTATCGCTTTCTCCTGAGTAAAGCTCTGCAACTCGGCAATCCGTTTTTCTAGCTCCACAAGGGGTTTTTCCCACTCGAACACCCCGTTGGCCACGCACTTCACCTACCTACTAGAACATTACTCAGCACTTCGGTTGCTTCAGCTACTTTCGGATTCCGGCACAACAATTTCGAAGTTGCGTACCGGATTTCGTTTGTCCCCTACATACTTGAGCTTGGCCAATAATCCTTCGGCTAGTAAACGTTTTTGCAGTTGATCAGCCAGAGAACGTGACTGAGTGATGTATACGGCGGTCCACAATCCGGACTTCCTCCTGGAAGGTAAGACTTGGGTTTGGTGGCTTCTAGCCGTGAACACGAACCTGCGCCGGAATGGGCGCTTCGGCTCAAAGGTCAGGTTTCTATTAATAAGGTATGAACCTCTTAGTGAAATATAGCCTCCGCTTTTTGAATAAGCGCCGTAATGTTACCAATTCCTGAAACCACTAGTAGCCGCAGGTGAGCTCCTATCGGAGACTGCAATAATACACGCTCCAGCATACGCGCCTGGGTGCGTCCGAGCGCAAACACTACGGCTCCAAGAGCATATATGATGGAACCGACGGCTTTAACGCGACTGTTGTTGATGAATACGTGCACCATTACAACCAGTCTGTAGATATGGTCTATAATTCGCCGCACGGTTCTTCCTCCTCAACGGACACAATACTCTCTTATGATCCTGATTCCAGCTGCCCGTGTTTTGTCATTATCACGGCTCTGCCTCTCACCTTAATGGCGGATGTATGCTCGGTGAACTGAGCCAGAACCACTTCACCCTTGTCCAACTTCTCCATGTGATGAAACTTGGTATCCTTGCCGCGGGTGAGTCCAATTAATGTAACCCCGTCTTCCAGCGCCTTAACCACGACATAATCGTTATCGTAGGGTAGTTGTTCAGGCATGGTTTTACTCACTTTCTATAGCTACATGACCAACAATTTCCACTCAATTATACGCTTGCACCCGCAAGGGGTCAACCAACGACGGGTTCGCCACTTGGTTCGTCACCAGCTAGCCGCATTCCTACATGGTGGACAATGACAGATTCGGACTGTGATGGCGGCATTATCCAAGCCGGCGCTTGTTACCTGTAAAGAGCGGAAAAATCAGCGCTAGCCTCAGGTATATCCGGGTCGTCATGCTCAATATCAGCTCCTAAGGCGCGCAGCTTGTCGGTAAAATGCTCGTAGCCGCGTTCAATATGCTCAGCTCCGTGAACATGCGTTTCACCGCTGGCCCCTAATCCGGCTACGACCAAGGCGGCGCCTGCCCGCAGATCAGTCACCTCAACAGGAGCGCCAGTCAACTTCTCGACGCCTCTGACAATCGCCGTATCGCGCTCAACACGAATGTCGGCACCCATTCTACGCAGTTCATCCACATAACGGAAGCGATCGAAGATATTTTCACGCACGACGCTTGTTCCATCTGCGGTACTAAGAACCGACACGAACGGCTGCTGTAGATCGGTTGGGAAACCAGGGTACGGAGCCGTTTCTACATCAGTTGCCTTAATACGCCCTTCCGACCTCACCCATAAACTGCTGTCATGCTCCTCAATGGATACTCCGGACTCCGTCAGCTTCATAATAGGTGAGCGTAGGTGTTCAGGCACCACGTTTTCTATAAGCACCTCGCCGCCGGCCATGGCGGTGCACATCATAAATGTGCCTGCCTCTATGCGGTCAGAGATAATGGAATATGTGACGGGTTGCAACCGGCTTACGCCCTCAATGCGAATGACGTCCGTACCAGCACCTCGAATATGCGCACCCATACTGTTAAGTAGAATGGCGACATCCACGACCTCAGGTTCCTTGCCGGCGTTCTCCAACACCGTAACGCCTTCGGCTTGAGCCGCCGCTATCATTAGATTGATAGTTGTTCCCACGCTTTGGCGTCCCACATACAAAGTGGTACCTTGCAGCGACCGAGTATGCGCCTTCATATATCCGTGTTCAATGGACACATCAGCGCCAAGCGCCGAGAAACCGCGGATGTGAAAATCGACGGGACGAGAACCGATAGCGCATCCCCCAGGTAGGGGCACCTCCGCTCTCCCTAGTCGTCCCAAAAGTAAACCGGCTACGTAGAATGAGCCGCGCTCCCTACGCACCAAGTCGTATGGCGCTTTATATTGATTAATGGCAGAAGCGTCAATGTGCAGGCGTTCATCCTTGTCTAAAAAGACGACGGCTCCTAACTGCCGTAGAATCAAACACATGGTTAAGATGGCGGTGCCGTGTGGTATATTCTCCAAAACGGATTCGCCGTCAGCTAAACATACTGCGGCGAGAACGGCTAAAGCGCTGTTTTTTGAGCCACTGATGGTCACTCTACCCTGAAGGGGATTTCCGCCTCGTATGGTTAGGCGCGCCATATTCTCATTTCCCCTCACTTTTTTCGGTATGATCAAGATACTCTTGTAAAATTTCTTCTAAGATCTCGTCGCGCTCCAGCTTTTTAATCCATAACCGAGCGTCGTTATGGCTGGTAATGTAGGCCGGATCTCCCGTAACAAGGAAACCTACCAGCTGATCTACTGGTCGATAACCTTTTTCAGTTAATGCGCCGGCGACCTTGGCGAGTACCTCACGGACACTTGGGCGTGTACTTATATCAGCGGCTGAAAAGTGTTTGGTTTCCTCCAAAGATCCTGATTTGCGACCTATTACCTCGTCCAATGCCTTGTGCCCCTTCCATCTTAACCGTATATGGACATTTATGTAAAAAACGCCCGGCATGTGGCTGCCGGGCCTAGTTTGACACCCACATTCCTTAGACAGTTCCATGCACGTGAAGGTTTTCCCTTCTTACGTTCACTGGATCAGGCCGTTATGAATTGGGAAATGCCAGTCACGCCCCTGCTGGTTATCCCAATTGCCGGCGCCGTCGTGGAAACAAAACTCCAACCGTCCGCCTTGCGCCGGCGCCTGTATGATGCAACTAAATATGCCGGCGGATTCTTTCTTCATGCGCACATCGCGCACCTGCTGCCAAGCACCCGGTCCTATACCCATGTGAAGATAAACATCAACAGCGCCGCTTTTCGCCAACAAGCCGCCATACCAGATTCGTACTTCCTCGCCGGCCGTAATGGGCAAGGGGGTAACCAGCACGCCGTCGCCCAGCTTTACGTGCTCGAAGTTCGGGTGACGAACCTGAGGCTCGCTGTCCGTTGGGATATCGATCGCGCCGACCTCCATATCCGGCTGACGCAGAATCTGAGCTTGCAGCGCCTTTCGCAGCGCCTCGGCAAAACTTCGCACGACAATCCCTCCCATCTCTTAGACTGCCACCAGCACGGGCTTTTAGCCTAGCAAGGCGCAGATATGTAGGAAGGGCCACCTTGATATGCCGCATTTTGGCGTCAAAGAGCAGCAAGGACAAAAAAAGACTGCCCCACGATGCTTGGGACAGTCTTTTCTGGTACCCCCACGGGGATTTGAACCCCGGTCGCATGGCTGAGAACCATGTGTCCTAGGCCCCTAGACGATGGGGGCGAGAGCTATTGTTTATTATATCATGTGTTATGCTGCTTGTAAACAGACGATATGCGGTTGTTCAAGCGACGCCGACCGGCGTCGCTTGAATTTGGCTGGGGGACCTGGATTCGAACCAGAACTAATTGGTCCAGAGCCAATCGGGCTACCGTTACCCCATCCCCCATCAAGTTAGTACGTACTGGCGACATTGCCTATTGTAGCACGATGTCTTTTACCTTTCAAGCCCGAATTGCTCACTCGCTATATTTTTATTAGTGCGCAAAATTTACCGGGCGACAAATCATCGACATAGCTCCCGCTGCTTTCCTGTCGGTAGAAATACGGCATCTCCTGCATCTAGCAGCTGTGACACTCTGTCTGCGCTATGGCGGGGATGCTGTTTTCCAGTATGGTCGTTAGCACTGGAGCGCTCTGCCGCATTAGAGTTTCTACGTCCTGATGCATTAATCTGTTTGGCTGCAAACCGGCGCCTAAATTTGTGACTAAGGCTACGGTGGCATAGCACAAGCCTAGTTCTCGAGCAAGCACTACCTCCGGTATTCCCGTCATACCCACAATATCGCCGCCCAGCAAAGCAAACGCGCGCACCTCGGCAGCGGTTTCGTACCTCGGTCCGTTAGTACACACGTAACACCCGTGTTCACGCACGGGCGCCTGCTGTTGACGCGCTGCATGTAATAAAATATTTCGCAGCGTTTCGCAATAGGGATAGGTCATGTCTTGATGAACAACCCGACCATCTTCTCCGGTAAAAAAAGTACTTGCCCGTCCATGGGTAAAATCCAAAAACGAGTCAACAATAACAAACGTTCCGGGCTCCCATGCAGTACGCAAACTGCCCACGGCTGCCGTAGCCACTATGGCTTGGCATCCCATCTCGCGTAAAGCCCATATATTAGCGCGGTAGTTGATGGCATGAGGCGGCAGTTTATGCCCTGCGCCGTGTCTGGATAAAAAGAGTACATCGGTTGCGCCGACACGGCCTTCTAATACA
The DNA here is from genome assembly GCA_012838035.1 of Bacillota bacterium. Taxonomy (GTDB): domain Bacteria; phylum Bacillota; class Limnochordia; order DTU080; family DTU080; genus DUQB01. Next base: position 5,307 of record DUQB01000117.1, on the reverse strand, counting down.
TGCGCCTCGCCGAAGGGAGTTCGTATGGTTTTGTCTTTTACCTCGGACAGAAGCTGTTCGCGTTTGACCCCGGTACCGCCAATAATCGCCAGTCGCAAAGCAGAGCCTCCATGCGCTGCAAACGTCCCTGTTACATCACCACCGAGTAATAGGCGTCGATTTCCGCATCTGGAGCCTGCAGCAGATAATTGCGGAGTTCATCCACTGTTTCGCGCGTGACCTGCTCTAAACCGGGATCCAACGCTCGGCGGCACACCGCTATACTGGCGTAGGAATTACGATTTGTGCTCACAAAATCCAGAATGCGTTCTATCTCCAGGGATCGTTCAGCCATCATTTACGCCTCCCTTGTTTGCTTATGATCCGCCCACAGCGACGTATCGTTTCCTATAGCTTGCCGCTCTTAAGCTGCCTTATGCAAGGATGAACAATGGAGGCCGTCAGTTAATCCATTCAACAATTACCACGTAGTCCCCTGCTGCCACAGACGCCTAATACGCCAAGATCTGCGTTGTCACCCGAGGTAGCAAAGCTTCAGCCGCTTCCGGAGTACATAAACCTGTACCCAAGCCCTGTACCGCAGCAGTACCGGCTGCTGTCGCCTTTGCCGCACGCTCCGCCAAGCTCCAACCAAGTTCCAAACCTGCCAAATAGGTGGCCAGCACGCTGTCACCTGCCCCAGCCGTATTCCCCACCTTAACCTGGGGCGGTATGGTCCGCACCAGTTGGCTGCCTGCAAAAAAATAAGCACCGTCACCGCCTAAGGTGAGAATTAAGTGCTCTACATCCAATTTGGCTAAAGAAGATAGCAGCTCAACAACAGACGGAGTAGCACCGACCGGATAACCGCATAGCTCTAGTGCTTCCCGATAATTTGGTTTCAAAGCATAGAGGCGCTCTTGCGCTGCTAGCCGCAGAGCAGGCCCTGAGGTATCGAGTGCCGCTTTGCATCCCAGCCGTGTGACCAGATTCAGAAGTCTGGAATATAAATCCGGCGCTGCGCCTACAGGCAGACTACCGGCAAACACCACTAAGCGCGCACCGACGCACTCCTCCGTCAAGGCATTCTCCAGCTGCTGCACATCGGCCTCCTCTACTAATGGTCCCGGCTCGTTCAACTCCGTCATCCTACCGGATGCAGTCTCAAACAGCTTGATGTTCATACGCACCTGACCGGCTACCGGTACTACGCGACAGGGAATCTCTTCGGCCGTTAAGCTGCGCACAAGTGCCGTTTGACCTTCTCCGGCCATGATCACCGCCTTGGTGGCAACGCCCCATCGCCGCAATACACGAGACACATTGATCCCTTTCCCCGATGGTACAATGGGGCCCACGTCAACCCGATGCAACCCGCCGGGTTGCAACCGGTCCACTGACAGTGGTTTATCAAAGGCTGGATTCAACGTAACGGTGACGATCATAAACGATCCACCTTTTTTTACAGAAGAGGAGTCGAACTCTAAGCCGACTCCTCATTGCATGTAGTATCACGATTAGGCAGTTGCTAAAAGCTACCTTAACTTGGCGACTATGGCGTCCGCCATCTCTTGTGTGCCAACTGCCGTCGGATCGTTACGATCCGGCTTCATATCGTAGGTTACGTGTTTTCCTTCGGCGATCACCTGCATCACGGCCTGCTCCAAACGGTCTGCAGCGTCATTCTCTTCCAGATGACGCAACATCAGCATGCCGGAGAGGATTAAGGCTGTGGGATTCACCTTGTTTTGCCCCTTATACTTGGGGGCCGAACCATGCGTCGGCTCAAACACCGCTACATCGTCACCAATATTAGCCCCCGGAGCAACGCCTAACCCACCGACCAACCCCGCGCAGGTATCTGAAAGTATATCACCGTACAAATTAGGCATGACCATCACGTCGAATTGGCTCGGATTCTGCACCAAAGCCATCGAAACGGCGTCCACCAAACGTTCCTCGTACTCAATGCGGCCTTCGTACTCTTTGGCCACTTCCCGAGCGACCTCATAGAATAATCCGTCGGTATACTTCATAATATTGGCTTTGGCTACAGCAGTAACCTTTCGACGCCCCCGGCTAACGGCGTAGTCGAAAGCATATTTGACGATCCGGCGTGAACTTGCGGCAGAGATGGGCTTTATAGAAATTGCCGCATCCTCTTTAATCTTGTTTGGGGCCCAGCTATGAATGAGCCGTGCTTCTTCACTACCCGGCTTGTACTCCACGCCGGCATAGAGATCTTCCGTATTTTCACGCACAATCACGATATCTACATTCTCATATCTGGACCTGACGCCCGGATAGCTCTTACACGGACGCACACAAGCATACAGATTCAGTTCGTGCCGCAATGCGACGTTGACGCTGCGGAATCCCGTGCCGATAGGGGTTGTTATTGGGCCTTTCAGAGCTACTTTGTTCCGCTTGACTGATTCTAAAACATGGTCGGGTAAGGGAGTACCATACTTATCCATGCAGTCAGCGCCGGCATCTAGAATTTCCCAGTTAAACCGTACACCCGTCGCTTCCAGCACACGTTTTGCCGCGGCGGTCAGCTCAGGTCCGACACCATCACCCGGTATTAACGTCACATTATGTACCAATCGTATCTCTCCCTACTAAATTGAATCCGGCGTAGACCGCGCCCGCCGATATTTAATCGTCATCGGGCAATTGTTCCGGCGTAAGCGCTTGGCGTAACGCTTCCCAAGGGAATACGGCGCATTTTACCCGCACTGGGAACTTGCCGACGCCGGCGAGCGCTACTAAATCTCCCATTTCCTCTTCGTTCTCTAATTGACCACGCATCATTCTGCGAAAACCGCGCATCATGGCTACCGCATCATCCACCGGTTTGCCGATGATGGCTTCCGTCATCAGTGATGCAGATGCTTGACTGATGGAGCAACCTCTGCCGGTAAACTTTGCCGCGCTGACCACTCCGTCTGAAACCTGCAGTTCAAGGATGATTTCATCCCCGCAGAACGGATTGGTAAGGGAAATGGTATGGGTAGGATTATCCAGTGAACCATAGTTGCGCGGCGAACGGTAATGGTCCATGATCACTTCACGGTATAGATCATCTAGCGCCAAAGAATTCCCGCGTCCTTTCTAATGCCTGGGCCAGCATGTCGACTTCCGCAGCGGTATTATACAGATAAAAGCTGGCCCGTACCGTAGCCGGCACGTCCAACCATCGCATCAACGGCTGGCAACAGTGATGACCGGCACGAATGGCCACACCTTCTTGGTCGAGGACCGTAGAGACATCGTGTGGGTGGATATCCGCAAGATTGAAAGTAACCAACCCGGTACGGCCCGTCAATGGACCGTAGATGGTTACTCCCGGCATTGCGCTGAGTACTTCCAGAGCATACGCCGTGAGAGCATCACCATGTGCTTTTATGGCGTCCATGCCGATGCTTTCCAGATAATCTACGGCGGCGCCTAGTCCGATAGCGCCGCTGATGTTCGGCGTACCCGCTTCCAAGCGCCAAGGCAACTCTTTCCACGTGGATGCTTCCAATGAGACCGTAGCGATCATCTCTCCACCATACAAGAACGGCGTGAGCTCTTCCAATGCTTCCAGCTTACCATATAATACGCCGATTCCGGTAGGAGCACACATTTTATGGCCGGAAAAAACATAGAAGTCACAATCAATCGCGGTAACATCCACCTTGAAATGAGGTACGCCCTGCGCACCGTCAATCAGCACGCGTGCTCCCACCTGGTGTGCCAACGCTGTGATTTCGGCGACCGGATTCGTTACCCCAAGTACGTTGGATACATGCGTCAGCGCGACCAACTTGGTGCGCGGGCTGAGGTATTCGGGCAGCTTCTGCATATCGATATTGCCGTCTGGCCGTAAAGGCATATAACGGAGCCGACAACCTTGCCGCAACGCCGTTTGCTGCCAAGGCACCATGTTACTATGATGCTCCATTGGCGTAATCAGGATCTCATCATCCGGCGTTAAGCGATCGGTCCAGCTATAGGCAACCAAGTTGACAGCTTCCGTAGTATTACGTGTAAAGACGATCTGCCTGGCATGAGGCGCCCCGATAAAGCGTGCGGTTTTGGCTCGAGCCCCTTCATACGCCAGCGTAGCTCGTTCACCCAGAGCATGCACGGCACGATGTACATTGGCGTTATCGTGCAGATAATACTGGTTAAGTGCATCCAACACCTGCCGCGGTTTCTGCGCGGTAGCGGCGCTGTCCAAATACGCCAAAGGTTTGCCGTTCACTGTTTGGTGCAGAATGGGGAAATCGCTTCGTATTGCGGCAGTATCCATCAAGCCATCTTCCTATCGATAGATTTGGACAGATGCGTCCGTAGTTCTTCGCTGGGTAAGCGTTGCAATATGGGATCGACAAAACCTAATGCCACCATGCGGACGGCTTCCTGACGCGTCAGGCCGCGGCTCATCAAATAAAACAATTGATTCTCATCGACTTGACCGATCGTTGCCGCATGACTGGCTTGTACTTCGTCCACATCAATGGTTAATGCGGGTATGGCATCACCTCGCGCCGTACTATCGAGCAACAAGGTGTTTCCTTTCTGATACGCCGTAGCATAACGTGCCGTGTGTCCTATGTGAGTGCCGGCCCGGTAGATGACGCGGGCGGTATCGGCGCCGACGCTCTTGGCCATAATGTCGCTATGCGTATGTTCTCCCTGGTGATCGATGGCGATACCGACATCATGGTGTTGATCGGCGGTGCCCATTAAGATGGCCAGGTTGCGCACCTGACTACCGACGCCTTTTAAAATAGTGGTAGTGTTATCTTTACTCATTTTGGCACCTAACGATGCCAGTATCCACTCCACTTGCGCGTCGCTCTCAACCGTCGCCTTGCGATGAGCCCAATGCCGGCAGCCATGCGCACCTTCTTGCGTACATGCATATTGCACAAAGGCGCCTTCCAGGGCAAAGACCTCCACGATATTTAGAAACAAACCGTCTCCGGCATCTGGAAGCAAAGATTCCACTAGATGCGCTTGACTGCCTGCTTCAGCAATGATCAGCACATGGTTGCTGTGCAGGCGCTGAGAGGTGTACCCGCGTTGCTTAAGCACTATAGGCTCCGCTACCTGTACATTTTTGGGGATGTAAATGAAGGCGCCGGTCGTAAGTGCCGCATAGTGCAGTGCGGTTACGGTATCTTCTAGTGGTCGAACGCTACTGGCAAAGTAGCGCTGCAGCAAATCCGCATGAGTATTTAGCGCAGTGAATAAATCGCTTATCACTACGCCTGATTGAAGGGCGGTCGGCGATACATGGGCTATCGGCTCATCGCCGACGACCTGCGGCCCCGC
>DUQB01000016.1 GCA_012838035.1 Bacillota bacterium | reverse complement strand
TATTGGTGAGATTGGCGCCGACATCGCGTTGGACATAGGGGGTCAGATCTTCGCATATGCCCATATACCATAAGGCGCGAATATTCGGCGGACCATCGACGCGAATGACATCAGGAGGAATGCCTGCAGCCGTCATCACAGCAACTTTTTCGGGGATATTGTTCCAAGAAACAAACAACACCGTTACCGTAACGCCTTTTGCGGCGCCCCATTCTTAGTAGAGTCCATTAAGATGGTGTAAAAAGGATAAGGCCCTATGTAGAAGCAGGAAGGGCCATCGTTCCTCTAGTAAAGGTGAGATTGTATAGACAACACCTGAGGAGGAAGAACGATGACCCAGTACCAGATTACCCTAGATTCAGAGATACTGCAGCATATTTTTACTGGCGATGATGGCATGGCCAAACTGATGGAGCAGGTACTCAACCAGGTGCTCAATGCCCAGGTTACGGAGCAGATACAAGCGGAGCCTTATGAGCGAACAAAAGAGCGTCAAGCATATCGGAATGGCTTCCGGCTCCGGACGATGAACACGCGGGTAGGAGCCTTAGAGCTTCAGGTGCCTCGGCTACGTAGTGGTCAGTTTTCGACGTAGCTCTTTGAGCGTTACCAGCGGAGTGAGCAAGTCTTGGTCCTGGCTCTAATGGAGATGGTGGTGAACGGTGTCTCTACCCGGAAAGTGCAGCGAATCACTGAAGAACTATGTGGGGTAGACTTTTCTAAGTCCACGGTCTCTGAGCTTTGCAAGCAACTCGACCCGGCAGTCAACGCCTGGAATGAAAGACCAATCAAGGGCGGTACATACCCATTTGTGTTAGTGGACGGTTTGCAAATCAAAGTGCGGATGGATAGCCGCGTAGAGCCTCACAGTTGCCTTAAGGGGCTAGTGAAAGCGGTGTAACGCCATTTCCAGGGCGTCCTGTGGCAGCGTTGTCAGGTGCATTTCATGCGTAATATCCTAGACAACTGTCCCAAGCGCCACCAAGATGAGCTGAAGATGAAATTGAGGTCCATGTTTGATGCCATCGATATGTCCACAGCTAGAAAGCTGTATAGCGAGATCGTAACCGACTTCGCAGCGAAAGCACCAAAGGCCATAGAGTGCCTAGAGAACGGCTTTGAGGACGCTATGGCGATTATGGCTATTCCTGAGTATTATCGCCGTCGGCTACGTAGCACAAATGCCGTAGAACGCCTGAACGAAGAGATCCGACGCCGTGAACGGGTGATTCGCATATTTCCTAACTCGGCATCGGCTTTACGATTACTTGGAGCAGTTTTGACTGGAGCAAGATGAACAGTGGACCACTACTCACCGGTATTTCAACATGGATGAGTACTGGGCGTGGAAGGCACAACAAGAAACTGCAGTTCAACAAGAACAGGCGGATAGGCAAACTAGAGCGGCGTAATGTTAGTTCACCGTCTGGAGGAACGATTTTACACCAAATCTAGGACTTGGCCTTGCGTGAAGCTATATCCTGAGGAGCCAAACGAGATAGTTGCACTTTTGACACGGCCGTAGATAAGCATCCAGCTTAACTTGCTGCAAGTTTCTTGCATGCTAGAATGAAATTGTATGTTCTCATCGGATACGGAGGCCGTGGAATGCAACTAGCCGAGAGTGTCAGTCTACGAGCTTGTTTAGTTAATGCATTTGATAAGCTAACTCCTTCACAGCAAAAGGTAGCTACCTGGTTACTCACGAAAGGCGGGCTGCATCCGACCAGTGATCTGGCGCAAGTAGCAGAGCAAGCGGGTTGCAGTCAATCGGCAGTGGTGCGCATGTGCCAGGCGTTGGGGATGGAGGGCTTCCGAGAGTTTCGTATGCGCTGGGCGATTGAAGAGACTAATGGTGATCCTAAACCGATATTAGCAGATCGTGAGCGTATCTATCACAATGTGAACATGGCTGTAAGAGAAACAATAGAGATTCTTGATCCCGAAATGCTAACTAAATCGGCGCAGTACTTGAGCGAAGCGCGTAATTGCTTTATATACGGCTCCGGCAGGTCTGGACTGGTAGGTGAACTAGCCGCAGCAGCTCTTTCGTCTGTAGGGTGCAGGGCAATGTCTTTCTCAGATACTGCCTTGTTGGCTATGTCATACGAACTGGTAGACGAAAACTCGATCATCTTTGTGGTATCACATCGAGGTGAATGGCCGGAAATCATACCACGCATCTTAAGCGATCGTGAGCGCGGCGCCAAAGTCATTGTGTTGACCAGTGCGCCTCATTCCACCTTAGCCAAACTAGCAGATGTTCTATTGTTAACAGGGTGCCCAGTGGGCAAGGACAACCGCCTGTTCTGTCGCTCTGCGGCGCGGATAGCGCAATTGAGTGCGCTGCAAGCCCTAGTGGACACTATCCTAGCCCTCAAGGCACAATAAGCAAGCGCAGCCAGTGAGATCCACAGATACTGCATTACTCACACGGTGGCGACCAGAGCACGAACAGATGCAAGTTACCCGCTTGCATCTGGCCGCTGTGGTTTATATGGACAGGAACCGCATCATATGCCACAACCCTTTTGCTTTCCCACGCCCTGACCACCAAGGCGCCATCACCTGGTGAGAAGTCTTCAGGATGCACTGTGGCTTCCCACTCGCTCCATAAATGGGACGACTTCAGCTCCAGGGGTTGCCAACCTGGCTCACACAGGTTCCATGTCACACGACCAATAGGATCGATGTTTGTTATCCGGCATAATGCCCATTCAGCTTTTTCGATCACGCCTTTTAGGGAAAAGGATTGCGCCTGGATTTTGGATGGCATGCCTATTGCCACATCGCGCACTTGTGGGCGGGGTCCGGCGGTGTGTATGTCACCCACCCAAGTGAGGTTTATCTGCGCAGGGGTGCCAAGATCCCGCCAAATGGAGCGCAGCTCTCCCGCTTCATACGAGACGAGTCGGTATCCTGGCCGCAGGCCGTAACGTGGTGCAGGCGGAATGCCATTCCATCCCCAGCCGCATAGCGCTCCGGTATTGATGACGCGGATCTGGTTTTGCTCAATCTGCCACTCGCCGTTCAAGTGCCAGTGGCCGGTTAATAGGGCTGTAACATGGTAACGCCGCACAAGGTCCAGTAGTGGTTGTGCTTTGCCGCCTGCCCACACGTCTACATAATCATGGCCGTTGTGCAGTAGGGGTGCATGAAATGCCAATACAAGCGGACGGCCACCTGCGCTTTTCAGGCACTCCTCAAGCCAGTCCAGGTCCGTTTGGCTTAGTTGCCGTTGCCAGCGTGGCTTGCCAATACATTGCTCTCCCAGTAGGACTAAACGCAGGTCCCCGGCATCAAGGCAATACCGTCGCCGGCCTATGAACTTGCTCCATGGCTCTTCGTTATCCCAAGCGTCGTGAGTGCCGGACGGAATGGCGTATAAGGGAATATCGCAATTCGCTACCAGGTCGAGATAGCGCCGAAACTCACCTTCGGTACCCGCTGACACCACATCTCCGGTGATGACGGCAAATTGGCAATGCAGTCTTAGGCCAGCGATCTCCTGCAGTGCACGGGCTAGGTAGCGCTCTGCGTTGGCAGCTTCAACTGTTGCCTCAGGCGATATATGGATATCGGTTAGCTGGGCAAAGTATGTGCCTTCAGCCATGATCTCACTCCACTCTCCAGTGTCTGTTAATATAGATACCAGCAATTTTCCAGGAGCCCTGGGCAGCAAGCCTCTGCAAGAAACTATCATTAGTAAATTAATAGGATCAAATCTCAAATCGGTGAAGCTATAGGTGTGGGTCAAGTGAAACGATTGAAGCCAAGCAACATCTATCCGCTAAGGGAGAGATAACGCATGCGCAGGACGTTAACACGAATGGTAAAGCCAACGATGTGCTTCGTCTCTACACTGGCAGTTGTGGTAATGCTTGCAGGGCTGGCAGCCGGATCCACAGTACGTATTGCGGAAAGGTGGGGGGATAGTCCTACCAACGGTTGCGTTTTGGGACTCTTGCCTGCCATCAAGGGGTTTGAAGAGAAGTACCCGGATATCCATGTGGAGATTGTTTACGGTGTGACCGAAGATAAAGCCAAGCTAAGTATCGCTGCCGGCGAACAACCCGACATATATGTTGTTTGGCCTGCTGTATCCTGGGGAGCAGACGGTCTGTTGCAGCCTCTCGACAAGTATATTGAGCAGTCCGGTGTCAAGCGAGATACATTTGTACCGGCTGCGTGGGACCAAAATCTGTGGGACGGGAAAATATGGGCCCTACCTATGAAGATCGACCCCAATTTCGCCCTCGCTTGGAACAGGGCCAAATTTGCTGAGGTGGGCTTGCCGCCGACCAAAGGGCCGACCACAGTGAAGGAATTTGACCTCTACTTTAATAGGCTGACCATGTACAATTCTGATGGCTCTCCCCGCCAGATTGGCATTGTGCCGTGGACAGTCTACGGTAACGCCAATACGATATTCACCTGGGGTTGGATTTTTGGCGGCGACTTCTATGACATTGCCACCGGCAGAGTCACAGCCCATCACGAACGCAACGTCAAAGCGCTTGAGTATCTGAAGGATTACTGGACCCGCTATAACGACATGTACATGAGCCTAGGGCAAGGACTCCCTTCCGGCCAAAACCGGTTCCTTGCCGGTCGTCAGGCCATGAGCTTTTATGTAACCGGTGATTACTTCCTGCATAAGCAGCGGTTCCGCGATTTTGAATTCGGTTTTGGTCCCATGCCGATCGATCCGGAGAGCGGCGTTACTAATCCGGCCTGGATTGGCGGATGGAGTGTCGGCATCCTAACGGGTGCCAAAAACCCTGATGATGCATGGAAGTTTATCCACTACATCACAGCCGACCCTGAGGGCGCTTCACTTTTCTCGCAAGGCTCTGGATGGATTACTGCTAATATTAAAGCGCCGGCTTTCCGCAATCTAGGCAGAGATGCAGACTGGAAGGTTTGGACAGACATTGCCATTACAACAGAGCGTTACCGCCCTGCCATTCCAGCGCTCAGTTTCTATAACACGCAGTTGGAGAAACTACTTGGCCCAGCGCTAAACGGCAGTGTCACACCGCGGGCAGGACTTGAGGAAGTGTCCCGTCTGGTGGAGCTGGAGATGCAGAAGTATAGGAAGTAATGAGCGCATGTCGGTAGCCGATCTGTTGGTTGCACCTTAGTTGGCCGCAAAAGGCCATCGTTTCTCTTGAAATGAAACGATGGCCTTTTGATTGATGCACTGGGATTTACTTAGACGGCGGTAAGGAATGGATGACTCAGTCTGTAACGACAGGTGCGTCTGCTAGGCCGGACCAGCCATTGAAGCCGTACCTGAGGTTTACTACCTGCATGCCGAGCTTGCTCAGCATTTCGACCGCAACTACTGAACTATATCCGCTGAAGCAGTAAACAACTATCTCGTTTTTTCCGCCCTGGGCAACGTGGTCAGCTAGCAGGCTCTTTACTCTTTGGCCGATGTCGGGGCTATCCATCCGGGCAGTCTCGGCTACCCACACAGCGCCGGGGATGTGACCCTTCTCATAATCACTTTTTGCCCGCACGTCGATAATCAATGGCTTTTGCGCCGACTTGTCATTGAGAATCTCTAATAGCTGCGCAGGCACTATTGAGCTACTGGTTGCAGCCAGCGATATAGCAGGCAGAAGTAGCGCACACAGTAAGTACCAGATGAGAATACGGTTTCTACTCATGATCACTGCTAACTATGACACACCTTATCAGGAGGTCCCAGAGAGTGCCTAATAGGCTTGTACACCCGCTGGTACGCATCCGATGCTGCTCCACCGCTTATTCTAAGGCTTTGCTCCGAAATACTCAACATTTGGCATATGATGAACCCTACAATTACTGATCCATCAACCAATCTAGTGAGAAACGAGTCCAGTAGATGTTCTCATATGCCCAGTCTTTACCGCCCTCAAATAGCAAGCCTATGTTGCCGTCCGCAAGCGGTATCAGGCAAGAATAACCTGCAGGACCAGGGTGGATGGATTTTTTGATTGGCCAGGTTTCCCCATCATCTTGGCTAAGCCAAACCGTCATATCATAGCGCTGTGTCTCCAACGCAGGGTTGGAAAACAGCAAATAACGGCTCTCCGGCACAGGTGAATCGGCTGCTTTGTAACGTACTATGCTGCCTTGCACATACGGCGTAGTCAACTCAGGAGCGTAACGCACAGGTCCCCAACTTTGGCCTTGGTCTTCAGATATCACCAGTACTCGTCTGCTCCTTACTGCATTGGTCGGCGACCACGATGCCGGGCGATCGTTACGCATGAGGCGTCCATCGGAAAGCTCTACTACCTGAGATTCGTTTCCTGCGCCGACTCTACCACCTTGTTTCCAGGTGTTGCCGTGATCGTCGCTGTATATAACGCGTCCTAACGCAGGAACTACTAAACGCCCTTTATGTGGACCGTGACGCAACTGAATGCCAATGCCTGGACCTACAGTGTCACCTTTGGTGTTGGGATCCTGCACTTCACTGAACATGTTGCGCGGCGCAGCCCAGGTTAAGCCATCGTCATCACTATAGGTCAACCATAAAGTCCGGATGCCGATGCTGGTACCTGCATTAATGGCAGCCTCTGTATCTAACCCATGATTATGGGCCATGAACAACCAGATGCGACCGGTTTCCTCATCCACAACCGGAGTGGGATTACCAGAGGTGTTTGTACCGTCACTCCAGATTACCTGTAAGCTGCTCCAGGTCTGCCCTTGGTCAGTGCTGCGTTTTAGCACCACATCAATATCGCCGGTATCTGACGCACTGTTGCGACGGCCTTCGGCAAATGCCAATAACGTACCTTTAGTGGTCTGTACGATAGCGGGAATACGGAAGGTGTTGTACCCTTCCGTTTTGCTTTTGTAGATAGCCACTTTGTTGTGTAGTTGCGCTAATTGTGCAACCTCGGGTTGCAGCTTTTCCGCTGTGGGTGCAACCTGTATCAACAGACGAGCAGCTCTTGCCCGTGCATCCTCAGGAGCTTCAGCATCTTGAAGAATCGCCATGAGCGAATCGTACCCGTGTACAGCGTCTTTATCCAGCCACAGTTCGAGCGCCTCAAGTGCAGCCCAACGTACAGATGGTGCATCATCGTCTAGCAGGGCAATTAACGCTGCTCTTATTGAGTCGCGGTGCTGGTTTGCATCACCTACTTGCAATGCAACAGCCGGCTGTAAGCCTAAGCCTATCGCTGTAAAAGCTCGAACACCAGCCCAACGCACTGCCGCACTTTCATCGCTCATATTGGCAACCCAAACCGGCACTAGCTCATCTTTTCCGGTAAACCAGGCAGCTGTCTCTGCCGATCGCCAAGCCACGTTGAAGTCGGGGTGACTTAGTAGTACACCTAGAGCGGGAACGCTGTCTTTAGACTCCAAAACGTTGAATAACGCTATCCAGCCTTGCGCTTTAGCCGTTTCTTCGGGGTTGATTTCCGCTACCGCTAAAACAAAGCTTTCCGCGAGACTGCTATTGGCTCCGGTCAAATTATTGCGCAAAACCGCGGCAAGTTTTTCCACGCCGGCATTTCCGCTTGACGCTAAATAAGAGCCGAGCGCATCTACCAAACCATGTTTCGTCTCGGGATCAAGCTCCACCAGTAGCCTACGCGCTAGTGTAGAGGCGAGCTCATCTGTGTCAATGCTTGTCTCCTCAAGCAGAGGGCGGATATTCCGACTGAGTCGTAAAAACTCCATGGTGCTCCAATTGCTGCGTTGCTCGAGTTGGTGTTGGACCTGATTAATCAAGTAAGCAGTACGGTTCCCGTTGTAAAAAATCCCTACGGAAGAGCAACCCTCCGGTAGGGGATTATTGGGAGCGCAGATCATTCGCGTACGTTCGAAGAAGACTCTTAAGGCATCTGCAGCTCGAGCACGGACCTTGGTGTCAGGAGAATCAAGAGCTGCTACTAATGCTGCATCGAGTGGAAGGCCATCAAGCATCTGGTATAACGCTTGGTAGGCAAATGCAAAGCCGACTGGGTCAGTGCCCTTGATGTAAGCAGTGGCACCAAGTTGAGCCAAGTCGACTAACAGCCGTTCTTTTTCAGCGGCGTTCAGTGCCGGTAATTCCACGTCGACAATGCCGCGCTCATACCAGCTCTGTTTTAGTTCCGAAAGGTTTTTGGTGATGTTTGTCTGCGCATAAGCTATCGATGCGGGCAGTGTAAACATCATTAAGATAACGACTGATAACAAGCTGCAGCGAATAAGCACATGAGAACCTCCCAAAAAAGCGCATGGCCTTCGCAGTAGCTAAGACCATGCGCTGTACCAGACCTAGAAGCTAGCGAGCTATTTCTACTACGCGAATGCGCTCCCAATACATTTCGGTGGTGTTTAAGCCTTGCGTATAAATGCCGATGTTGTAATCGGTCTTACCGGCGGTAGGATACGATTTCAGGGTGGCGTCACGATACGCTTTATTGCCTGATTCCACCGGTATGTAGTCGAAATACGTCTCGATAGTAGCGTTGGTTGGATCGTACACATGCTGAACTACATGGCGCTGCAAATCTGTGTGTTCAATCGGAGTCGTGGCAGACTTGGCGCCAATATCTTTATATGGCGGCCAGACAACTCCCGCCGGAAATAGGTAGGTACGCCAGATGGCACCTTTGTCGATCCATACGGTGGACTCAATAAGTATCTTTGAATCGCTTGACGTGAGAGGCGCAATACCTGGTGCGAGAATTAGCGCATGTCCCATGTTTCCCCAAGTGATACCGCCGTTGAAGGCGTGCAAAGCACGACCGCTGGCAGACTGTGGGAATTCAACTACTTTGTAATTTGGCGTAGCATCTTCATTGGGTCGGATTTGCCACCCCACCGGAAAGCGACCTACCGGCATATCTGAAAAATCTTCGTCGTAGAGCACGGCAATCTCTTTGGCGGTGAACCGGGTGACTTCCTCGGCACTGACCACGCCGCCCAGTAATACACATAAAGCCATTAACACTACCCAATAATATTGCCTCACTTTTACTCTCCTTCCTTTAAGGCCAGGTTCCACAGACGTGCTGCTTCATCCAACCCTGTCTTGACACCTAACGTGCCATTAATGATTTGTTTGTATTGCCCAGCGAAAGCTGCGCCTAGTGCATTAGTGTAGGGATATACCGGGAAAGGCCGGGCATAGTCCAGTGTCTGGTAGATGTAGCTGACCAGCGGCAGGTCACGTACGAATTTGCTCACTGTGGAGCGGCGGGGTGAAATGGTGCCAAGATAGCTGTCGAACTTGGCCAAGGTTTGCGCTTCGGTCATGTGCTTGATAAACTCCCAAGCCAGGTCTTTTTGCTTACTATCGGAGTGAATAGCTAACCAGTTGCTGAAGGTAACTGATACGCGGTTCTTCTGACCCGGCGGTGGCACTATGGCACGCATATGCTTCACTAGATCCGGGTCAAGTTTGTGAGTCTCACTTGCTACCGCCCCGGTATTCAAGTTGATTGCAGCGGTACCGCGCACGATCGGGCTGCCCGAACCAGTACCGGCGTCTACGGTGTACCCTTGCATACGAACCGCGTCTTGCAGGTCGACCATGAACTGCATCGCTTCAATACCGGCAGTACTATTGAAGACAGCTTCAAAGGTATTGGGGTTCACCAGCTCGCCGCCGTTTTGCCAGAGATAGACTACATAATCTTGCAATCCGTTCTGGTTTCCAGTCCAACGCACTAGGTCGAATCCTTGGCGAATCACACGATTGCCATCGGTCTTTGTCAATCGTTTGGCTGCATCAATAAGCCCACTCCAGGTGGTTGGCGGAGAATCAGGGTCAAGACCTGCTTCCTCAAAGAAGTCGGCTCTGTACCAAAACGACCGCGTATCGGTGTAAAGCGGTATACCGTACTGGTGACCATATAACGCTGAATTCTGTAAGGTGGCAGGGGCAAAATCCCGTAAATCAGGCCAGTTAGCGATATACTTGTCCAGCGGTGCAACCAAACCACTATTTACCAAATCCACCACATGCTCTGCGCCATTCATGAACACGTCTGGCGGTGTACCGGCTGCCGTACCGACAATCAGCTTCTCTTGCCTATTAGCCCAGGTGGCTCTGTCGAACTCGACTTTTACATTAAACTTGGCTTCAAAAGCTGGGATAACGGTGTTCTGGAGATACTGGATCGCATCAAAGTAACCTATCATTTGAACACGTAAGGTCGTGGCTGATTGCGCAGCCATACTCAGACAGAGTAAGCACAATACGGTCACACATACGCAAACCTTTGCCCGAGTGATCGGGCTTCCCACAACTTGGCGACTAACATTCATTCCTACATCCTCCTTGCGGTTTAATGATATGAAGTTTTGCTGGGTGGTAAGATGGATGGTTACGGTTTGATTCAGAGTCTTAAGCTGTTTAGTGTTCTTCGATTAGTTGTCGTGTACGACGTTATCATATGACGTATTATCTTTCGATGGCGTGAGCGTTTTTCCTTCCTAAGGCAAAACAGGGTAGCAAGAAATACATTTCAAGTGGAGTTACGAGTGGCAGGGAATACTCGCACAATGAGTGGAGCATCACCACAGTTCCCACAAGCCGATGAGGATCAATAATAATGCGGGGAGGAGGGGCGCCGTCTCACCTGCAGGACGAGCTTTGAGCGTTTTCCCCAGTAGCAAGCCAAACCAGGTAAGAACGAGCAGACTGAAGGTGACTGCCAAGATGAGGAGCGGACCAAAACCGAGGAGACTGGTGGCAAAGCCTGCGGCTAAAGTATCGATTCCCAGTACGGTACCCAAAGCAATGGCTTCCCGCGGATCAATCTCTCCCGAAGCATCTTGATCGGCTGCTTCTGGGTCGCGGATAATCTGCACAACAATGCCGAGGCTGGCCAATCGCCACCGCGCTAACAAGGGGGAGTGGCTTGGCTGCTTCTTCTTGATCCGTTGTGCCAATGCCTGCAACAGTTGCCATAAGCCCATCGCCACCAGTGCGCCGCCACCCAAAGTCTTGGCCAATCCCCAGCCGACGTAGTCGCCCACGAGGTAACCCAACCCCATCGATGCACCCATACCTGCGCCGGTGCATAGGGCGATCACGGCCAATGAGCAGCCAGGAATGCGAATCCCTCTGGCACCGTAGGAAAAGCCTACTAAGAGCCCATCTATACTAAGCGCGACACTCATCAGGAAAGTTGACCACAATCCGCATCATCCCCCCTGGTACAAAAGCCGACAGTAGCATGGTATGTGCTCAGCACGGCAGCGGCTACCACAGTGACACAGCAACCGTAGAATATGCAACTAGCGAGACTGTAGAGGAAAATGCTTGGCAATGGACAAATATTCTTAGTGGAACGTTCCACTAACTGTTGTGCACCAGGAGTCGATTGACCATGGGTGTGACCATTAAAGATGTGGCATTGCGAGCGGCGGTGTCCAAATCTACTGTGTCCAATGTGCTCAATGGTCACGATAGCAACGTGTCTCCCAGCGGGAGAACTCCAAATTGCTCGTCACCACCAAGCTGCCCGTCTCGTACCGTTCCGCCACGAACTGGAAGAATAGCGGTGCTCCTGGGCCCAACTTCAAGTACCCTAGCTCATCGCAGATAACCAAGTCGAACTTAGCCCAACTCTTCAGATATCGGTTGAGCCGCACCTCTTGCTGCGCAGCCAAGAGCTCTTGGGCCAGCGTAACCACCCGGATGAATCGCACGCTGTAGCCGACCTCAATCGCAGCCATCCCTAGTGCGGTAGCGATGTGTGTTTTTCCGGTTCCGCTAGGGCCTAGACAGATTACATTTTCTTTTGCAGCCACAAAGCCCGCCTCTGCCAGTTTTAACACTTTAGCTTTTGGCAGTTGTGGAATGACTCCAAAGTCAAACTCGCTTAGAGTCTTCGCCTGAGGAAACTTTGCAGTCCGAATTCTCGTTGCCAATCGCCGACGCAGCCGCGTGTCCAACTCGTTATTCAGGCAGCTCAACAGGAACGCTGCTGGAGGGATGTCTTTCTCAATCGCTTCTCGTGCCAGTTCGCGGTGGGCGGATCGCATTCCGGGAAGCTTTAACTCCTTGCAGCGTAAGTCGATTAGCTCTTCGACTACAGCTGGGTTGGAATTCATGCGCTCACCCCCAGTAGGGAGTCATAGCGCCGGGGATCGCCTACCATTACCTCAGGACCCCTTGGCGGGACAGAAGACGTCGCTTCGCATCGATCATGTCGGTTGATCAGCAACTGGCGGATCCCCTCCACCCGGTATATACCTGCAGTTATCGCCTCCTGAACAGCTTCTCGAACTGATTCCGGTGAATACTCTCTATGCAAGAGAAGCACTTGCACCATCTCCCGGTATCCGCTGGGGTCCGCCTCCAATAAATGTCGGCGTAGAGTCTGGTAAGGCTCAGGCAGTTGCCGTACTACCGCTGCATGAGTCACCGCATAGGGCTTGCGAGACAATGCGGCAAGAAAGTGATCCAGATGTAGCTCCGTATGTCCTCGACCCGTCGCATGTCGATGGACTGCCACCAGATTACCTCGGTAGTAAAGCTCCAAGCGGTCCGCATACACTTCTGAACGTACCATTTGTCCGATGCAGTAGGTGGGCACCGAGTATCGGTTGCACTCGTAGGTAACCAGTGACAACTTGTTTACCGGAAGCCAATGTATTACACATGGCTTGAATGTTCCGCTCGGAACAGCTTGCAACGCCTTGTGTTCCTCTGTCCATCGCTCATGGCGCCGTTGACGCTCTCGTTCGCACCAGGACAACAGCAACGCATTCAGCTCGTCCATGGAGTCTACTCTTGGTACGGGCGTCAGAACATTGCGGCGTACGTAACCTACTAGGTTCTCCACAGCACCTTTCTCGTGAGCGGCTCCTGGGTTGGCGAACACGCTCTCGAACAAGTAATGAGACCGCAGTGCCACAAATCGTTCGCACAACTCTCGCTTTTCATGGCCATGCAAGACCTTGCGGACGACCGGTGAAAGGTTATCGTACACCACCTTCTCAACCACGCCCTCAAGCCAGGCGAACGCCCGCATATGTCCTTCGAGAAAGGCTTCTAGTTTCTCATGCAGACTTGCCCAAACGAACGATACGCCGCTGTAATGTAACCGCAGGCAGAATAGATGTACCGTCGTAAGTACGCCCGCCAGTTCCACCTTGGCCTGACCCCAATCCACCTGTGCCATCTCGCCAGGTTCTGAGGTGAGGATAAAATAAGGCTCTACAGGTACAGTTCCTAGTTCCTGGCGCAATAAGGCTACAGTTCGGCGTATCGTCGATTCGGCACCTTTGTAGCCGTGTTCGTCCCGCAAACGTTGATAGATCCGTCGTGCTGTGTGTCGCTGCTTGCGGGGAGCACGTTGATCCTCCTGAAGCCACTGCCGGATCAAGTCAAGAAACGGTCCTACTTTCGGCGCAGGCCGAGGTTGAGTAAGTCGATACTCCCACGGACCAGCGTCATCAAGAGCTTTACGGATCGTTTTGCGGGAGTGATGGAGTTCCTTACAGATTCTCCGGATGGACCACCCTTCACGGAAGTACAGTTTTCGAATACACTCAATATCGACCACCTTAAGCATCTCCTCTCCTCCTGACTTCCAAGACAATTTGGCACTCTCGGAAGTCAGGTAAAAATTTCGGTGCTTTGGGTGGTCCCCTTTTTGGTGATCACTAACTCGTCAGTGGTTCCCTTTCACATTAGCACGCACACTCCCCGGCCATCGGTGGTCCGTTCCCTTGGGTCAGGGGGTGCGGGTGGCGCTGGACCGAGCTGTCCAGCTGAACCCGCCTGCAGGATACGAGCTCACCGAGGTGCCTGCCAATTTGGAAGATCTCTTCTTCTGGTTGACGGGTGCCGCGGAGAAGGAGGTTTCAGGCCGATGAGCAACGCCATAGAGACGCACGAACTCACCCGACGCTTTGGCCGCTTCACGGCGGTAGATTCGGTCTCGCTTACCGTGCCGGAAGGGACCGTAATGGGCCTATTGGGGGCCAACGGTGCCGGTAAGACCACGTTGATCCGAATGCTCTTGGGCGTTCTGGCGCCCACCGCCGGCGCCGGTCGGGTACTGGGCCACGACCTGCGCACCGGTGCGGAGGCGATACGCCAAAAGGTGGGTTACATGTCGCAGCGATTCAGCCTCTATCCCGACCTCACAGTAAAGGAAAACCTCGCCTTCTTTGGCAGAGTTTACGGGCTGCGGGGGGACGCCCTCGCCCAGCGGCAGGAGCAGTTGCTTGCGTGGGCAGGCCTTGAGGATCAGCGCCGGACTATTACCGGGGAGTTGGGCGGCGGCATGCGGCAGCGGTTGGCTTTCGCCTGTGCCATTCTGCACCGACCGTCGCTGTTGCTGTTGGACGAAGCCACCTCAGGAGTCGACCCGACGTCACGTCGCAGGTTCTGGGACCTGATTTACGGCCTAGCGGATGAAGGTACTACCGTGTTGGTGACCACGCACTACATGGATGAAGCGGCCCACTGCGACTTCTTGGCTATGATGAGCGCCGGACGTGTAGTGGCCGTGGGAACCCCGCGGGAACTACAGGAGAAGTACGCCCGCGGCGGTGGTTTAGACCGGGTGTTCGTGAACCTGAGCTCCCGGCATGGGTAAAGGGCATATGTTCCATGTGCAATAAGGCCGCCGTACGTCTGCTCGAGACTATGCAGTGTACAGGCTGTCAATTGCTATACCTCAGGTGTTAGCTGCAACACTAAGACATAGCCATTGCCTCTGTTAGTGAGCGCGGCAAATGGGTCAAACTTTAGCCAACCTGTCCACTTTATCAGTAGAGTCCAGTAAGATGGTGTAAAAAGCATAAGGCCTTAAGATAGCAGGAAGGGCCATCGTTCCTCCAGTAAAGGTGAGATTGACGAGAAAACACCTGAGGAGGAAGAACGATGACCCAGTACCAGATTACCCTAGATTCAGAGATACTGCAGCATATTTTTACTGGCGATGATGGCATGGCCAAACTGATGGAGCAGGTACTCAACCAGGTA
>DUQB01000116.1 GCA_012838035.1 Bacillota bacterium | reverse complement strand
CCCGTGCTCTTTTTAGAGCACAAACGTAGTTACCGCGGAGTAAAAGGAGAAGTCCCCGATGAGGACTACGTCATCCCCATCGGTTTAGCCGATGTTAAACGACCAGGTAACGACGTTACCGTGATTACCTATGGGATGATGGTGCACGATGCTCTGCAGGCGGCGGAGAGTCTCAGCACGGAAGGGTACTCCATTGAGGTGCTGGACTTGCGGACTCTAGCGCCGCTGGATGTGGAAGGCATCTGCGCTTCGGTACGCAAAACCGGTAAAGTGCTGATTGCTCACGAAGACAACCTTACCGGCGGATTAGGCGGCGAAATTGCAGCCATCATCGCCGACGCTTGTTTCCTTTATTTAGATGCGCCTATAAAACGCTTAGCTACGCCGGATATTCCCATGATGCCCTTCAATCATCAAGTGGAGATGCAGTTGTTGCCCGGACGTCGGCAGTTGGAAGAGGCACTGCGGGCCTTGGCTGAGTACTAATACTTTTCATCGGATGTACAGGAGGTGAAACGGCGCCGCAGGTGCCGACGTTATGCCTTACCAAATACGAATGCCCAAGTTGGGTGAAAGCGTTGTAGAGGGAACCATCGGCCGTTGGCTCAAAGCCGTCGGAGATCAGGTAGCCCTTGATGAGCCGATTGTTGAGGTTGATACTGATAAAGTGAGTGCTGAAATACCTTCGCCGGTGGCTGGTGTGATCAGCGCCATACTGGTTCCCGAAGGCGCGACGGTAAGCGTGGATATGCCTATTGCCGAAGTGCTTGAAGATACTGCTTCGGCTTCTGAGCAGCAGCCTGAAGCGCAGAGCGCAGGAGCAGATGACCATGCGGACGGACAGGAGGAATCCTCTGGCGAGGAGTTAAAGGAAGCTGAGACGCCGAAACCGCACAAGTACACGCCTGCAGTGCGTCACATCGCTACCGCTGCCGGCCTCGATCCCGGCAGTATTAAAGGCCATGGCACCGGTGGTCGTGTAACCCGCAAAGATGTGGAAGCCGCCTTAAAAGGCGCACTACCGTCTTTCTCCGTAGGAGCGCCGACCGGTTCGACCCAAGAAGACCCGAGACAAGTGGAGCCGCAGAGACCGAAGACCGATGACGCAGAAGCTCAGCCGGCGCATGCTGTTCCGGCAAGTGGCGGCAAAATGCGCAACATCATCCCCGCTGAAGGAGATGCGGTTGTCCCTGTTACACGTATGCGCCGGCATATTGCCGAGCATATGACCGAAAGCAAGCGTATTGTGCCTCATGCTTGGACGATGGTGGAAGTAGACGTAACGTCGTTGGTGCGTTTCCGCGAATCGATCAAAGCGGAATTTGCGCAGCGAGAAGGCTTTAACCTGACCTATTTGGCCTTTGTGATGAAAGCGGCGGTAGAGGGATTGCGCGAGTATCCCATTCTAAACTCCCAGTGGGACGGCGACCGCATTGTCATCAGAAAGCGGATCAACCTAGGTATAGCGGTGGATTTAGAAGACGGTTTGATCGTACCGGTAGTTAAAGACGCGGATAAGAAGAGCATTGTGGGCTTGGCACATGCGGTACACGAACTCGCGGTGCGGGCGCGTTCGGGCGCACTGCGGCCGGAGGATGTTGAGGGCGGTACGTTTACGGTTAATAATACCGGCGCATTTGGATCCGTGATGTCGGCGCCGATCATCAACTATCCGCAAGCAGCCATTTTAAGCATGGAGACGATCACGCGCAGGCCGGTAGTAGTTGGGGAAGGAATCGCCATTCGCAGCATTATGAATCTATGCGTGTCTTTAGACCACCGTATTCTGGACGGCGCGGTCATCGGGAGATTCCTGCGCTCCGTCAAGCGTCGTTTGGAATCTTATGATGAAACTACGCCCATCTATTAGGACGAGCGAGCATGAGTGAGCTTTTGTGCGGCTGGTTTGGCCGGAAGCCGTATGTGACCGCTTTAGATTGGCAACATATGCTACTGGAAAAGCGGGCGCGACAGTTGATGCCCGATGTATTACTTACTCTGGAGCATCCGCCTACATATACGGCGGGAACCGCTACGAAACCTGAGCATCTGCCCCCGGTCGAGGATCTCACTCAAAGCGGCGCCGCTTTCTATCGCAGCGGCAGAGGAGGCAGCATCACCTATCATGGTCCGGGGCAACTCATTGGTTACCCCATCATCCACCTAAGCGCCGTCAACTACGATGTACACCGTTATTTACGTCTCTTGGAGGAGGCATGTATACGCGTCTTGGCAAAATGGGGCATTGCGGCGCACCGAGATGCTCCGTATACGGGAGTATGGGTACAAGGGGCAAAAATCGCCGCCATCGGCGTGCGAGTGTCGCGTCGCGTAGCCATGCACGGATTAGCAATCAATGTACATCCTGATTTAGCTGCGTTTGAGCGCATTACACCGTGCGGTATACAGGGCAAAGGCGTTACATCTATGGCTAATTTAGGAATTAATCCACCGCCGTTGCATGATGTGGCGCAGGAACTCTGCCGTCAGTTGGCTAAACTGTCAGGACATCATGTCAGGTACGACGCGGAAGCCCTGGCACAAATCTGTACCTTAGGGGAGGAAGGGACATAATGGAGCAATTAGAGTTTTTTAAGCAGCTTACCGAGGCGACAGGCCTACCCGGCTACGAACATGAGGTGAGGAATGTCCTTGAGCAGGCGATGGCTCCGCTGGCAGAGCTTGATCATGACAATCTGGGCAGTCTCATTGCTCGTAAGGCGGGCGATGCTACCGGACCGAAAATTATGCTGGCCGGACACATGGACGAAATCGGCTTTATGGTGACTCAGATTACTGATAAGGGCTTCCTGCGGTTCCAGACCCTCGGCGGATGGTGGGATCAGGTGATGTTGGCTCAACGTGTGGTGGTGAAGACCCGAAAAGGCGATCTGCCCGGCGTGATCGGCTCTAAACCGCCCCATGTTCTAGCCCCTGAGGATCGGAAAAAGATGGTGGAAAAGCGGGAAATGTTCATCGACATAGGCGTAAGCAGCAAGGAGGAAGCAGAGGAAAAGGGCGTCGTTCCCGGTGACCCGATCGTACCAGTCTGTCCGTTCACTGTTATGGCCAACGAGAAATACCTGTTGGCGAAAGCTTGGGACAATCGTTTCGGCTGCGCAGTGGTGGTTGAGGTGCTAAAGGCGCTGCAAAACGAGCCGCACCCCAATGTGTTCTACGGCGTGGCTACGGTACAGGAGGAAGTCGGTCTGCGAGGCGCTCAGACCAGCGCGTATGCCATTGGACCGGATGTTGGATTCGCGTTGGACGTATCCATTGCAGGAGACACGCCGGGAATGAAACCGAACGAAGCCGTGGCCGAGCTGGGTAAAGGTCCCGTCGTCATGCTGTATGACGCGTCCATGGTACCGCATGTGGGTTTACGCAATTTGGTGTTGGATGTGGCAAAAGAAGAAGGGATTGCCGTGCAGTTCGATGCCATGGCGGCCGGCGGCACCGACGCAGGGCGCATACACCTACACGGAAAGGGCGTCCCTTCCCTGGTACTAAGCGTGCCTACCCGTTACATCCATTCGCATGCCTCCATCATTCATCGCGACGATTTCGACGGAGTGGTCAAACTAATGACCGCTGTGGTTAAAAGACTGGACTGGAACACGGTAAAAGGCTTAACGCGTTGATAGGTGCGGTTGATCTAAGTATACATTTATGTAAGCAA
This sequence comes from Bacillota bacterium, assembly GCA_012838035.1. GTDB lineage: Bacteria > Bacillota > Limnochordia > DTU080 > DTU080 > DUQB01. Next base: position 58,411 of record DUQB01000116.1, on the reverse strand, counting down.
CTGCCGGGGCTGAGATTCCGGCAGTTGTTCTTATTTCATTCTCCCTGACCTGCAGCTATAACGTATCCATTTGTTGCATGAACGGATTGTGCGTCTTCTCCGTATCTACCGTAGTCGCCGGCCCATGTCCGGGGTAGAGGGGCGTTTGCTTAGGTAGGGATAGTATTTCGGCCTTGATGCTGCGCAGCAGCGTTTGGTGATCGCCGTCGGGGAAGTCTGTTCTTCCGACTGAACCGCAGAAAATGAGATCGCCGACAAAGGCCTTGTCTTCAATGTAGTAGACGAGGTGCCCCGGAGTGTGCCCCGGGGTATGCTTAACGTACAAATCACGGCCGAGAAGCGTGTAAGTCCTATGCTCCTTGATGATTACCGTAGCCGGAGGTGCGGTAACATGAGCAAGTGGACTCACCCACGCGGACAAGTTGCGCTCGGGATCGTTGAGCCAAGCGGCTTCCAATTCGTGTATCCATATCTGCGGCGTAAAGATATCGGCTAAGAGGCCGACGCCGCCGATATGGTCAAAATGAGCATGGGTTAAGAGTATATCGGTAAGTTTGTATCCTTTCAACGCGGTTACTAGACGATCGTCAGGCGCTCCCGGGTCGATGACTGCGGCGTTACGGGTTTCGGTGTCGGTTAGAACATAGCAATTGGTCGCGAGATCTCCGACGGCTATCGCATTTACATGCAGCATGCAGCGCCCTCCTACAGGAAACGATTTTGGCCTTTTCATCGTAAACCAGATTCTACCGGCAGTCTAGAGAGAGGAAGATACTTGTCTCCACTTGAATTAGGTACCTCCGCGCGTGTAAGATAGCTATAGAAGGCTGCGCTGCGCGTGAGCCCCCTCGTATTTCAGAACCTACGAGACAGCTTCGGGAATCCAATATGGCGTGTGGCCAACGGGCCGGGCCTAGACCCGGAAGTTGAAAGCCGCCGTGCGGACAACCACCCTTTTGGGTGGGTTCTCGAAATCAGTGGGTAACGGCAGGGCAGTCTTGTATTATGGAGACGTTAACTGGGACGTCTCCGTTTTTATACTTGGGGTTGCCGGGAACCGGTCGGCATTTGTACTAGGATAAGGGTGCGTCCATGAACCACTGATCGACTTCAGGTGGGAGAGATGCTGTCAGGTGTTTTACGGTGCTAGGTTGAACGCACCGCTTGATGGCGGAGAACACCCCTTGGATTTGTTGTACTACGACATCATGGCGCTGGGGATCATTATGATCAGAATGCTTTTCGTTCAGCAGTCTTTCACTATCGGCTAAGCAGATCAAAGGCGCCATAAACAGCTGCTTATCCCAGGATGCATCGTATTCGGCGCTTTGTAACCGGTGTTCCATATCGCGCGGTAGTTGCGCCGCCAATTCTTCGGCAACTTCTTGTGTTAAGCGATGGTTAAGGCTCTCTAGGGCGCACAGGGTAATTTGTTTGGCTCTATCACGGTCTGTTCTCAAATGCTCGGCAACACATTGGTAAAAGTCTTCGGCTCTCAATCGTCACATATCCTCCTTGCATGCGCATATCCTGCCGGTTTTACGTTCGGGAGGCCGGCCAGCTCTATATATAAGCATCTCCATCGTATGTGGTTACTATCGCTTTAGTTATAAGAAGACGCCCTGAGGTCATCAGGGCGTACTATCTGGTTGCTCGGTCTGTGAACAACGGATGCTTTTCGGAGTATCTCGGTAACAAAATACACATGTTCGGCTCTAAAAACCGTGATAGGGAATAGCGTTGCGTTTGGTCAGTCCGGCTGCTCAGCTGCATCTTCCGATTCCTGGGCTGTTTTTCTCAGAGCATCCAAGAATGTCGGGGGCGGAGCCGCACGTCTGTCGTCAATACCCTCCGTATACGGCATGGCGGCGATGATTTCCAGGAGTAGTCGCTTACTCAGTTCCTGATTATCCGTAATCGAAATGATGGAGAATAATCCCGCTTTAGACGGATGTGGAATGCCGTAAAGCGTGTTGTCGAACATGCCATAGTCAAGTCGCTCTCCGTAAGGTACAATATCCTTTACCATTTGCCTGATACTCTCAAGCGAGGCTAGAGCACCTTGTCGGGCGTAGTACAAGAATCGATCATAAGGTAAAAATATGATTTCCGGAGCATCACGCGCCACAAGCATAATCACCAGCTTTTCTTCATAAAAGAGTTGTTCTTCCTGTGGGATCGATAAAACGTTCACTTTGTAGGGAGGATGCTTCTGAGCGAATTCCTCTCCTAACTGCTGGATGATGGGAGCATCGAAGTCTGCCGGAACCATTACGGTAAGGATGTTCTTGGCATCCCTACGCTTCATGTGGTTGTAGAGGAAACCTCCGGCAAGAAGGAGGATGATTGAGATGGTTAAAACCCAGGGCAGCCAGGCAAATGACTCTTTTGTAGGGGGATCTCCCACATTTGGTTTGTCTTTAACCAACGCGGGTGATGCAAGTTGTGAGCACCCAAATGTTGAACATGCGCCTTTTTCCGTCCAGCAATGGAAATGGTGGATCTCTCTGCAACGCGGACAGGTCACCACTCTATCGCCTGCTTTGAACGCGACATCGCAGGCGGAGCATCGGACGTCCGCGTCGTTCTCGGCCTTAAAAGTCCATACACGTTCTTGGATGGTATCCGGCATGCAAACACCTTCTCTCAAATCGAACCTATCATCAAGTTCGTCCAATGCCAGCATATCACTGGGTATAAAGCAAAACAAGCCGATACGATCCGCCGTTTATCAACGGGCTTTGGACGTTTTGCGTCGGACATCCATTCTCTTCATGCTCATATTGCTCCTTCTGCCTACCGCGGCGCAAGCAAGCGCATATACGACGGCAAGCATTATCGAGAACATGAATAAAGCCATGCGCCAACCGGTGGTTATGCAATACAAACAAGAGGCTTATGCTCGAGGATTGTTGGGATTCTACCGCTGGACCTCAACAATTACGCAAAACGGCAGCGACATTCAGGTGGATTCCCAGAACGCACCTTCATTCGTATCTGCCGACATGATGAAAGACATCAGTGATTTTCGTAAGGCAATGGAACGTTTTAACTGGGAGTATACGGGGATAACCAGGCGGAGCGGCAAAGAGTATCTTACCCTTAAGGGCGTGCGGAAACCTCACTTGTCATCCGGCGCCACAGAAGCCGACGTACTCATCGACCCCGCGACTTATTTAATTATCCGCATTGAGGCACGCTATTCTTGGGGGAAGATGAGCCTCGACCAGTCCTACATATACAACGACGGAGTCGCCTACTTGGAAAAACAAGAAGGGTCCTTGAGTCCATGGATGATGAAAATTACCGTTACATATTCCGATTACAAGTACTGAGGCGAGTCCGCGTTCTCCGGCGACCAACAGGAGTCGCCGGAGGATCATGCATATAATTCATACCGCGCGTAATTCTCTGCAGTAAAGCGCGATAAAGTAGCCACTGTCTACATACCTTAAACTAGGCGAACATGAGCGACGTATTTGCTAGTACACGTAGCCTTTGCTATAATGGACGTAGTTTAGATCTTGATTCACGCCATATTACCGCAAGGAAATGTAGCGCCTCAGGTTTTAACGTCTCAGGCCAATCGTTCATCGAAGAGGGGCAGCCGAAGGATCACGACGCAACAGTAAGCGTCTTACTGCTGTTTAGGCTCTCTAAGGTTGCCGTGTAGCCAAAATTAGGCAAAGCGGGCTACCATCTTCGTGTTAAGCGCCCACTGCTGTCCGGCTTTTTTTGCCGTTTGCGGGCGCATGTATCCTTTCCGCGTCTAATTATCGCAAACAATTATGGTTAAGCGAGGTCATCGACGGCATGAGGATGGATAATGAAACATATCGACTAAAAGTAGAGAGTTATTTTGAATTGTTAATTGGTGAGGGCGAGAAAATGCACCAAGACATCCAAGCCGAGCTGGAGAAGCTGGCGATGTCACCGCGCAAAGGTCGTTACTTTTTGCGCGTTGTCGCCACCCAGAAGCGCTTTGTTCAGGTCCATTTTTACCGCCATTTCATGCAGCATGCCCGTCACGAAGATGCCTTTGTAGACCTGGAACGACACATACGCCATATGTTTTATGAGGACAGAGAAGATGCTAAGGCGCTTTTAGCCGATGTGACGGAAGAGAGTACGCTCCCGGCGCTTTTTCGTGTTATCGCGCTTACCGAAGAAGGTTGGCTGGCCGGCGAGCTGATCCGCATCGTGCTTACTCTGCCGAGCAAGGAGCTTTATGCTCCTATAGCCCGAGATCTGCGCTCGAAAAACTACCTCCTACAGTGTCTCGTCATCTATCTGATAGGTAAAGCGGCTGATGAAGATCTCTTGGATCTGCTTATCGGTTTTTATCGTAAACCGGAAGGAGAAAAGGTCGATCGATTAGAGAAGAAAGCGCTTGATGCCTTATTGGAGGGGGCGCGCTCAATAGGTCCATCTGTTGCCAGACGTTGGTTAAAGGATAAAAGCGCTCGCATCCGGGCAGTCGCCCTTGTTCTACTGGCTGAACAGATGCCTCCTGAAGCGATACCCGATTTGGTCGGTCTGTTTTTGGTAGACCCCAAGACACGTTTGAGCATCGCGAAGGTATTACTCGCTTACGAAGAAGCCGGCCTAATCAGCTGGCTACCGGACGCCCCTTTGGCTCAGGGCGCTAAAAGCGTTTTGCAAGGCGCCAAGTCCGGGCCATTGGTGGCCATCTTACGTAACCTCATGCGTGAAGAGAGTCCCGTCGTACGTCAGGTAGCCGCAAAGCTGTCCTCTTTAGCGCCGATTTCTGACGAGGTCGCCTCGCAGTTACGTCTACTGGTGACGGAAGATAAGGTGACCGCCGTACAAATCGCCGCGCTCCAGGCATTAGTCATTGTTGACCGCGGTAAACTGATGTCTGCGTTAGTCGAGATTTTCGCCGCCGAGTCGCCGAAAAAGGATGTGTATGACGCTGCCGCCGCCATAACCGATCAGTTGGGGCCAAAAGAGAAGCAAATTTTGGAACAGGGTGTTCGAGATCGTTTGGCGATGCGTGAGGTTGCCATGGAACGTGTTGTAAGCAGTGTGGAATGGTGGCGACACGATACCTAAAAATGCATAGCCTAGCGGATGGATAAAGGGATGTCGACCGGTATGGAGGCCGACATCCCTTTAATGTCTATTATTATGGATAGCACATGGCCCCAACTTGATATATAATTGACTTGGTTTAATGGGTTGAAGTATACAATCGGAGCGGGTGTAGAGAACACGTTTGACTCCTACTTCACGCTCAAGAAAGGAGGTCCGCCCTTCATTATAAGCCTTTTACCAGGCTTTGGGGCGGGAAAAGCATGGACAATATCAAGCTCCCGGTAGTAAACCCCGAAGGATTTTATGAAATTCGTTTCGAATCCATAGGGGGATTAGGGGCCAACGTCGCCGGCAAAATCCTTGCTGAGAGCGGTGTCCTTGGCATGGGGCTCAACGGCTCCAACTTCTCCTCGTATGGTTCTGAGAAAAAAGGGTCGTCGGTAAAAGCCTTTGTTCGCTTCTGCGCACCCGAAGTAAAGGTGCGTAGTTGCGCTCCTGTGGAACGTCCTCATCTGCTTGCCATATTCCACGAAGCGCTCATTAAACCCGGCTCCGATGTTACAGGCGGATTGTATAAAGACAGCATAATTATTGTTAATACGGCGAAATCAGTCGCGGAGATCACTGAAAAACTGGGTATCACAGCCGGTGTGGTCGGTGTGGTTGATGCCCTAAGTATTGCCGTTCAGGAGAAAAGTCGAGTGAATACGGCCATGCTAGGGGCAGTAGCCCGGGCTTGCACCTTCTTGGATGCGGATGTAATTCGCGACACAATCGCCAATACGTTGGGGAAAAAGTATCCTCAGCTGCTAGAGGCCAATCTGCGTTGCTTCCAGCGCGGCTATGACGAACTGCGGTTGGAAACGATCTCCGATTCCGATGCGGCCGAGCAACCCTTTACTCGCACTCAACCCGTTTATGGCTACGAAACAGCTCCTATCGGAGGCTATATCCCTAATCCCGGTAACAGTGTGCTTAAGGATCTCTCCATTTCACGCCAAGGCTTCCTGCCGCAATACCTGCGCGAAAAATGCATAGACTGCGCACAGTGCGATCTGGTCTGTCCGGATATGTGCTTTGTGTGGGAGGCAGGAACCGATAAACGCGGTAAGCCCGCACAAGTCCTACGCGGCATCGATTATCAGTACTGCAAAGGCTGTCTCAAGTGCGTAGAAGCTTGTCCGGTGCAAGCTTTAGTACCGATGCGTGAAACCGATGGTTACGCCCACGAACATCGCGTCCGCCACTCTTTGGCGAAAATGGCCGATGAACAGGCATCCCAAAGCGCATAGCCGTCTGTCATACGGCTAGATGGCTGAGCCACGAAAAGGTTAGGTGATAATAGATGGCTATAGAAAAGCAAGTAGGATATAAGCAGGTTGTCGACTTCCTTTCCGGCAATGAGATGGCTGCTCAAGCCGCCAAGCAAATCAATTTCCATGTTATGGGCTACTATCCGATCACGCCGTCCACCGAAATAGCGGAGTACCTTGATGAAGCAAAAGCCGATGGGGAACACCAAATCAGAATGATCCCCGCGGACGGCGAGCACGGAGCCGCAGGTATATGCTACGGCGCATCTACCGGCGGCGGACGCGTGTTCAACGCTACCAGTGCAAACGGTCTACTTTACGCCTTGGAGCAACTGCCGGTACAGTCGGGCACGCGTTTCCCCATGGTGCTCGATTTGGTGACGCGTACCGTGAGCGGACCATTGGATATTCGCGGTGATCATAGCGACCTATACTTTGCCATTCATACCGGTTGGATCGTGTTGTCGGCGCGTGATCCTCAAGCCGTATACGATATGAACATTATGGCGGTACGGATTTCAGAACATCCCGATGTGCAGTTGCCGGTGATCGTCGCATACGACGGTTTCTTTACGAGCCACCAGAAGCAAAGGGTACGTTACTTTGCCGACGCCAAAGCGGTGCAGTCTTTCATCGGCGAGATACCTCCGCGCGTTACGGCGCTTGATCCCCGTAACCCCGTCACCATCGGCCCATACATGAACGATCCTGATTTAATGAACAATAAATACCAACTGCATCAAGCCATGGAAGCGGCCCGCAAGATCACTCCGGAGGTATTTGAGGCGTATGCCGCCATATCGGGGCGGAGTTATCCGGTGCTTGATTCATACAATATGGATGATGCCGAGGTTGCGGTGTTCTTGTTGCAATCCGCCGCGGAAACGGCAAAGGATGTCGCTGATCGCCTGCGTTTACAAGGCATCAAGGCAGGCGTAATCAGCCCTAATGTATTGCGTCCTTTCCCGGCGGCAGACATCAGGAAAGCTCTTGCGAATGTAAAATGCGTCGTAATAGGCGAAAGGGGCGATTCCTACGGCGCTGACGGCGGTCCCATGACGCATGAGGTGAAAGCCGCTCTTAAAGACGATCCTGACAATAATACCATCTGTCTCACTCGCATCTACGGGATGGGCGGTAGGGACTTCTATCATGATGATGCGGAAGCATTTTTCTCCCTAGCTATAGATGCTGTGGAAAAAGGGCAAGTAGCCCAACGGTTCGATTACCACGGCGTGACCGCCCGCGGAGCCGGCGCCGTACCCACTACCGTAGTGAAGCCGTTGCGGAAAGAGGAAGTTGAGCTTGGCTTAACGCAGGCCGAGATGACTGAGTCAGGTGAGCTGAAGGTAAAAGCAGCCATACCCAGGCAACTCACCGCCCGGCCCAAACGAATTGCTCCGGGGCATGGTGCCTGCCCGGGCTGTGGAATTTTCCCGGCTCTCAACCAGTTCTTCAGCGCATTGGAAGGCGATGTGGTCGTGCTTTTCCATACGGGATGCGCCATGGTCGTAACCACGGGATACCCCTACAGCTCGCACAGGGTAACCTATCTGCACAATCTGTTTCAAAACGGCGCCGCAACGCTCTCCGGTTTAGTGGAGATGTTCCACGAGAAGAAAGAGCGCGGCGAAATACCGGTAGGCGAAGACATCACCTTCGTGATGGTTACTGGTGACGGCGGTATGGACATCGGTATGGGGCCGGCCATCGGTACTGCTTTGCGCAATCATCGCATGATCATCTTGGAGTACGACAACGAAGGTTATATGAACACGGGCAGTCAGTTGTCTTATTCTACGCCGCTGGGCCACTCTACCAGCACGTCGAATCCAGGTGCGCATGCGACGGGTAAGATGTTCCATCACAAAGATACCGCTCAAATTATGGCGGCTACCCATATTCCGTATGTGTTTACCGGTGTCGAGGCATTTCCTCAGGATCTGATACGTAAGGCCGTAAAGGCGCAATGGTATGCCAAAAATGAAGGACTTGCCTACGGAAAACTCCTGATCAGTTGCCCGCTTAACTGGAGAGCGGAAGACAACAAAGGTAATCTGATCGTACAGACTGCCGTCAATACATGCTTCTTCCCCCTCTATGAAGTTGAACGGGGTATCACCACCATCACCTACGATCCGGAGGAGAAGAAAAAGCGGGTTCCCGTCATTGACTGGCTCAAGTTGATGGGTAAAACCAGGCACTTGACCCGGCCGGAAAACGCACATGTGGTTGAGGCTTTCGCACAGGAAGTGGAACGTAGATGGCAGCGGCTTAAAGCCATGCATGAGCATCCCCTGCTTTAATCGGTCGCATGCGCGCATGGCCTTGCTACAACTAGGGATGAGGCCATGCGCCTCGGTTTATACTGAGCATGTAGGCACAGGCGTGCCTCTTTAGCCTATTCCGGAGCGGTCCGAACAACCGCTCCGGATACTTGACGACTGTATGGCGTATGGCTAGAATAAACTCAATGTCGATCCAGGGGCGTAGTTCGGCGACTATATGGACTGTCGCCTCCGGATGCATCAGACTCATCACTGAAGGAGGTGAAGGCTCGTCAGCGCGGGCTGCGAGCCGGTTATGGAGGAAATCACCGATTCCACATTCCAAAGCAGCGTTTTGGAAGCAGAGAAACCTGTGGCGGTTGACTTTTGGGCGCCATGGTGCGGACCATGTCGTCGTTTCGCGCCGGTTCTTGATGAAGTTGGTAACGAACTGAGCGAACAGGTCAGCATCGTCAAGTTGAATATCGATGATAATCCGGAAGCAACGTCCAAATACGGCATATTAAGCATTCCCACCTTGGTGATTTTCAAAGGTGGTAAGGAAGTAGGCCGAACAGTAGGCTTGCTTAACAAGGAGCAGCTAAAAGAGCGGATTCTAGCGGCAATAGGCTGAATCGAACGCATTACTCGTCATGCTCTTTCTACATAAGCGGCCTCTATAAAGGTCGCTTTTTGTGTGAAAGAGCATTAGAGGTAATACTTGTCCTTATATGTACTAAGCAGGTAATAGAGTTAGAGAGGGGATGTCGGATGAATAGACGCGGTCGGTTCTCCTTGGCTATGGTTATTACGCTGCTTTGTACGTTTCTTGGGTTGTGGACGGGCTCTGCATGGGGCACGACGGTCCAATATATGGTGGACGGCAACTTTCAGGTATTGGGCTTACAGCCTGCCAAATCAGCTTGGGTGCTTCCGGCGCATGGCAGAGTAGAGAGCAATGCCGGACGGCAAGCCGACGCTGGAGCGGCACCGGATTATGCGGTTGCGCTCACTTCACTGAGTGATTTTGGTTCGGAGTTAGTGCAACCGCTACTACCACTAGTGCCCGGACGCCGGTATGTGCTCACGGCTTGGGCTAAGGCTGAAAGATCCGGACTGCAGGCCCGTATCGGCGTACGTATGTCCGACGGATTTCCCAGCCTGTATAGGGGACTTACCGGAGATGGTTGGGAACGGATTGCCTTGGAGTTTACAGCAACCGATGCTAAAGGCGAAATTGTCCTGGCAAGCAGCGCGGGGGGTACGGTCTGGTGGGACGATGTCTCTGTGCAAGAGAGTAAAACCGCTGCTGAGGAAGTAGCGGCACAGTGGGAAGTCAATCTGAAGGCAGGAAAGCCCTTGTATACCGGGCTGGTTGTGAACGCGCTCGGTACTACGTTGGAAAGAGGCATGAGTCCTAGAATCTATGATGTAACCGGCAGACTGATTTTTGACGGTAAAGGCGCTACCTTTGAGCAGCTGATAGGCAAAGGCTTGGTTGCCTATGTGCGTACCTTAGAAGATGCTGCGGAGCACCCGCGCCTGGCGGTCAGTGAAGAGTATCCGATGCGCTTGCCGTTAATTGTGGACGCCCAAGGGGTGAGCGGGATGCCGCGAACCAGCGTCATAATTGGTGAGGAAGCCGCGCGCAGGATACGCGCAGCCACAGACCAATACGACTTTCTAGGTCGTTTTGCGATTATCTTTGTGATAGACTAAAAGGCACATGGTTAGTTTTCCGGGAGGTTACAACGTTTGTCTGCTCAGGTGCACGTGTTCGTCGATTGGGATGACACGCTGAAGGTTACCAATGCGCTCTATACGCAAGTAAGTCGGGAAAACGCCGGATTGTTGCTGCAAAAGCTGCCGCAAATTCGCCTCAGCGTTGAACAGATCACCACGTTGGCGCACGACATCGATTTGAGCAAGGCTGAAGCCAGGGGTTTGAACCCGGAGAATTACCCTAGTGCTTGGGTGGATGTTTATCGGCAATTGGCGCAAGAACATAGCACCGACGTGGAACCGCGCCTTGCCGCGCTGCTTTATGAAAAAGCGGCCGCGGTTCCATATATGGAGCAAGCGGATTATCCGGGCGCTCGGCAATTACTGACGCAGTTGCGGGAACTCGGTTGTGAAATAACCATATGGACTGCCGGTGATGCCGTCATACAGACGCATAAAGTGGAACGGTCGGGATACCGACCGCTTGTGGATCGGTTGTATGTTACTCCGGACAAAAATGTGCAGACCTTACGGGCTGCACTTGGTCCGCGCCGCCCGGAAGATTGTTGCGTCATCGGCAATAGTCCCCGCTCGGATATAGCCCCTGCTTTGGAGCTGGGCATGCATGCCGTTCACGTTTTGCAGGATACCTGGGCTTATGATGTCGTTCCCATTGATGGCGACGATCCGCGTTACGTACGGGTCACGAGTTTACTGGAGATCCCCGATGTACTCGGCCGCCTTTTTCCCGCGTTGGCTTCCTAATCCTCTGTTCCAGCTGCAGCGGTGAATGCCCGTGCAGTCGGTTCAACCTCCGATTGCGGCTAGAGCCGTTTGAATTTCTGCCCGCACTTGGGGTTCTCTCTCATGCTGCAATGCCTGAGATAAACTGCTCCGCGCCGATTCACCGCCAATTTCTCCTAAAGCCCAAGCGCAAACGGCACGTTGAATAGGGCTGGGATGATGTCTCACCTGAGCCGCAAGCGCCCCAACAGCCTCTCGATCACCAAGATTGCCTAACACTATGGCAGCATTGCGTCGCAATGTTTTTACTCCCCGCCAGTGGAGAGCTGTTCTGCCGAATTGAGCGGTGAACTCCGCCGGGGACATTTGCAGTAAGGCGATCAGGTCCGGCGTTTTGAGCGGTTCACCCCACTCCGCATGCCTGCGGACCGGCAGTTTGGCATTATGAGGGCAAACCAACTGGCATGTATCGCATCCCCACAGCCGCGCCCCCATCAACTTGCGATAGGTATGCGGGATTAAGCCCGGCATTTGGGTAATATAAGCTAGACAGCGTTGCGGGTCTATTGTGTATGGACCTACGAGAGCATCTGTCGGACAACTCTTTAGACAACGTTCACAACTACCGCACCGGCTTTGTGGAGACAACACCTGGTGCGGTAAGGTAATATTGGTAAGTAATATGCCAAGTACGACCCATGAGCCCAAACCGGGCACATACAGCAAATTGTTTTTACCTTGCCAGCCCAAACCGGCGCGCAAAGCAGCGGCACGTTCCAAACACGGCCCATTGTCAACTTGGATCTTATACCGGTGTGAGTCTGGGGCATGCGGCGTGAGGAACTCGGCCAGCAATTGCAGCTTGGCATAAAGTACCTGATGGTAGTCGTCGCACTGAGCATAACGGGCTACATAACCCGATCGGCGAGACGGCTCGCTGGGTTCCTCCCGTGAATGATACGACAATGCCGCTACAATCACCGATCGGCAACCGGGAAGTACTACCGTAGGGTCGCAACGTTGCGCCAGGTTGCGCGTAATAAACGCAGGATACAGATCAGCCGCCGACCGCTCGCGTAGAATGGCTGCCTCAGCGGCAAAAGGCGCGGCGGATGTGACGGCCAGGGCGTCCAAGCCGATTGCAGCGGCGTAGGTTTTCAGCCGGCTGATTAGGCTCAATATCTTTCTCCTTGAAGCTCACTTTTAATGGCCGGAGCAGGAGCTCCTCGGACAGAATTATATCATATCGTCACCGCAACAAAGACGCAGGGAGTGCATTCATCTGATGCAGACACAAGTGGTCCGGACCTATCGCGGATACAAGCTCGATCCTTTCCAGGCCAAAGCTATAGAAGCCATTGAAAAAGAGCAATCGGTGCTTGTGAGCGCACCTACCGGTACCGGAAAAACGCTTATCGCCGATTATGTGATTGAACGTTGCTTTCACGCCGATCAGCGGGTAATCTATACGGCGCCGATTAAGGCGTTGAGTAATCAGAAATACAAGGAATTTAAACGGTTGTTAGGCGATGAGCATGTGGGTATTCTTACCGGTGACGTGGTGGAGAACCCGGAAGCACCTATCCTCATTATGACGACCGAAATCTTTCGGAATCTCCTGCATCAGAGCCCGGCGCGTCTCGATGGCGTCCACTACGTGATATTTGACGAGATTCACTATATTGATGACCCGATGCGCGGCAGCGTGTGGGAAGAAAGCCTGATTTTTATGCCGCCGCATATGCGCTTTTTGGGTCTATCCGCCACCATCCCCAATGTCACGGAACTAGCGCAGTGGATCAGTTCGGTGCAGGGGCACGAGGTGCAGGTGGTGCGACATTTTGAACGCGCCGTACCTTTACATCACAGCCTTTTTTCAGTGAATTACGGCTTTTGTGACCTGGCCAAGATGGTTGGCCGTTACAATCGGTATGCCCGCAAATTCGGCACAACCGCATCCGGCAACCTCAGTCATGAGTTTCCACAGACAACGCACTTGGATTTAATCAAAGAACTACCGCCGGAGTACCTGCCGTGCCTCTTTTTTGCCTTCAGTCGGCGCCGGTGTGAAGCCCATGCGCATCAACTGGCTGAAGTGCGCGATTTTCTCTCACCGAACCAAAAACGACGCGTGAAGGAAGTGATCAACGAGCAGCTTGAGCGCCATCGCAGTTCGGGCGGAAGTCTACGCGATTTGGAGCAACTGCTGCTTTGCGGTATCGGCTACCACCACGCCGGGTTGTTGCCTATTGTCAAAGACATAGTGGAAGAGCTGTTTGAACAGAAGCTTATCTATGTGTTGTATTGCACCGAGACGTTTGCCGTAGGACTTAACTTCCCCTGTAAAACAGTGTGCTTTGATGCGGTCACAAAATGGGACGGCACGGTGTTTCGACCGCTAACCAATCGCGAGTACTTCCAGATTGCCGGGCGGGCGGGGCGTCGTGGTATTGACGAGGTAGGATATGTGTTTACTGTTGTGGATATGAATTACTTTAATCCCAACGAATTCCCCTCTATGCGTGAAAGCGATGTGGAACCGCTCCAGAGCCGCTTTACGTTGAGCTATAACACTGTACTTAATCTAGTCCACAATTACACGGAAGAAGAGACCATAGACATCCTACATAAGAACTTCGCTTCATATCAGACCACGGCGACACGCCGTCGATTGCAAGCGGAGATCGTACGTATTGAAAAAGAGTTGGCGGCTGATTGGTGCCAAGACATGGGCAAAGAGAGCTGTCCGTTGCGCTATCTGAAAAAGAAAAGGCAGCACGGAGCACTGGCTAAGCGGATGCAAAAACGACTACGCAACGGCGATTATCGCGGTATAAAGAGTCTAAGGCGACAGATGCGCCGGTTGGAGAAAGAGATGTCCGCAATTAGTACACGCAAGTGCAGTGATGAGTGCATGGCTCTTTGCCGTGAGCGAGATCGTACCTTTAACAGGTTGACAAGTCAACTGGCAGAGGCACGCGGTCAGTTACAGGAATTATCACCGACGGATTTTTACATTCAGCAGTATAGAGATAAGAAGGCGTTGCTCGCAGCCTTGGATTACCTGCGTGAGGATGAGCTGACGACACGCGGTCAATTTGCCGCGCAGATTAACGGCCAGGAGTTGATGATCACCGAACTGTTCTTCCGCGGCGTATTCCACGATTGGGCTGAAAGTGAATTGGCAGCATTGTGCGTTTCCTTGGATTATGAACCTCGTAAAGGCGAGACCAGGGCAAGACAACGCGTATTTGATGAGGGACCGGTGCGTCGGGTCATGAACCTGTTGGAGACCATGGAGGAGACCTATTTAGGCTATACTACGGTGCACTTGAACGTGCACATGGCGGAAGCTTCCTTTAAGTGGAGTGAAGGTGCTCGTTTTAACGAGCTGCTGCAAGGTCTGCTTGTTGACGAAGGCGACATAGTGTATGCGTTCCGCAGAGCTATTGACATCTTGCGGCAAGTACGCAATGCGGCGAAAGAAGATCCCTTCTTACAGGCAAAGTTACGCTCCTGCATCGAACGCATCGATCGGGATGAGGTATCTATATTGCTTTAGAGACGTCTTTCGGGCCGATTGTGCCTGTGTGGCGAACAATGTGTCCGGCTAGTGCAGGCCGTATGGGCGTCGTCGGATCCTATAACGCGTACTCCACGGAAGGACTTGTCCCATACGATGCCGTACATGTGAAGCATTTCGTATGTGTACAATGCAAAGTTGGAGGTTGATGCAGCGATGTACGGGACGCCTGTTCCGACGACTTCGGGTAGGTACGGTCGGGCTTGGGACACCAAGTTCTGCCTAAGACTACTGCATCAACCGATTTTTTGCGAACATCATGTACACCAAAATTACGTATATACAACGCACCAGCATATCGGCATTGAGTTTCTCTTTTGTCAATCGGGGCACGGCGTACTTACTTTGAATAAACAGCCTTTCCCGTTTACAGCGCCTATTTTGGTTCAGTACGCGAGTACTATGCCGCACAGCCTACTGGTACACGGCACATACGCGCGTTGGAACGTCTGTATTCAGCCCGACGTTTTGCTCAGTCTGTTGGGTGAGCCGGAGCAACCGGGTTATCCACTTGGGTTAGGAGAGCTCCACGGGCTGCGTTTTATGGACGTGCCGCAAAAGCACCTAGCCAAACTCGAGAACCTTTTCATCGATATCAACGATGAGGTGACCGGTCAACCGCCTCTCTATGCAAAGATGGCGTTTTTAAAGCTACAAGAGTTGTCGTGCATGGTCGAACGATTGAGGCAAACGTGTTGCCAAACAGAGGGCGACACCAAAAAGATCCTACATGGCAGACAAATTGAGCAGCTTGCCGATATCCACTCTTACATAGAGGCGAACTTGGCCGACAACGTTTCCGCGCAGAGCATCGCCGCAGCCTTTCATTACAGCGAGAAACATGTTTACCGGTTAATCAACAAATTGACGGGTCAGTCATTGGGGAGCTATATCAAGGAGCAACGCATGAAGCGCGCTCAATCACTGCTCATCGGTACCGATTTGTCGATAGCCGCGATTGGAAAAGCGGTTGGTATCGCAGATGCCGCCCAGTTCTCACGGGCTTTTCGTGATCTTACCAATTGTAGCCCCAGTGATTTTCGCAAGGCTTATCGTCGGACCTCCGCGGATGCTAATGAGTTATTCTAGGCCTTGGCTGTTCGTAGGTCCAATAGCCCGGAGCGCAAAGCAAAACCTCCTCAGTCTACCGACTAAGGAGGTTTTCCTACTTAATCACTTGCTGATGCTCTGTTGTGGAAAAAACCGACTTAGGCCGCTTGAGCCCATCGGGTAATAGTGGAGACAATCTCGGCTTTGGGTCGTACGCCGACCAGTTCCGCTACTTTACGCCCGTCTTTGAACAGAAGCATGGTGGGTATACCCATGATATTATAGCGCCGTGCGGCGTTAGGGTTTTGATCGACATTGAGCTTGAGTATTGTCACCTTGTCGCCGTGCTCTTCGGAAATCTGTTCCAGAATGGGACCCAGCATTCTGCAGGGGCCGCACCATGGCGCCCAAAAATCAACGAGCACCAAACCGGATGATTGCAGTACCTGCGTATCGAAATCCTTGTCTGTAATTTGCATGGTCATCGGGTAATTACCTCCTTGAGTAATTTACAACTTTATAAATCTAATACATCGTAACATATGGTGTCGGTGACGTCAACAGGAGAAAGGACGTTTAAAGCGCGGCTCGGTGTTAATATAACGTTACGATAGGTTATAGCGCCGACGCGGGAATGGCCGCACAGCAAAAGAGCGCATCTCTTTCAAGTAGATAGACAAATAGAAAAGCTTACCCAACGCCTCGTCAAACTCACTTGCCGAAGGTAGAATGAAAAGAGTAGCGGTAGGGAGGCGCAGCCTCAACTGTGATCGGTAGAGCTCTGAGAAGCGCAGGACTTCACTGTTGGGGTAGCGAACCAAAAGCGGGTATGTAAAAAGGGCAACCGGAGGTCTTGTTCTTTGGAACCTATACAGAGAAAACCGGCGTGGCTGAAAAAACGTTTGCCGGATCCGCAGGTTTTGGCGCAGATGCGCAGCTTGCTTAGCGATCTGCATCTGCATACGATCTGTGAAAGCGGCAACTGTCCCAACTTGGGGGAGTGTTGGGCGAAATCGACCGCTACCTTTCTCATCCTGGGCAATAGGTGTACGCGTCAATGTGGTTTCTGTAATGTGGAGAGCGGTCGACCTTTACCAATTGACGTAGGTGAACCTGCGCACATCGGTCAGGCAGTAGCCGCTCTGGGATTAGCACACGTGGTTATCACATCGGTCACACGCGACGACATACCTGATGGCGGCGCAGCGCATTTTGCCGCGACCATTCGGCAGATTCATCAGCACAGCCCCGGCACGACGGTTGAGGTATTAGTCCCTGATTTCAACGGTAACCCGGAAGCCATTGCCGACGTTCTGGCTGCGAAGCCGACTATCTTTGCTCACAATATCGAAACCGTAGAGCGACTGCATGTGCGGTTGCGCCCGCGTTTTACCTACGAAAGGTCATTGCAGGTGTTGGACCAAGCGCATCGCTTGGCTCCGACCGTCTATACTAAATCGAGCATTATGGTTGGATTAGGCGAAACACCGAGCGACGTAGCTGCCACCATGGAGGATTTATATCGCACTGGATGCAGTTTTCTCACTATCGGGCAATACTTGCAGCCATCCAAACGACATACGCCCGTATATGAGTATGTAACTCCTGAGCAATTCGAACAGTACCGGACCATGGCTCTGAACATAGGATATCGTTATGTAGCCAGTGGGCCGTTTGTACGCAGCTCCTTTGATGCTGCAACCGCCTTACGGGCAACCATACAAAAGAACCAATCATAGACTCTGCGTATAGCCGGCATGTTACCGGCGCCGGGTGGATTAACAGGAGGCCGTTATTGATGCAGAATGAGACGATACGTAACATGAAGGCGCAACGGCGCAAGGAGGCGATTGCGCGACGTGATGCTTTGTCATCCGCTGATCGCGGTAGGTGGAGCAGGCAGATTTGGGAACGATTTTTCGCTTTACCGCAAGTCGCCGAAGCACCGACCTTGATGCTGTTTAGTTCCATAAAAAGCGAGGTGGAGACGACACAGGCGCTGCAGCAGGTTCTGAACAGCGGCAAACGACTGGTGTTACCGGTGGTCAACAAAGCTACTCGCAGCTTGGAGGCACGCTTGGTCACCGATTTGGCCGCTTTGCGGCCCAGTTCTTTTGGGGTTCCCGAGCCTACGCAGGACGATCCTCTGATCGATCCGGCTGAAATCGATGTGGTTGCCGTACCGGGTTTGGCATTTGATCGCATCGGTTACCGCATCGGGTACGGCGCCGGATACTATGATCGTTTCTTAGCGCAGCTGAAACCTGGCGCTTTGTCAGTAGGTATCGCATTTGCAGCACAGGTTGAGCATCGCGTACCTTGGGAAACGCATGATGAACGGGTGCGCTGCCTCATTACGAATGACGAGACGCTTCATCTGCCGCGTACCGGCAAGCCGGATCGCACCTATCGAGGTTATATTTTCGACTTGGACGGTACGGTTTATTTGGGAGAAAAACTCATCCCTCAAGCAGCCGAGACTATCGCTGCGCTGCGCAAAAATGCCGGCGTTGTGTTCTTATCAAACAAACCACTCAATACCCGACATGATTATGCCGAGAAGTTGACGCGCCTCGGTATCCCTACCGAACCTGAAGAAGTGATCAACTCTTCAGCCGTTCTGACCGCCTACCTGCAAGAACGGATGCCTGGAGCCAGCTTGTATTGCGTGGCGGAGCCGCCGATGCTGGAAGAACTAAGGCAGGCAGGTTTTCGGGTAGTAACGGAACCGGAAAAGGAACAGTACAAGGTCGATGCGGTGGTGGCAGCTTTTGACCGCACGTTCGACTACTACAAGCTCAATAACGCTTATCAGTGCATAAAGAAAGGTGCTGGGTTTGTCGCCACTAATTCCGATCGCACATGCCCGGTGGAGAATGGCGACATTCCCGATTGCGCTTCCATGATCGGCGCTATTACCGGTTGTTCCGGCGTTGAGCCGGAGGTTATCGTGGGTAAACCTAATCCGCTTACCGCGCAGGCGGCGCTTAGCGTCCTTGGCTTGAAACCGAACGAGTGCCTGATGGTGGGCGATCGTGTGGAGACGGATATGCGCATGGGTTTACTCACCGGTATCGAGACGGGGTTAGTGTTGACCGGTGTCTCCGACCGCGCCCGGATGGTGCGCGAAAACGTGTATCCTCATTTTATTCTTGAGAGTATAGCTGAACTTGTATAGAAAGCTCGTACGCAGCAGCAATTTCTACAGGAGACTGCGTAAGCCCTCCACTGCATCTACAGCGGCTGCCGAAGAAATCTGATCCAGTTCCGCAATCGGGGCTTGCCGGTCACTAAAATAGTAAATATTCTAGAAGGAGCATTGGTATACATGATCGACATTCAGGCAGTCGCAGAAAAACTGGCCGCAGTGTTGCAGGATACTCCTGAGCATTTGGAAGAAAACGGCGACCAAATCCGAGCGCAACGTCATCACGGGTTCATGGCGACTGAACCGTGGGTTGCGCCTAAAAATGCCCCCTTGGCTTCCCTGATAGACCATACGCTGTTATTGCCTCAAGCCGTGGAAACAGACATTCTGCGGCTCTGCAAAGAGGCGGTGGTCCACAAGTTTCCGGTGGTGTGCGTTGCACCTTATTGGGTACCTACCGCAGTAGAAGCATGTTCTGATGCTGGTATTCGTGTGGCGGCGGTAGTCGGCTTTCCATTGGGTATCGCTACCGGTCTCATCAAAGCTGTGGAGGCAACCGACTGCGTGGCGCGCGGAGCAAGAGAGATCGATATGGTCATTCAAGTCGGCGCTTTGCGCTCCGGACACTACCAAGCGGTTTTTTCGGAGTTGTTAAGCGTCACCAATGCGGTGGGATCTCGTGCGCTTATTAAGGTCATCATAGAGACGGCTTATTTTACAGAGGAACAAATTGTCAGCGCTTGCTTGTTATGTAAGTGGGCTGGTACCGACTATGTGAAAACCTCCACAGGATTTGGTCCGGCTGGAGCCAGCGTAGCTCATGTGGCATTGATGCGGACAGCAGTAGGAGAAAAAATGGGGGTTAAGGCTGCCGGCGGCGTAAAGGACGCCAAAACAGTCAAAGCGATGGTTGCCGGTGGAGCCAGTAGGATAGGTACCAGTCGCGGTCCCCAGATTGTGGCCGGCTGACGATGATGAAGAGAGGTTAAGATGTCTCTGCAAGATCGGATTAAAGGGAGAGTGACTTTGCAACGAGCTGCGTCTAATGAACGCACGCTTGTCACGCGCCTTGACGATTTGGAGGGCAGGGAGCACTCTACACCTCATGGCGTGTGTTATGTACTGGATCTCACGTCGGTACCGAGCAATCAGCACACTGCAAAACCTGGGCCGGCCTTGTACCTGTGGCAGCATCTGGAACTGGTATATGGTATAGGAGCGGTAACGGCCGGGCAGTTACGTGAAGCAGGCATGACCGACATCCGCGACTTAAAGGACCATCAGCGCTACGGGCCAGAAGCGCGCCGGGTGATCAAAGCGATAGAGCATGCCGATTTAGCCTATTTGCGCAGCTGCGGCGCACGTGAAGCAGAGTTGGCCTGTTATTTCAGCACGCAGGATTTTATGGTTGTCGATATCGAAACAACCGGGTTAGCGCGCGCACTGCCTTTGTTTCTCATTGGTTTGGCTTGGTACGATGCTGGTTCCTGGCAACGGCGACAGTTGTTTGCACGTGGTTTTGAGGAAGAAAAAGCCGTACTTTGGCTGGCAGGACAATTGCTGGCGGAGAAGGCGGGGCTAGTGAGTTATAACGGACGGGCATTCGACGCACCGTATGTAAAGGCGCGTATGGCCGTCCATCATATGAAACCACCTGGTTTCCTCATTCATTACGACGTTTACCAGGAAGCAAAACGGTTGGCCGGATTAGAGAACCGCAGACTTCCCACCGTGGTCGAACACATTTTGGGAGAGCAGCGGGAAAACGATACTCCCGGCAGCTTAGCGCCTGAGCTTTACCATGCATACATGCAGCAGCCCAGTGCGGAAACGATCAAACCGGTGCTCGAGCATAACGCGAGGGATCTTGCTGATCTTTGCCGCTTGTTTGATGTGGCGAGACAGGCGGCTTACGGACTGGATCACAACCTATGGGAAGGGGTCTCCTAATTGAGTGAGCATTACTACGCCAATAAACCCACGGCTGCGCACCAACGGCAGGTGGTGCGCCTGGACATCAATGACGTGCACCTGGTTCTAGTCACCGACACCGGAGTGTTCTCGCGCCGTGGCGTTGATGCCGGCACCCGTTTGTTGCTGGAAAGCGTGCCGGCGCCGGCAGAGGGAGTAATGCTCGACATGGGTTGCGGATATGGTCCCATCGGGTTGTACTTCGCTGCCGTATGTCCGTACTGTCAGGTGCATATGAGCGACATCAATGAACGCGCTGTGGAATTGAGCAGGGAAAATGCGGTTCGTAACGGGTTGCGTAATGTGACGGTATTCTGTGGAGAGGCATTCGCGCCGCTCCAAAAGCAAAAGTATCATCTCATCGTCACAAATCCCCCCATCCGCGCCGGTAAGCAATGTTTGCTGCAAATGTTCAGCGCCGCTCACAGACATTTGTTACCAGGCGGTCGGTTCGCTTTTGTGGCACGTACGCAGCAGGGGGCAAAAACGCTGGCCAAAGCCGTTGAACAGATTTTCGGCAACATCACCGATTTAGCCCGCGGAGGCGGCTATCGCGTGTATATGGCTTATAAAGACGCTGACGCCACAGTTGCCCTAGACTAAAGAGGGAGTATGAGTTCCCGCATGCCTGTGATGACGGTCCGGTCTACTACAGGATCTTATCCTGTCGCTTCTTCTATCCACCTGCATCGCATCAGTAAGCGCAAATTAGCTCGAAAACCGCGATGCACCTGGGTTTCCCGTTGTGTAAATCTGTTGCTGTCCATGCCTAACCGGCGTAGATCCACGTAGGTTCTTCCTTGCTTGTAAACTTAACTTCATTTAGACTCTAACCGAGAACGGCGCGCTATTGACCGGCGCAACGGCTGGTTAGGCGTGTGCGATGTATAGCTGAGCGGTGTTGCTCATTTGGGCAAAATAATGTATACATGCGCTTGCATATATATGCAAGCGCATGTATAATTACTCCAAGTCCGGTTGGGCAGGTAGCTTCGGTATGCGCCGGATAATCCGCTTATGTACGGTTTTGGGAGGAAGCACATGATCAAGGTAGGGATTGTCGGAGCTTCAGGGTATACGGGTAACGAGCTGATTCGCTTATTGGCCGCACACCCCCATGCGCAATTGGAATGCTTGGTATCGCGATCATTGGCGGGTAGATCCGTTGCGCAGGAACAACCTGCTCTGGCTGGATGGGCTGTCTGGCAATATGAGGATTTGGATCCGGCGGCTTTAGCCCAACGCTGTGATGTCGTCTTCACTGCGGTACCCCATGGCGCCGCTATGGAACTAGCTCCGCCGATTTTACAAGCCGGCGGTAAGTTTATCGATCTTGGCACAGACTTCCGCTTTCGCAATACGGATGTGTATGAACAGTGGTACAAGACAAAGCACACTCAGGCGGATTTATCTCATAAAGCGGCATATGGATTGCCCGAATTGTTCCGAGAGAGCATTAAGACTGCTCATGTGGTGGGAAACCCGGGGTGCTATCCGACGGCAACTCTGTTGGCTGTCGGCCCATTGGCTAAAAACAGGTTAATCGCCGTGAATGACATTATAGTCAACGCCGTGTCCGGTGTTTCGGGGGCCGGAGCAACGCCGAAAGCGATGTACCACTTCCCCAATTGTACCGAGAATACCCAAGCCTATGGTACAACCACGCATCGTCATACGCCTGAGATGGAGCAGGGAGTCGCCGCCCTGGCGGGTGGGGAGCCGGCTAGAGTCCTTTTTACGCCGCATCTTGTGCCTATGGGCCGCGGCATCCTTTCTACAGTGGTGGTCAAGCCCCTGCAATCGGATTGGACAACTGAGCGGTTAACCGAGCTTTATCAGGATTTCTACCAGAGCGAGCCGTTCGTATTGGTGCTGGGTACGGATCAGTTACCGCAGACAAAAGCGGTCTGGGGCAGTAATTATTGTCATATCGCGGTCCGTTACGACTCGCGCAGCCGGCGTATCGTGATCCAGTCCGTAATTGACAACTTGGTAAAAGGCGCTGCCGGACAAGCCATCCAGAATATGAATCTCTTGTTTGGTTTGGATGAGACCACCGGTCTGAACCATCCGGGCATATTACCGTAAAGCTTAGCTCAAAAGGTTGTTGAAAGCGAGGATTAGCGTGGCTAATATGGTGTGCAAATGGGACGGAAACGTGACGACGCCGCGAGGTTTTAAGGCGGCAGCGGCGCATTGCGGTCTGAAACGGAAACGCTTGGACCTGGCCTTGCTCTACAGCGAACTGCCCGCTGCGTGTGCAGGCGCCTTTACGACCAACCTCGTAAAAGCGGCTCCCATACGCTGGAGCCAAAAAGTGGTCGCCGGCGTCGTCTGCCGAGCGGTAGTGATCAACAGTGGTAACGCCAATGCTTGTACCGGGCCGCGAGGGGAGAACGACGCCGCCCGCATGGCCGAGATGGTTGCCGCCAAATGTGGTTGTGCGCCGGAGCAAGTCATTGTAGGCAGTACCGGCGTAATCGGCGTACCTTTGGATATGACCAAAGTGAAGAACGGCATTGATGAAGCTTACGACCACCTATCCGCGCAGGGCGGTCAATTGGCGACGGAAGCCATTTTAACCACCGACACCATACCAAAACACTTAGCTGTGGAAGTACGGCTTTCAGGTGGTACGGTAACCTTAGGCGGCATGGCCAAAGGCTCAGGTATGATTCATCCCAACATGGCTACGATGATGGCCTATGTGACCACAGATGCTCAAATCGAGGCGGCTAGCCTGCAGAAGGCGTTATCAGCTTCGGTGAACCGTAGTTATAACATGATTTCCGTTGACGGCGACACAAGCACCAACGATATGACCATCGTGTTGGCCAACGGCGCATCCGGCGTAGTGGTTGCGTCTGAGGAAGATATGCGTGTCTTCCAAGAGGCTTTGGACTACATCAATATTGAGCTCGCCAAGATGATTGCGCGGGATGGCGAAGGGGCGACCAAGCTGATAGAGGTGTGCGTAGAAGGCGCACGTTCGTTGGAGGATGCACGCAAGATCGCCCGCAGTATCTCCACGTCCAATTTGGTGAAAACCGCCATATTTGGCGAAGATGCCAACTGGGGCAGAGTGCTGTGCGCCGCCGGTTATTCCGGAGCGCAATTTGTACCCGATAAAGTCGACATTTATCTGGGCGATGTTCAGGTTGCTAAGCAAGGCGGGTCGTTGCCTTTCGACGAAGCGAAGGCCAAGCTGGTCTTACAAAAGAGTGATGTCAGGATCTTGCTGCAATTACACGACGGAGAGCATAACGCTATCGCATGGACTTGTGACTTTACCTACGATTACGTCAAGATCAACGCTACCTATCGTTCCTGAAAAGCGAACGGTACCGGAGGTGGAACCGGCATGGACAGTATAGTTGAAAAGGCGCATGTGTTGATTGAGGCTTTACCATATATCCGCACTTTTTATGGTAAGACCTTTGTGATTAAGTATGGCGGAAACGCCATGGTGAACGACGAGATCAAACGGGCCGTCATCTTAGATGTCATATTGCTTAAATATGTCGGTGTCAATCCTGTTCTGGTGCATGGCGGCGGTCCGGAGATCAACCAGATGCTGAGACTCCTGGGAAAGAAGTCGGAGTTTGTAAACGGTCTGCGCGTAACCGATGCCGAGACCATGGACATTGTCCAGATGGTCCTTGTCGGTAGGGTAAACCAGGAGATCGTCAGCCTCATCAATCGCTACGGCGGTAAGGCGGTCGGCCTCTCCGGTAAAGACGCCAACCTGATAGTCGCGCGTAAACACCTGCAAGAAGGGCAGCCGGATTTAGGTTTTGTCGGCGATGTGGTAAAGGTTAATCCCGATATCGTCCATATTGTGAGTAAAGCTGGTTACATACCGGTTGTCTCGTCGGTAGGAATGGGCTCTGAAGGGGAGAGTCTTAACATCAACGCCGATACCGTTGCCGGAGAGTTGGCTGCGGCGCTCAATGCCGATAAACTGATTATTCTTACCGATGTGGAGGGAATCAGCGAAGATCCGCAGGATCCCGACGCCCTGATTTCCGCTTTAACTGTAGCCAGAGCCCTGGAGCTTATCCAGCAAGGTACAATTGCCGGCGGCATGATTCCTAAGGTGGAGGCGTGCATCAGCGCCCTTAAGGGCGGCGTATCTCGGACACACATTATAGATGGGCGCGGGCTACACTCTCTGTTGCTGGAAGTCTTTACCGACAAGGGCATCGGCACTATGGTCGTCAATTAGCTGCCGCGACGAGGGGGAAGCATAGGAATGGATACCAAAGAGATCATTGAGTTAGGTACGGAGTTTTTAACGCCGAATTACGGCAGGATGCCTCTCGCTTTAGTGAAAGGGCAAGGGACCAGAGTATGGGATGCGGACGGCAAAGTATACCTTGACTTTGTTTCAGGTATAGCGGTCAATTCGTTGGGACACTGCCATCCCAAAGTGGTCGCCGCCATACAAGAAGCGGCTACGCAGATGCTGCACTGTTCAAACTTATATTATAACCAGCCGCAGATTGAGCTGGCACGCTTTCTGGCGCAAAAATCCAGTTTGAACAAAGCGTTCTTCTGTAACAGCGGCGCCGAGGCCAATGAAGCGGCCATTAAGCTGGCGCGCCGGTATGCCAGACTTTTTGTCAGCAGCGAGCGCTATGAGATCATCACGGCCGAGCATAGTTTCCACGGGCGCACCATGGGAGCTTTAGCCGCTACCGGGCAAACCAAGTACCAGCAATACTTCGATCCGCTGGTACCGGGTTTTCGGTATGTGCCGCTGAATGATGTCTCCGCTTTGGCAGCAGCGATAGGCCCACATACGGCAGCTGTCCTTTTGGAACCGATCCAGGGCGAAGGCGGCGTGAACCCGATGACCCAGGAGTATGCGCAGGCCGCACGGGAACTTTGTACTAAGGAAGGCATAGCCCTAATTTTTGATGAGGTACAAACCGGCATAGGACGCACAGGCAAATGGTTCGGTTTTGAGCACTTAGGCGTGGTTCCGGATATCATTAGCTTGGCCAAAGCGTTGGGCGGCGGGTTGCCCATAGGTTGCATTATGGCAAGCGACCGTTTTGCGCAAGCGTTTACTCCCGGAACGCATGCCTCCACCTTCGGCGGCGGACCTTTCATCACTCGAGTCGCGTTGGCCGCTCTGCGAGCCATTGAAGAGGAAGGTTTGGTTGACAAAGCGGCGGTTGCCGGCGCTTATCTCACTCAAGGGTTGACCGAGCTGGCAAAGAGGTACCCCACAGCGGTAGGTGCGGTGCGCGGCGCAGGCTGTCTGTTAGGCGTACCGCTAAACATATCCGGTGGGAAGGTAGCAGCGGCGGCTTTGGAGCGCGGCCTGCTGGTGAACGTCATCGGCGACAAAGTACTGCGTTTACTGCCGCCGCTGAACGTAAGCAAGGCTGAAATGGATGAAGCGTTGCAGATATTGGATGCGGCGATAAGTGAAGCCTTGACGTAAGAGCTTGGCTGCGGAGTCGCTTGTTCGGTTCGGCACGGCGGCAGGTAAGGATCAGCATGATATTACGTAATAGAACAGTGGAGGTAGAGTCGATGAGCGAAGTGCAAAAAGTAGTGTTGGCATACTCCGGCGGTCTGGATACATCCGTCATTATCCCCTGGCTGAAAGAGAACTACGGTTGTGAGGTCATTGCGTTCGTCGCCGACGTTGGGCAAGGTCCTGGAGAACTGGACGGCATCGAAGAAAAAGCCCTTAAAAGCGGCGCCAGTAAATGCATAGTTGCAGATTTGCGTGAAGAGTTCCTTACAGAGTATGTGTGGCCGACCTTGCGCGCCGGCGCTGTTTACGAAGGCAAGTATCTGTTGGGTACTTCCATGGCCCGCCCACCTATCGCTCGGCGTCAAATGGAGATCGCTCATGCGGAAGGCGCTCAAGCCGTAGCGCACGGGTGCACCGGCAAAGGCAATGACCAAGTGCGTTTTGAACTCACTTTTAAGGCTCTGGATCCGGCAATGAGAATTATCGCTCCTTGGCGCGATTGGAGTATCAAGTCGCGTGACGAGGAAATCGATTACGCCTTGGCGCACGGCATTCCGGTGCCTGTCACCAAAGAAAAGAACTATTCCATGGATCGCAACCTGTGGCATATTTCATATGAAGGCGGCATTTTGGAGGAGCCTTGGAACGAACCTGATGAAGATATGTTCCTGATTGGTACAAGCCCGGAGAATGCCCCCGATAGCCCGGTCTATGTGGTCGTTTCTTTTGAACAAGGTACCCCGGTAGCGGTGGACGGGGAAGCGTTGGATCCCATTGCCTTGCTGGAGAAGTTGAACGAACTTGGCGCTAAGCATGGCGTAGGCCGTTGCGATATCGTCGAAAACCGTCTGGTGGGTATGAAATCACGGGGCGTGTATGAAACCCCGGGCGGCACCATCCTTATGACTGCGCATAAAGAGTTGGAGTATCTGTGCCTAGACCGCGACACGATGCATTACAAGCAGATTATTGCTGAGAGGTACGCTGAGATCGTGTATAATGGACAGTGGTTTACGCCTCTGCGTGAAGCTCTCGATGCCTTTGTCAACACCACGCAAACCAACGTCACAGGCGATGTACGCCTTAAACTCTACAAAGGCAACTGTATCGTAGTCGGCCGTCGATCGCCATACTCATTGTACGATCCGGAGTTGGCTACTTTCGGAGCCGATCAGGTTTATGACCAAGCATGGTCCCGCGGCTTCATCAATTTGCTTGGTTTGCCGGTCAGTGTTCAGGCTGCTCTGCGGAATAAACAGGGGAAAAGCCTGATCCGTCCGTACAAGGAGGGCTAAGTATTGAAGTTATGGGGAGGCCGCTTTACACGGCCGACAGATACCCGTGTGGACGACTTCCACTCTTCAATCGGATTTGATTGGCAATTGTACCGTTACGATATTATGGGGAGCCAGGCTCATGCAAGAGGCCTGGCTCGTGCCCGTGTTATCACGGAGGCCGATGCCGATCTGATTGTGGAAGGTTTGGAGCAAATTCTCACCGACATAGAAGCCGGCAAGCTGCCATTTTCCGTGGAAGCTGAAGATATACATATGAACATCGAGGCGGAGCTGATTGCGCGCATCGGTGAACCCGGCCGTCGTTTGCATACCGGGCGCAGTCGAAACGACCAAGTGGCTGTGGACACGCGCCTGTACTTGAAGGATCAGCTGAGCAAGATTGAGGGCATGATCTTAGAATTACAGCAGGCGTTGGTGGAGCAGGCTGAAGCGACGAAGAACTACATCATGCCCGGGTTTACGCACCTACAACCGGCGCAGCCTATTCTGGCGGCGCATCACTTCCTCGCATATGTAGAGATGTTCCAACGCGACAGGGAACGCTTAGCGGACTGTTATAAGCGAGTTGATGTTTGTCCGTTGGGAGCCGGGGCGTTGGCCGGCGTAACTTATCCCATTGATAGAGAATGGGTCGCGCAGCAACTCGGTTTCTCCGCAGTCACGGCAAACAGCCTGGATGCGGTATCCGCTCGTGATTATCTAATCGAGTTCATCTCTGCAGCCGGCATCTTGATGATGCATATTAGCCGTTTGTGCGAAGAGATCATTTTATGGGCGACGCCTGCCTTTAACTTCATCGAATTGGATGATGCGTTTAGTACCGGCAGCAGTATTATGCCGCAGAAGAAGAACCCTGACGTAGCTGAACTGGCGCGGGGAAAAACCGGTCGGGTCGTAGGTCACTTGGTCGGACTGCTGACCATGATGAAAGGTCTGCCGTTGGCATATAACAAGGACATGCAGGAAGATAAGGAAGCCATGTTTGACACGGTGCATACCTGCGTAGGCGTATTAGGCGTCATGACTCCGATGATCAGGAGTATGCAGGTAAAGCCCGAGCGGATGGAGAATGCCTGTGTAGAGGGCTTTCTTACGGCCACAGACCTGGCGGATTACCTAGTGCGCAAAGGCGTACCGTTTCGTAGTGCGCATGAGATTGTCGGCAAAATAGTGCTCTATTGCACAGAAAACCAGCTCACCTTAGCGGACTTAAGCACCGCGGAACTGCGGCGGTTCGCTCCTGAAGCAGATGATGACGTACAGGAGACGATTTCGCTGCAAGCTTCGGTGAATGCTCGCATGGTCATTGGAGGTACTGCTCCGGCCGCTGTGGAAAACGCCCTCAGTCGCGCTCGTAAACTGGTTGCCGACCGGCTTTTACGCGGCGCGAATTAGACAAGCTATACTTATGCAGGGGTAGGTTGGCTGCAGTAACATAGCATCTGTATACGGCATACCCTCAAGTGAGGTGGATTTGGTGGCAGATAAACAACTCTGGCAACAAAGACTGAAAACAGCGGTATCACGCTCGCTGAGCGTGCGTACCTTTGCTGCTTTTAATACCAATATCGATTCCGTGGTGCACCTAACTCCGGATAATATTGCGCGGGCTATCGCCATGAGTGGAATACGGCCTGATGAGATTCCGGAGCGTACCTGCGAGCAACTTCCGAATGCCATTTCCACGCCTCAGGAGTTTCTCATGATCATAAAAACGCAGTTGGCGGCTGGGAAGTCCTGCTATACTGTGGTGGAGGGCGATCTGCTCCAATGGATCAATGCGGTGTTTACCGACGCTAAGCAAAGCATGGGCGGACAAGCCGGCATTATCGCCAATCAGTTGGCGGCATTAGGGGCGACGTCTATCGCTTATACACGGTTGCTGACTCCCCTGCAAGCCCAAATGTTCGATGAGCGCGTTCTGGTGCCCACCGCGGAGAACGACACCTTGGACTTAATACCAGTGCGCGAAGCGGCGCGTCCGGATGATCATGTGAAAGTCAATTGGATTTTCGAGTACGCCAAAGGCGTGCAGTTTCAGTTTGGTGAGCAAACCGTCACCACGCCGCGGGCTAACCGCGTTATCGCCGCTACTCGACCTAAAGGCGCGATTATGGCATTCGATCCCGCTTTCGATACCTTACTGGCGGATCTAGGCGAGTGTTGCGATACCGCTTTCATGGCGGGTTACCATTACGCTACGCCGACTGATAACGGCGGTCGCGATTTTGCGTCATATTTAGCCTATACCAAGCATTCCTTACGGGAACTGAGAAGGAATAATCCGAGTCTGCTTATACATTACGAATATGTACCGGTGAAGTATGAGAGTCTGGAAGCGGAGTTGTTGCGCGGCATCGGCGAAGTGAGCAACAGTTTCGGCATTAATGAGAATGAGATCAAGCGGGCGTTACGGACACTTGAGCACGGGGAGCTTGCCGATACGATAGATCGGGATGAACAGGCTTTCACCCTCTATCAAGGGGGATTGACATTGTTGCATGAACTGCAGGTAGAACGGGTGCATGTACACAATTTGGGGTATTATGTCATTGTGCTGCGCAAACCGTACGGTATCTCCATGGACGAAGCGGTCGGCGCTTCGCTTTATGCCTCGGCGGTCAACGCCATGAAAGCCAAGTACGGCAATTTCCCAGGAGTTGATTTGCTGCCTGAAGCCGGTGAAATGATGCTGTCGGACATCGGTTTCGCTCAGGTCGACTTGTTTGCGGAGCATGTCAAGGACTCCGGGCGGCAACTTGCCGAAGGCATTTGGGAGTTTGTCGATCATTATGCGCTCGTCGTACCGGCTCACGTGGTACCTAATCCGATCAGCACGGTCGGTATGGGCGATACCATTTCGTCTTCGTCATACGCTATGGAAACAGAAGTTGCCAAGGTGACCGCGATGACACGCTGAATACCTGTTGACAGGCGATCAGCCTGATGTTAAAGTGTAACCTAAAGGCGATGACCAAGGTCAGTACCAATGATTCCGAATGCAGAGAGTTACTCGGTTGGTGCAAGGGTAAACTCGGAGCATTGCGAAAGCCTCCTTGGTAGCTGCCCTCCGAAAAAAGGAAGCTTTGAGTAAGAGAGGCCCGTTAAGACAACGGTTAGCTTGTCTGAGCGCCTGATGCGCTCACTGAGTCCGGTTGCGTAAGCAGCCGGAGAACATGGGTGGTAACGCGAGCAATCCTCGCCCCATAACTGGGGCGGGGTTTTTTTATTCACAAGAGCATATGGCTATGAGGCAATGAAGGGGAAGAAGAGTCTAGAGTGCCGCAGCAGGGATATCCTGCAAGCAGAGAGGGATCTGCGGATTATGTACGCCGCGCTGTGAGGATCCTCGGTACGTAAGCTTGAGCCGCCCTGGAGCCTTCTCGGATTAACGAGAACGGTGGGCGTCGTTAACGCCTGTAGGTAGTCGTGTAGGAACCATTGCTTAGGTGCTTACACGTACGCCCGGAGTTGGTCCGGCTTAGCCGGGCAAACAGAGTGGTACCGCGGGAAGCTCCCGTCTCTGGAATAGGAGACAGGAGTTTTTGTTTTTGTCGGTGTGTTTTTCAGCGCAGACGAGGGGGTTTATGGATATGATCAATTGGCAGAGACTATTGGCGCAGCGTACTGTTGGTATGCGGGCATCAGAGATTCGCGATGCGTTTCAACTTGCAGAGCGACCCGATATCATTTCATTTGCCGGAGGGTTCCCGGCTCCCGAATCGTTCCCGGTTACGGAATTAAGGCAGGTAATGCAAAGACTCATGGAGAGCGAAGCGGATGTCGCATTACAATACGGACCGACGGAGGGCATATACGAGCTACGATGCCTGATTGCGGAGCGCATGAGCCGGGAAGGAATATTGACCAAGCCAGAGCATGTGATCATTACGAACGGGTCACAACAAGCTTTGGATCTGCTGTTTAAGATACTCATCAATCCCGGCGAACCGGTGGTGTATGAGTTGCCCGCTTACATCGGCGGAATAAACGCGGCCGTCAACTATGAAGCAAAACCGGTCGGCGTCAGGCAAGACGAACAAGGCTTGGACGTTGGAGCTTTGGAACAGTATTTGGCGAAGCAGAGGGAACAGGGGGCGCCGCTGCCCAAAGTGTTGTACATTGTGCCTAACTTTCATAACCCCACCGGGGTAACGCTTAGTCTGTCGCGGCGTGAGCGTTTGGTCGCTTTAGCCCGTGATTACGACTTCACCATTATCGAAGATAACCCGTACGGAGATTTACGTTTAGAAGGCACGTCTTTGCCACACTTAAAGACCTTCGACACCGACGGTCGTGTCTTCTACTTGGGCTCCTTTTCCAAAATCTGCATACCAGGCGTACGTCTGGGTTGGCTTGTCGCCGATCCCGTGATCATCCAAAAGGTGTGCATAGCAAAACAAGGCTCCGACTTATGTACCAACTCTCTCGGTCAGAAGTTGGTGTGCGAGTTTGCTAAATCAGGTTTGCTCGATCAACACATCGGCACCCTTAAAAGTATTTACAAGAGGAAACGGGATTTAGCCTTAGCTGCATTGACGGAGTACCTGCCGAAGGAGGTCCGGTGGACGCAACCGCAAGGGGGTTTCTTCATTTGGATTACGCTGCCGGCGCATTTGGATGCCAAACAGCTATTACCCGGACTGGTCGCGAAGGAGAAGACGGCCTATGTGCCCGGAGGTGCGTTTTTCGTGGACGGGAGCGGCAAGAACACCATTAGACTGGCTTTTAGCCAGGTGAGCGAAGATGATATGGCGGAAGGTATTAAGCGCTTGGGACGTTATCTTGACCGCATGTTACACTCGGTACGACCTACCCGTGCCGAAGCTTTCCGCTCTGCTTGACTTCTGTAATATCGCCGTATATGGTGAAGGAAAGTTGGCCGTGGTGCAGGAAATAGTTAGGAAGTCAGGTGTGTGGAGGTGTCGGAATGCGGGCACTTATCATTTATAGCGCGAGTGGTCGACTAGATCCCTTGGTAACCGGGTTGAAACAAGGTTTGGAGTCTGTCGACATCAATGTGCAATTACAGGAAGCCGATCGGTCCCAAAGTCAACCGATCGCGGTGAGCCAGTACGATCTGATCTTTGTAGGCAGCCCGATTGTCGGCGTCTTCGGCGGCAAAATTGCTGAGGACGTACAAAACATGCTCACGCATGTGAGCCGCATGGAAGGTAAAAGGTGCATTGCCTTTGTAAAGCCGTTACTCTTTGGTACAGGCAAGGGGCTGCGCACTCTTATGTCCGCCATGGAAAAGCAGGGGGCGATAGTCGTAGACTTCGCTTCGCTTACATCTCCGCGTGAAGCCCAACAGTTGGGAAAGCGGGCCAAAAAGGTACTGCCGCAATAGCGGTGAGCGTAAATTTGGGGGTATATCATCATGAGTCCTGTTCGTCCGATGCGTAGCGACCGGATCAAGGCAGGCGCCGACAGAGCGCCGCATCGCAGTCTGCTCAGAGCCGCCGGGGTGCGCGATGAAGATATGAACAAACCTTTTATCGCCGTATGTAACTCGTATGTAGACATCGTTCCCGGGCACGTGCACCTGCAAGATTTCGGCAAAGTGGTAAAGGAAGCGATCCGCGAGGCAGGCGGCGTACCGTTTGAGTTCAACACCATCGGCGTCGATGATGGTATTGCGATGGGTCACATCGGCATGCGCTACTCTTTGCCCAGCCGCGAGCTGATTGCAGACGCTGTGGAAACCATGCTTACAGCCCACGCCTTTGACGGCATGATTTGCATTCCCAACTGCGACAAAATTACGCCGGGCATGCTCATGGCCGCTATGCGAGTAAACATTCCCACCATCTTCATCAGCGGCGGTCCGATGGCCGCAGGGCGTTACGACGGTAAGGCCGTCGACCTGATCTCGGTGTTTGAGGCCGTCGGAGAGTATACGTCCGGTAAAATCGATGCCAAGCAGTTGAAGGACATTGAGAGCGTGGCATGTCCTGGATGCGGTTCGTGTTCAGGCATGTATACGGCAAACTCGATGAACTGCCTGTGCGAGGCGCTGGGTATCGCCCTGCCGGGGAACGGGACGTTACTGGCCAGAGATCCCCAACGTTTGGAACTGGCCAAACAAGCGGCACAACAGTTAATGCATCTAATTGAAATCGATCTAAAGCCGCGCGATATCGTCAATGCCAAGTCGATTGATAACGCGTTCGCTCTCGACATGGCCATGGGGGGCTCCTCCAACACGGTTCTGCACACGCTCGCCTTTTGCAAGGAGGCTGAGGTTGACTATCCGCTCTCTCGTTTAAACGAGGTGGCCAAACGGGTGCCTCATATCTGTAAGGTGAGTCCGGCTTCCGATATTCACATCGAGGATATTCACAAGGCCGGCGGCATCAGCGCCATATTGGGCGAATTGCTGCAAAGACCCGGTATTTTACATCCTGACTGCATAACGATCACAGGTAAAACCTTGGCCGAAAACGTAGCTGGTCGGCGCAGCCTCGATACCGAGGTAATCCGTCCGTTGGACAATCCGCACAGCACGTGGGGCGGCTTGCAAATACTCTTCGGTAATTTGGCGCCGGATGGTGCAGTAATTAAAAGCGGCGCAGTCGATCCCAGCGTGAGGCGGCACGTGGGACCCGCCGTCATATTTGATTCACAAGAGGATGCGTTTACCGGCATAACATCGGGCAAGGTCAAAGCAGGCGATGTGGTCGTCGTGCGTTACGAGGGACCGAAAGGCGGCCCGGGCATGCCGGAAATGTTGGGACACACCTCGGCCATTATGGGTATGGGACTAGGTAAAAGCGTCGCCCTCATTACGGACGGCCGCTTTTCGGGCGGCACACGCGGAATTGCCGTCGGCCATATCTCACCTGAAGGCGCTGCGGGAGGCCCTATCGGTTTGCTGGAAGACGGCGACCTCATCACCATCGACCTGGAAGCCGGGATCATCTCCGTAGACCTGACGGACGACCAGTTGGCGGAGCGTCGGGCCAAGTGGCAACCTCCTGCGCCCAAGGTACGCCGCGGATATCTCTACCGTTACTCTCAGATGGTCACCTCGGCTAATGAAGGTGCCGTGTTACGGGCAGAAGAGCATGTATGACCCTACCCGCAAAAAGCGGTCCGGTCCGCCTTCCGTCTGCGTGCATTTGTCTTTGCCGACAAGGAAGGCGACTCGACGTCCCGCGTCATGAGCCAGCCGGTCGGACCTGTCGTCGGCTTAGAGACCGTAAGAGCTCTAAAAGCCTTTGTTAAAGGCTTTTAGAGCTTTTCATTTCGGCGCGTGTTGTTGTGAAGACGAGCCCCTATCGAAGCGAGTCGGAGTTGAGGATAGTACGGATCCGGCGGTCAATGCGCAATCTACTCGATGACCACGGCTGTTCCCGATACGGTAACCATCAGCATATTACTTGAGGCGCCTAGTACTTCATAGTCGATGTCCACACCCACTATAGCGTTCGCTCCCATAGCCTCGGCCCTCTGCCGCATCTCGAGCAAGGCGTTGTTCCGAGCCTCTATCAGCTCGCCTTCATAGCTTTTGGAGCGACCGCCGAAAAAGTTGGTCAGACCGGCGGCGAAATCCTTAACAAAATCCACACCGCTGATGACTTCTCCTACAACAATGCCCTTATACGCAGTGATGGTTTTACCTTGGATAGTCGGAGTTGTGGTGATAATCATACCAATAATTCCCCTTTCGGTTGATGCGCTCATTATAGCACAAAGACCTGCTGAAATGAGAAAGGTAGTTGTAGAATGCGTTTAGTGAGAAGGTTCTCGGCAGACTAGCTCATCCAGACAACGGTTCGCTCGCATCGGCTTGTTTTACCGTCCTACTCTTGTTGGTTCCGGACAATGGTATAGAGACCTGAGCAATAGAGCAAATGCCATGACGCTGCCGGCAAGGCATATATGCCCGTCGCAGCTTGCGTAAGGTGCATCAGCTCGCCTATGGCTGTTCCAAAAAGGCAAGGTAAAATAGTGTTACGTTACTGTTTTGTTTTGCATTAACCTCTTGACATGCGTCGCATGCTCGGATATTCTATTGGCAATATCCGTTAGCGAGCATATCTAAAGGCGATGACGGGGCTAGTAGGCCATACCAAACGAGTGCTCCAGAGAGTCGGCGGTTGCTGCAAGCCGATGCCCTCAGGATGGCTGAATCTCCCCCCTGAGCCGCTGGTGGAAATGACGATTTCATTCGTCAGAGTATACTACGCCGGGCTAAAAGCATTTTGGCGCCCGTTATCAAGCTGACCTCATAGGTACCATGTACTTTGCGCATGTACTTCGTGAGCGTTGCTAAGGCCGCACTTCGTAAGAATGCGGTGAATCGGGTGGTAGCGCGAAGCCTTTCGCCCCGAGTTGGTGTCTCGGGAGCAGAAGGCTTTTATTTTTACTCAATGTATATGCGCATTTTAGACAGAGGCGAGGGAGGATCATCATAATGGCTATCAGGCTGAACAAAGATGATGAGCGTCGAAAAATCAAACGCATGACGGGAGCTCAGGCTTTTGTCCAAGCCTTGATCGATACGGACGTGGACACCGTCTTCGGTTATCCCGGAGGAGCGGTATTATCTATCTACGATGCTTTATACGATGCGCCTATCCGACACATTCTGGTAAGGCATGAACAGGGCGCGGCGCATGCGGCAGACGGATACGCCCGGGCCACCGGTCGTCCCGGCGTATGTTTGGCTACGTCGGGACCAGGCGCCACAAACCTGGTTACCGGTATTGCCACTGCTTACATGGACTCCATCCCCATGGTGGCTTTTACAGGTAATGTGGCGCAAGGCCTGTTGGGTACGGATGCTTTTCAAGAAGCCGATATTACCGGCATTACTCTACCCGTTACAAAGCACAACTACTTGGTTCGCAGCGCCAAAGACCTACCTAAAGTGATCAGAGAAGCTTTTCACATTGCGTCGACAGGGCGCCCGGGCCCCGTACTGGTGGACTTACCCAAAGACATATCCATTGCGCAAGTGGACTACGAGTATCCGGAGACCGTAGACCTTCCCGGTTACAAGCCGACCTACAAAGGCCACATCCGTCAAATTCTGGAGGCGGCATACGCCATTAGCGCAGCGGAAAAACCGCTGCTATACGTGGGCGGAGGAGCAGTCGCTTCGGGGGCTCACGAGTTGCTGGCGCAACTTGCCGAGAAAACGAACATTCCTGTTACAACAACGCTCATGGGCCTAGGAGCGTTTCCAGGCACGCATCGCTTATTCCTGGGTATGTTGGGCATGCACGGCACGGTAGCGGCCAACTGGGCGGTCTGCGAATGTGATCTCCTCATCGCAGTGGGAGCGCGCTTTGACGACAGAGTCACCGGTAAGTTGGATCAGTTTGCTCCGAACGCCAAGGTCATTCATATCGACATCGATCCGGCGGAGATAGGTAAAAACGTACCTGTAGACATTCCTATCGTGGGTGATGTAGCGGCGGTTCTCGAAGTACTGCTGGAGAAGGTGTCGCCTAAATCGGCCAATGCTTGGCTAACTCAGGTGGAGCAATGGAAGCAAGAGTACCCCCTGGCATACGACAAACCTGAAACCGGCGAATTAATGCCGCAGGAAGCAATCGAAACGCTGTACAAGAAGACGGCGGGTAAAGCTGTTGTTGCAGGGGACGTATGGCAGCATCAGATGTGGATTGCGCAATACTACAAATTTGACAACCCGCGACATCATCTCTCCTCCGGGGGGTTAGGCACCATGGGCTATGGCTTCCCGGCCGCCATCGGCGCCGCTGTGGCCAAACCGGATGCTGAAGTATGGGCGGTCTGCGGCGATGGTAGTTTTCAGATGAATGCTCAAGAGTTGAGCACGGCGGCGACATATGACATCCCGGTTAAAATCATGATCATCAACAACAGTTATCTAGGCATGGTGCGGCAATGGCAGGAACTATTCTTTAGGCAGCGGTACAGCAACTCGCACCTGATGCCTAATCCCGACTTCGTCAAGCTGGCTGAAGCGCACGGCGTACCTGGCGTTACCGTGAAGAACCGAGCCCAGTTGGAAGAAGCCGTTCACACTGCCCAGAATACGTCCGGTCCTTATCTGATTGATGTTCACGTCGTGCCGGAGGCCAACGTATTTCCTATGGTGCCGGCAGGAGGAGCGCTCAGCGACATGGTCGGAATCCGAGGGAGGTTGGAGTCGTGAAACACACCATCTCAATTCAGGTCTACAATCACTCGGGAGTGCTGGCACGCGTAGCGGGCTTATTCTCTCGGCGAGGATATAATATCGAGAGTATCGCGGTGGGCGTTACCGAAGACCCCGATATATCACGCATGACGATTGTGGTTGAGGGTGATGAACACATCGTCGAGCAGATCACCAAGAATGTGCACAAGCTGATCGACGTGCTCAAAGTATCGGATATCTCCCAAGAAGACACCGTCGACCGGGAGTTGGCACTGATCAAGGTAGCCGCAGATACGAGCAATCGATCGGACATATTGCAGATCGTGGACATCTTCCGTGCACACATCGTGGACGTCAGCGAGAAGTCCGTGGTGGTCGAGATTGTAGGTGACGAACAAAAATTGGAAGCCATTATCCAACTGTTGCGACCTTACGGCATCAAGGAATTGACGCGCACAGGGAAAATCTCCATGGTGCGCGGTTCCAAACCGCAATCGATTCCGTCGCGGCGCATTGCATCAGCTTAAGTAATTCTATAAAGGAGCGAGTATCAATGGCAAAGATGTACTATGATCAGGATGCGGATTTGGGTGTGTTGGCAGGTAAGACTGTGGCGATTATCGGTTATGGCAGCCAAGGACACGCTCATGCTCAGAACCTGAAGGAGAGCGGGGTAAACGTGATTGTCGCCAATCGCCCCGGTAGTCGCAACTACAAACAAGCGGTGGCCGATGGCTTTAATCCGGTATCAGCTGCTGAAGCAGCCAAGGCGGCCGACATCATTATGATGTTGGTTCCGGACGAAGTGGCCAAGGCCGTATATGAAAACGATGTTCAACCTAATCTGACCGCCGGTAAGGCGCTGGCTTTCGCCCATGGGTTCAACATCCACTTTACCCAGATCGTGCCTCCGGAGAACATCGATGTCTTTATGGTCGCTCCCAAGAGCCCGGGGCATTTGGTGCGACGTATGTATGCGGAGGGCAAGGGCGTTCCGGCTCTGGTTGCCGTATACCAGGATGCCAGTGGGCAGGCCAAGCGGATTGCCTTAGCGTATGCCAAGGGAATCGGTTCTACACGCGCCGGGGTGTTGGAAACCACCTTCCGGGAAGAGACCGAGACGGATCTCTTCGGTGAGCAGTGCGTGTTGTGCGGCGGCGTAACCGAATTGGTACGTGCCGGTTTCGATACGCTGGTAGAGGCGGGGTACCAGCCGGAAGTCGCCTACTTCGAGTGTTTACATGAGCTGAAGCTGATTGTCGACCTGATGTATGAAGGCGGCATCGGTTATATGCACTATTCGATCAGTGATACTGCTGAGTACGGCGATTACGTAGTCGGTAAGAAGATCGTTACGGAGCAGTCAAAGGCAACCATGCGCGAAGCCCTGGAGCGTATCCAGTCCGGGGAGTTCGCACGGGAATGGATTCTGGAGAACAAAGCCGGTCGTCCCAGCTTCAATGCGATGCGCAAAAAAGCCGACGGTCACCTTATTGAGGAAGTGGGCAAAAAGCTGCGCGGCATGATGCCTTGGATTCAGGATAAACACGATCCCCGCGGCAACTAGAAGATAAAGCAACGAACGATATGCAGCGCAACCTACCGGCGCGGCGTGGGTCTGGAAACAGCGACACATGCAGCGCCGGTTGCATCAAAGCGCCGCGCGTATGCTTCAGCGAACAGGAGTGATCCCCGATGCGTGACATAATCATCTTTGATACAACGCTGCGCGACGGAGAGCAGTCGCCCGGAGTCAATCTCAACGTCCATGAGAAGCTACAAATAGCCAAACAGCTGGCTCAATTGGGAGTAGACGCCATTGAAGCCGGTTTTCCTAAGGCTTCTCCCGGTGATTTTGCCGCAGTAAAAGAGATCGCCGATAACGTTCAGGGGCCGATAATCACCGCCTTGGCCCGCGCCGTCGCCGGTGACATTGAACTGGCGGCCAAAGCTGTAGCCGGAGCCAAGCGGAAACGCATTCACACATTCATCGCCGCATCACCGATTCATATGCGGTATAAGCTGCGCAAAACTCCTGCGGAAGTTCTCAAGATGACGCGGAATGCGGTGCGTTTGGCCGCCTCTTTAGTCTCGGATGTGGAATTTTCTGCGGAAGATGCCACGCGTTCAGACTGGG
Organism: Bacillota bacterium; assembly: GCA_012838035.1. Taxonomy (GTDB): domain Bacteria; phylum Bacillota; class Limnochordia; order DTU080; family DTU080; genus DUQB01. Next base: position 18,497 of record DUQB01000116.1, on the reverse strand, counting down.
ACTTCCTTTGTGAGGTGTACGCCGCGGCGATCGCCGCCGGTGCCGGAACGATAAACATTCCCGATACGGTCGGTTACACGACGCCTGTGGAGTATAGTCGCCTAATCGCCTATATTCTCGAAAACACTCCGGGTATTGAGAAAGCGGTGATCAGCGTCCACTGCCATGACGACTTAGGTATGGCGACAGCCAATTCTCTGGCTGCGGTCATGGCCGGCGCCACTCAGGTGGAGTGTACGATAAACGGCTTAGGTGAACGTGCCGGTAACGCCGCGCTGGAAGAGATCGTCATGGCTTTGGCTACGCGCGGAGATGTGTATCAGGCTCGCACCAACATTGTGACCGAACAGATCGCTCGCACAAGCCGCTTGGTAAGCACGCTTACCGGAGTGGCCATACAGCCTAATAAGGCCATCGTGGGCGAAAACGCCTTTGCGCACGAATCCGGTATCCATCAGGACGGGGTGCTGAAGGAACGCAGCACCTATGAGATCATTACGCCGGAGTCGATTGGATTGAGTCAAGGCCGCTTGGTTTTGGGAAAACACTCCGGACGACATGCCTTTAGGCAGCGCTTAATCGAGCTGGGGTACAACCTCGGTGATGCCGATGCGGAGAAAGCCTACGAGCGTTTCATCAGTCTGTGTGATCGGAAGAAAACCATCACCGATCGCGATTTGGAAGCGATTGTCGATGAACAAATCGTGCAGGTGGAAGAGGAGTTCGCTTTGGAGTACCTGGCAGTAACCACCGGCAGTTCCATGGTTCCGACAGCCACGGTACGCGTGCGGCACGGCGCGGATGTACTGCAGGAAGCCGCCTGTGGCGATGGACCGGTTGATGCTTGCTATAAGGCGATCGATCGGGTGACGCAGATCGAAACGCATTTGGTCAGCTATGCCTTAGGCGCGGTTACCGGCGGGAAGGACGCGCTTGGCGAAGTGACTGTGCAAGTGCGCGATAATGGGCATCTTTACGCCGGGCGCGGTACCAGCACGGACGTCATTGAAGCCAGCGTGCGCGCCTATCTGCAAGCCATCAACAAAATGATACAAGCTCGTAAAAGCGCTCAACCGGAAGGATGACCCCAATGCATTTTGTGGAGTTGTATGATACGACCTTACGAGATGGTACCCAAGGTGAAGGAGTATCGCTGTCGGTCGACGACAAGCTGAAGTTAGTCAAGCGCCTTGATCAGTACGGTATCGATTTTGTAGAAGGAGGTTGGCCCGGGTCAAATCCAAAGGATGCCGAGTTCTTTAAGCGCGCTCGCGATCTGCAACTGGAGCATACCAAGCTGACGGCTTTCGGTAGCACGCGGCGGGCGAATCTCGCGGTGGAGGACGATGCGAACTTGGCCGCGCTCATCGCCTCGGGAGTAAGTACGGCCACAATTTTCGGTAAGAGCTGGGACTTCCACGTACGAGAGGCATTGCGCACTACGCTGGATGAAAATTTGCGTATGATCACCGAAAGCGTGGCCTATCTACGCAGTCACGGATTAGCCGTCATTTACGACGCGGAGCACTTCTTCGACGGGTACAAGGCGGATCCCGCATATGCCCTGGAGACGTTGAAAGCCGCCCTGGCAGGCGGAGCAGCGAGGATCGTCCTTTGCGATACGAACGGCGGTTGTTTGCCTCACGTAATCCAAGAGGTTACACAGATGGTTATTCAGGCTACCGGGGCTCCTGTCGGTATCCATACCCACAACGATTGCGGCGTCGGCGTGGCCAATGCGCTGATGGCCGTGAAGGTCGGGGCCGGCCATGTTCAAGGAACCATTAACGGCTATGGCGAACGCTCGGGAAATGCGGATCTGTGCCAGATCATTCCAAACCTCGTGTTAAAATTGGGTGTCCGCTGTAATGCCGATGTGCGCGTCACGACCAAGGTAAGCCGATACGTCGATGAATTGGCAAACATTAGCCCCGACAGTCGCCGTCCTTTCGTAGGCGACAGCGTTTTCGCACACAAAGCCGGCATTCACGTCTCCGCACTTTTACATCATCCCGAAACGTATGAACATATGGCGCCGGAATTGGTTGGCAATAGGCGTCGCGTGCTGGTAAGTGAACTATCCGGCGCAAGCAATGTCATCTATAAGGCGAAAGAGTACGGTATAGAGCTGCAAAAAGGGTCACCGGCCTTAATGCAGGTGCTTACAGCGGTAAAAGAGTTGGAGCATGAGGGTTATACTTTTGACGGCGCCGAAGGATCATTCGAACTGCTGTTGAAGAAAGCCGTAGGTCTTTTTGTTCCCTACTTCGAACTCATCGGCTTTAGGTTGATCATCGATAAACGCAGCCCGGACGACAACCCCATGGCGGAGGCTTCCATAAAAATCCGCATCGGCGATACCGTAGTTCACACTGTTGCAGACGGACTTGGCCCCGTAAATGCACTCGATCTGGCCTTGCGTAAGGCACTTGAAGAGCAGTATCCTATTATTAAAGAGATGCAACTGATTGACTACAAGGTGCGTGTCCTCGAAGAAAAGGCGGGAACTGAAGCGCGCGTACGCGTATTGGTAGAATCTGCGGCGCATGGCCGATCCTGGAGCACAGTCGGAGTATCCGCCAACATTATCGAAGCTAGTTGGCGAGCTTTAGTCGATTCCATCGAGTACGGCCTGATGATGTGTGAGGCAAAACCCCAGGCGCAACTCGTTGCAACAAAAGACTAAGGGCAACTGGTGGAGCCGCACGCAAACGGAGCGCCATCAACCGTCGTTCCCATACAACTAATGATGAAGTAGGCTACGTCTGATATTAGCTGCATTAAGCTCCATACTCATTACCAGGCAGCTTATACTGTGGGGAAGAATGGATGCCGGAGTTCAGTACCATCGATGCGCTTGACATTATCATAGTCGGTTATGTGGTATACCGCCTAATGCTCCTTATCCGCGGGACGCGTGCCACCAGTATTATTAAAGGGCTCGGCATTCTCTTTGTAGACAACGCCGTCTCTCGGGTCGCCGGTCTGCGTACTATCGCGTGGATTCTCAACCAGGGCACCACGGTGGTGCTCGTCGCTCTGCCGATCGTTTTTTATCCGGAGTTGCGTCGCGCTCTAGAACATCTGGGGCGCGGGCAACTATTCTCGCGTTTATCCCCTCTGGGCAAAGAAGACGTGGAAGATCTCATCGACACCATCGTGCGGACCGTACGTCTGCTCTCAAAGTCCCACACCGGCGCTTTAATCGTTTTTGAGCGCGAGGTAGGTTTAGAGGAGTACATAGAGTCCGGAGTAAGAATAGAAGGCGCAGTATCCACAGAGCTGCTGCTGAATATCTTTCATCCGAATACGCCGTTACACGACGGCGCAGTGATCATTCGCGGCAACCGAGTAACGGCAGCCGGTTGTTTTCTGCCACTCACGGACAAAACCGCTCTGCCCTCCACATTGGGTACGCGACACCGTGCGGCGTTAGGAGTCGCGGAGCTGTCGGACGCTTTGGTACTAGTCGTATCCGAGGAGACAGGGATCGTGTCGCTGGCGATGGGTACCGATTTACGCCGCGATCTGGCTGAGAACGACCTGCGGCAGGCGCTGGCGGGAATGTATGAGCATGCGCCTACGTTTCTAAAGGGGTGGGCAAGATGAAATGGCAGTTGCCTCCCGACATGGGGATGCGCACCCTCGCTTTGGTGATCGCCGTGGCCTTATGGTTCGTAGCCGCAAGCGACGACAACACTCGTTCCACTAATCTGGAAGAGCGGGTAGTGAATGCTCGCGTCAGTTTGAAAGGCGTAGGCGAAGGGTTGGTGGCACTGACGGATCCGGGCTTTGCGCAAGTGCGTATTCGTATTCCCAGCGGCGCAGATGTGCCTGATGAGTTGAACGCCACGTTGGACATGACGAATTTGCCTGCAGGTGAGCACAACATCCGTGTGGATGTGGCTGTTCCCGCGAAGTACGGCGTGGTACAAATCAACCCGGAACGGATAACGGTGCGCTTGGAGAACGAGATTGCGCGGGAGTATGCCGTAGAGTTGGCCCTCATAGGCTTTCCACCCGGCGAGAGCGTTTCCGTGCATACTCCTGAGCCCGCGACAGTGCGGCTCATCGGCGGGGAAAGCCGTATCAACGCGGTACGGCGCGTATTAGCGATGATACAGTATTCACCGGCATTATCCGATCAATCTGTTCCAGTAATGTTGCGTCCCATCGACGTGGAAGGAACGGAGATCACAGGCGTTACTGTAATACCCAACCAGGTAAAGGTCATCTTCTCGTTCGGCGCGGTCGACACTGCTGTGAACGAGACCGACACGGCTGATGCCGAGTCGGAAGCGCACGACGTGGAGCTGCCTTAGCATATTAGCGTAGCGTATAATCATGCCCTGTCAACGAAAGCTAACTAGCGACTAGACTATTGGCACCCGATCTCAATTCGTTTTGTTGGGAGGGCTATACTGATGGACCGTCTTTTTGGTACCGATGGAGTACGCGGCGTAGCTAACAGCGTACTTACAGCCGAATTGGCTTTGCAGTTAGGCAGAGCCGGAGCGCAAGCGCTCACGGACGGTAGAGGCAGCATCTTGGTCGGTCGCGATACCCGTATTTCGGGAGATATGCTGGAGGCAGCGTTGGTGGCCGGTATTGCTTCCACCGGTGCGGAAGCCATTCTTTTAGGTGTAGTACCCACACCTGCAGTGGCGTATCTTACGCGCCGTTTTGGCGTTGAGGCCGGTGTCGTCATTTCGGCTTCTCATAATCCCGTGGCCGATAACGGGATCAAATTTTTTTCCGGCGACGGATATAAGCTGTCGGACGAAGTGGAAACGCAGATCGAGGCTTCTTTGGGAGAAACATTACCGCTGCCTGTAGGAGCAGGCGTCGGGAGGATCAACCGTGAGGAAGACGCTTGGTTGCAGTATGCTCAGGCGCTTATAAGCGCCGGTGCGCCGTTGGACGGTTTTAAGCTGGTGGTTGACTGCGCCGCCGGAGCGGCCTATCATATCGCGCCCTATGTGTTTGAGCGCCTAGGCGCTGATGTTGAGGTCATCAACGCGGTCCCCAACGGAGTGAACATCAATGTTAACTGTGGCTCAACCCATCCGGAGCAGGTGAAGGAAGCCGTGCTTGCTTACCAGGCGGATGTGGGAATAGCCTTTGACGGCGATGCCGATCGGGTTATAGCCGTCGATGAACGGGGGCGCATAGTCAACGGAGACGTTATACTGGCGATATGCGGCGTCGATTTGCTCCGCGCCGGAACGCTGCCGCACAACACCGTCGTAGCTACGCAGTACAGCAATTTAGGATTAGAGTTAGCATTGCGCAAAGAAGGCGGCAGACTGGTGACGACGCAAGCTGGTGACCGCTATGTACTAGAAAAGATGCGTGTACACGGTTATACGTTAGGCGGGGAGCAATCCGGTCACATCATTTTTCTACAGCATGCGACCACCGGCGACGGCATCCTTACGGCGCTGCAACTGTTGTCGATCATGAAACGTACGGGGCAAAAGCTGTCCGCTTTGGCGGAAATAATGCAACCTGTTCCGCAGCAGTTGTTGAGTGTTCGGGTGGGAAATAAAAACTGGGTGGATAATGCGGTTATCCAGGCGGAAATCGCAGCCAAACAAGCGCTGTTGGGTGAGCAAGGACGCTTGTTCGTGCGCGCATCAGGTACGGAGCCATTGTTACGGGTACTGGTGGAAGGCCTTGACGGCAGACAAGTAGAAGAGATTGCCAGAGACGTAGCCGCCGTAATAGCGGCGGAATTGGGCTAGGCGCGGTTAGCACGCCGGACGGGTATTGGGAGTGTCATCATGATCCTAGGCGTAGGTATTGACTTGGTGGATATTCAGCGCATGCAAAATGCCGTTGCGCGATATGGCGACCGCTTCTTACGAAGAGTCTTCACTAGCGGAGAGTTGGCGGTATACTCCCCTGGTGGTTCGACTGAACGCCTGGCGGCGCGTTTTGCAGCCAAAGAAGCGGTTATGAAGGTGTTAGGTACAGGTTGGGCGCAGGGAGTCACCTGGCGGGATATTGAGATAGTCAGCACAGGTGGTCGTCCACACATCCGTCTACACGGCACAGCGTGCGCCATTGCCAAACGGCAAGGCATTGCCGCTTTGCATCTCAGCTTAACCCACGCCATGGAAGTTGCCGCCGCCGTTGTGGTAGCTGATAGTGAGTTACACCCGGAGGTGACCGCGTTTTGCGCGTTGTGACGGGAACGGAAATGCTGGCGATAGATCGCTACGCCATTGCATCCGGCATGCCGGGGGCGGCTTTGATGGAGATGGCCGGCTACCGTATCGCCTGTGCGGCGCGGCAGTGGCTCTCGGAGTTATCAGGACGTCGTGTAGGCATATTGTGCGGTACAGGGAACAACGGAGGCGACGGATTTGTAGCCGCTCGCTACTTACGACGATGGGACATACCCGTCCGTGTATTTCTCGTGGGGGATCCGGCTCGTTTAAGCGGCGAAGCGGCCGCTTTCGCGCAGACATGGCGACAGAGCGGCGGTGATATCGTAGTTGTCCGGCAAGTAGCGGCCGACTTGGTCGAGACTTTGAACATGATGGACCTACTAATCGATGCATTGCTCGGTACCGGGGCGCAAGGCGAGGTCCGCCAACCTATGGCGGCACTCATCTCTGCCGTAAATAAACTCGGCAAACCGGTTTTAGCGGTCGATGCTCCGTCCGGAATAGACTGCAATACAGGGCTGATATGCGGCGTCGCCATGCAGGCGCAGCGTACGGTTACCATCGGCTTACCAAAACTGGGACTACTGCTCTATCCTGGAGCCGCTTATGTCGGTATATTGGCAGTTGCAAGCATCGGTTTCACTAAGGATCATCTCGCTTGGCGAGAAGCGACATGGCCGCTTCGCTATCAGCTCACCGAAGATTTGGTTTGTTCCTGGAGTCGCAAGCGTTTAGCCAATTCCCATAAGGGCGCCTATGGGAAAGTGATGGTAGTTGCAGGTTCAGCCGGCATGATGGGAGCTGGTGCTCTGACGGTACAGGCGGCATTGCGAAGCGGCGCGGGTTTGGCCGTCTGGGCTGGTCCCGAACGATTATGGTCGGTGATGGCGCAAAAGGTGACCGAAAGCATGACGCTCGGTTTGCCGGACAAGGCACCCGGTGTGCTCACGCTGCAAGCGCGGGAACCTCTGCAGGAGCAACTGGCTACATGTACGGTCTTGGCCATTGGACCTGGTTTGGGACGTCAACCGGAGACAATGGCCTTTGTAAGCTCTACATTGGCCGAGTGCGGCTTACCCACCGTGGTGGACGCCGATGCTTTATACGTCTTGGCTGCCGAATCGGCTGCCTTCTCAAGGGAGATCCGACGGCCTTGGGTATTAACGCCGCATCCGGGGGAAGCAGCTAGGCTCCTGGGGTGTACCGCAGCTGCTGTAGAATACGATCGTGTCGCCGCACTGGAGAAACTAGTGGAGCGTTGGCAGTGCACGGTTGTTCTGAAAGGTGTGCCCACACTAGTAAGCGGACCCGATATGCCGCTGTATATCAACAGCACGGGTAATGCGGGCATGGCTACCGGCGGTAGCGGCGATGTGCTCACCGGTGTCATCGCCGGGTTACTGGCGCAAGGCTATTCACCGGAACATGCCGCAGCCGCCGGCGTCTATTTCCATGGCGTCAGCGGCGACTTGGCCGCCGAAAAAGGCAGCGCCGGTTTGATAGCCGGCGACTTGCTGACACATATACCCACCGCATTGAGTGGTTGGGAGCAGTAATGACCAATGATAAGCTGGGATGACGGTGCAAACACACGGGTGCGAATTGGGGCAATGTCGCCGTTTGCGAGCCATTGTGGATTTGGCGGCGATTGCAGAAAACACGCGTTCGCTACAAAAAGCTGCCGCTATGGATGGACACAAGCCGGAGTTGATGGCGATCGTCAAAGCGGACGGTTATGGTCATGGGGCAATTCCGGTCGCTAAGGCTGCCTTAGCCGCAGGCGCCACGTGGTTAGGCGTGGCGTTGCCCACTGAAGGCGTGGTGCTAAGAAAAGCTGGTATTACTGCTCCTATCTTGGTCTTGGGAGCGTTTGCACCAGCTTGCGCTCACTACTATTATGAGTGGCAATTGACGGCGACACTGGCTACGCTCCCCGGGTTGGCAGGTTTGCTGACAGCTGCGGCTGCCGGGCGGCGCATCCCCGTGCATTTAAAAGTCGATACCGGGATGACTCGTCTGGGTTTTTTGCCCGATGAGGCCGTCAGAATCGCTATGCAGGCCAAACAGGGCGGCGTATATTTGCAAGGCGTTTACACCCACCTGGCGACTGCTGATGCGGAAGATACCACCTTCGCATTGCAGCAACTGACGCTGTTCCGTCAAACGCTGCATGCTCTGAAGGGGCAGGGTATAGACCTCCCGTGGCGGCATGCCGGGAACAGTGCGGCCATCATGCAGTTGGCGCTGACAATGGAGGAGATGAATCTTGTTAGGGCGGGCATCGCATTATACGGCTTAGCGCCGTCGCCTCATCTGACGCGTGTTTTGGACTTACGCCCGGCCATGACGTTGGAGACGGAGGTCGTTGCGGTACGTCATTTGCCTCAAGGTGCGTCGGTCGGCTACGGAGCAACATATAAAACCTCCTCCGACACGACCATTGTCGTGCTGCCGGTAGGTTACGCCGACGGATATACGCGGCGTATGAGTCACCGAGCAGCGGTTCTCATCCAGGGACGACGTTATCCGGTGGTCGGCAGCATCTGTATGGATCAATGCATGGTGGATATGGGCAGGCAGGAAATCGCCATCGGCACGCCCGTGGTGCTCATGGGCAAGCAAGGCGACGAAGAGATAACCGCCGACGACTGGGCTGCCTGGAGCGGCACCATCAATTATGAGATTGTGTGCGGCATTAGCCGGAGAGTCCCCAGGTGGTATACATCGGTGTAAACCGCGGTTATGGCAGGCAATGCGAGTACCCGCCGACCATGCGGGTTTGCGAGTGCTCGCATTGCCACACTTCTAGAATACGCCTAGGTACTGGTCGAGTTCCCAACTATGCACTTGGCTGCGATACACATCCCATTCAATATGCTTAGCCTCGAGAAGTAGATCGACGATATGCGGCCCTAAAGCGGCTTTAATCACTTCATCACGTTCGAAGGCATCGATGGCTTCCGCTAAAGAGCCGGGCAAGTTCGCGACTCCTGCTGCAGCACGAGCTTCGGGCGACATCGTATAGATATTTCTATTCAAGGATTCAGGCGGTTCAATTTTGTTGCGTATACCGTCCAAACCGGCGGCTATGACGGCGGCAAAGGCTAAATAGGGGTTGCAGGCCGGATCCGGCGATCGCAATTCCACACGCGTCCCTTTTCCCCGACTCGAGGGAATGCGAATCAATGCGCTGCGGTTTTGCGCCGACCACGAGATATAACAAGGCGCTTCATACCCGGGAACCAATCGTTTATACGAGTTCACCAAGGGGTTGGTAATCAGGGTATATCCCGGAGCATGAGCCAACATGCCGCCGATAAACCAGCGACAGACTTGCGAAAGCTGAAACGGCATCTCCGGATCGTAAAAAGCATTTTGTCCGCCTGCCGTAAATAGCGAGATGTTCGTGTGCATACCACTGCCGCATACGCCGAACAAAGGTTTAGGCATGAACGTGGCATGCAAATCGTGGTTGCTGGCGACAATGCGTGTAACAAACTTGAACGTCGCCACTTGGTCTGCTGCGGTTAGGGCATCGTCGTACTTGAAGTCGATTTCATGTTGGCCTTGCGCTACTTCATGGTGCGACGTCTCCACTTCGAAACCCATCTCTTCCAGTGCGAGAACGATGTCCCGACGGGAATCTTCACCCTTGTCCACGGGGCCTAAGTCGAAATACCCGGCTTCGTCGTGCGTGATAGGGATGGGACGGCCTTCGGGGTCTCTTCGGAAGAGAAAAAACTCGCACTCCGGACCTACCATCACGTTAAACCCTAGGCTTTCAGCCTCGGCCAACACCTGCTTGAGTACATAGCGCGGGTCACCGGGAAACGGCTCATTATTCGGCAGATAAACGTCGCAGATCAGGCGCGCCACACTACCGCGTCCGCCGTTGCGCCAGGGAAAAGTGGTGTATGTATTGTAATCGGGACGCAGATTCATGTCCGATTCTTCAATACGCGTGAAGCCTTCGATAGATGAACCGTCAAACATTATCTCGTTCGCCAAGGCTCTCTCGAGTTGGCTGACTGGAATAGCGACGTTTTTTAATATACCCAAGATATCGGTAAACTGTAGGCGCACGAATTTTACATGCTGTTCTTCGGCAAGGCGTAGAATATCCTCTTTTGTAAAGCGGACCAAAAACGTACCTCCTAAGTGTAAAACATACTGTGTCGGATCAAGTGGTTCTTTGGTGTTCGTTTTCGTCTTTTAGGGCGCGCCGTGCCGCAAGTAGGCGGACCAGTGCGGCTTGGTTGCGCACAGGATAGAGAGAGTCTATCTGACTGACCAATTGGGAGCGCATTAGTGTCGGGCTCTTAGCAACGATCGCGTCCGGTTGTTCAGACGTAGTGGGCATACCTGCCTTATTTGCCTCAAGCTGTTGCCGAACGCCCTCTAGTGTCAGTCCTTCCGCCATCAGCTGTTTGATGCGTGATAAGGCATCGATATCGTTCTGGCTGTACAAACGTTGATTACCTTTGGTACGACCGGGAGAAATCAACCCCTTCTTCTCATAATAGCGTATCTGTCGGCCGGAGAGATCGACAAGTTCTTGCACAATGCCGATTGGATACAAAGGAACATCTTTTTCCACCGGTCCCATCTGGCAACCTCCTCCGTTTTGAGCGCGAGAAGCCGGTTTTCTCGTCGTCATGATGCAAGTAGGTTTAAGCCATTCTATCAGGCGTGTAGAGCAGGTGTCAACTATGTGTCATCTTATTTGTCAAACAGGGGCGGTAAGGCGGTCATATGGTAAGTCGACCTTTGTTTGACAGTGTTGTAAAGGCCTAGCTATAATGAGTTGACTGATAAGGAAGCGAGGTTGAAGCATGGAATCGAGCCATTTTGACGTCGCTGTAGTAGGAGCCGGCCCGGGCGGATATGTGGCTGCCATTCGTGCAGCGCAACTGGGGGCGCGTGTATGTTTGATCGAGCGTGATAAAATCGGCGGCACATGCCTTAACCGAGGATGCATTCCCACTAAGGCGTTGGTGGCGAGCGTTGAGAAGTACTTGGCCGTAAAGCAGGCCGCAGAATACGGCATCATCGTCGGAGACGTGCAAATAGACTTCCCAGCCATGATATCTCGCACCAAAGGCGTGGTGGATCGCTTGGTGCAGGGTATCGAGTATCTTATGCGCAAGCGTAAGATCACCTGCATACAAGGTAGGGCCGCTTTCAACGATCCACATACGCTTAGTGTACAAGCGGCAGGTCAAACCACCATCGTCACCGCTGATAAGTTCATCCTGGCTCCGGGCAGCAAACCTATGGTGTTTCCCGCTTTTGCCTATGACGGTAGTCGTGTTGTGACTTCCGATGAGTTGCTCCATCTCGATAAGTTACCGCGCTCTATGGTGATTATCGGCGGAGGCGTCATCGGCTGTGAATACGCTTCCATTTTTCAGAGTTTAGGTACGCAGGTAACCGTGGTTGAAGCGCTGCCTACCATTCTACCGCAGATGGATAAGGAACTGGTACGGCAGTTGGCGAGTTATCTGAAACGACAAGGTATCAAGCTGCTTACAGGCGTTAAGGTGTCTGAAGTCGTTAAGGATGACATGCAGGTTACCGTACAGATGGAAAACGGGAAGTCCGTTTCCGGCGATATAGTACTGGTGGCCGTCGGACGACGGGCTAACACGACCGGTCTCAACCTGGAGAAGGCCGGTTTGAGTGTAAACGAAAAAGCCGAAATCATCGTCGATGATCGTATGCAAACCGCGGTTCCGCACATCTATGCTGTCGGCGATGCCTGTAGCTCACCATGGAAACTGGCGCATGTAGCCTCGTACCAAGGCATTGTCGCCGCGCATCAATGTTTAGGCGATGCGCAGGAAGTGATGGATTATAGTGCGGTACCGGCGGTAGTATTCACCACTCCGGAGGTTGCGGCCGTGGGGGTGACCGTGGAATCCGCGGCTGAGGCCGGTATGGAGATCGTCAGCGCCAAGTTTTCGTTTATGGCAAGCGGGAAAGCAGTGGCTGCGGGTCATACGGCAGGTTTTGTCAAAATTATCGCTCGCAAAGATAATCAACAGATAGTAGGCGCGCATATTATCGGCGACCAAGCGTCCAATTTAATTGCGGAGCTGGCTTTGGCAGTTCGCAACCAACTTACTGTAAATCACCTGACGCGCACCATACATGCCCACCCCACTTTGGCCGAGGCGGTTTTGGAAGCTGCCGAGGGGATCAACAACCAGACTATCCATGCTTAGCGCAGGTAGAATCACCTATGACGAAAGATGAATAATGAGTGATGAAAGGGCGCCTCGGACGTGAGGCGCCTTCTTTGCCGTATAGCGCAATTTCTGACCGCGAATGGCAAAGCCTAATCTGGGGTGCCCTTATCGCATCACCAGGTTGCCTAATTGAATCTCGTAAGGATGTGTGACCGCATTGCGACAAATTGCTGTTTCCGGACCATCCGTGCAACAACCCCAACAGGCTGTAACCTACGAGTGGCTCTCTACCAATGGATTAGGCGGTTTTGCCTCGGGTACGGTAGGCGGCATCAACACCCGGCGGTACCATGCCGTTTTGTTGGCGGCCCCGAAGGTTGAAAACCGCTTTGTACTACTAGCCCAACTGCTGGAGGAAGTCCGGCAAGGCGACCGAAGCTGGTCTTTAGGCGCAGCTTGGTATCCCGACGACGTGATTCACCCTCAGGGTTATACCCATCTGCACCGTTTCACGCCGTATCCATACCCAACATGGATCTATACAGCCGGTGATTGGATTATCGAAAAACAGCTTACCATGGTTAAAGGCGCCAATACCACAGTGGTGCGCTACCGTTTGGCGGCAGGAGACGGGAAGAACATGCAACTGGTGATACGTCCGCTCTTTGCCGGTAGAGACTACCATGCTACGCGTCGGGCCACTCCGGAATGTTTCCATGTATCTCAAAAGAATCAGTGTCTAATCGTTTCCTCCGCTGCAGATATGCCGACGACTTGGCTAGGTTGCAATGCAGGGGAGTTTTCTCCAGAAGAAGTCTGGTATGAGAATGTGCGGTATCCGGCTGAATCTGCCCGCGGTTTGGATGATGAAGAAGATCTGTTCGCACCGGGGCGGATCACGTTCACCAACTGGGATAGAGATATCTACCTGGTGATCACGGCGGAAGAACCAGATTACGCTGCATCAGCCGCCGGTGTGGAAGCATACGGACGGCAAGCGTTTACGCGTGTAGCGGAAGAGCAAGAACGCTTGTTGGCGTTAGCGCAACATCCGCCGGGAGTCGCAGCCCTACTGACGCTGGCTGCCGATGCCTTTGTGATCCGGCGCGGCAGGACGACAAGTATTATTGCCGGATATCCGTGGTTTACCGATTGGGGCAGAGACACCATGATTGCTTTGCCCGGTCTTCTGCTAGCTACAGGGCGTGCAGAGGAAGCTCTTTCCACCTTAAAGACCTTTGCCGCAGCCGCCCAGGATGGTTTGATTCCCAATCGCTTTCCCGATCGGCATAGCACACCGGAGTATAATACCGTAGATGCCGCGCTTTGGTTTATTTATGCCTGTGAGCGCTATGTAACCCATACTAACTCTCCGGCCGACTTGGAGCCGATTTGGCCCGTCATCAAAGCCATTATTACCGGGTATCTGGCGGGAACCAGGTTCAATATCCAAGTGGACAAACGGGGATTGGTCCATGCCGGCGCAGCAAATACGCAGTTGACTTGGATGGATGCGAAGGTCGGTGATTGGGTAGTCACTCCGCGGCAAGGTTTTCCTGTGGAGATCAGCGCTCTTTGGTACAACGCGTTGCGCAGTGCGGCTGCGCTTTGTTCGCGCTGGGATAAGCGTTTCAGCACTTTGTGTTATGAACAGGCGGAACTGACCAAACGACATTTCGCCGCCACCTTTTGGGATGCCGAACGGGACTACCTGGCGGACGTAGTTGACGCTGCAGGTCAGGTCGATGCCAGTCTGCGGCCTAATCAACTCTTTGCCATGAGTTTGCCATACCCTGTTTTTACCGGTAAAGACGCCGTACGGGCGGTAAGAAGAGTATGGCAAGAACTCCTCACTCCCATGGGGATACGCTCGCTGGCCGCTACAGATACCCGGTACCGCGGCGTGTATGCAGGAGATCAATGGCAGCGCGATGGCGCTTATCACCAAGGGACGGTCTGGGCCTGGCTGATGGGGCCGTTTATCTCTGCCTACATTAAGACGCACGGTGCGGGGCGACGGCAGCTGAACCAGGCACGCCTCTTGTTGGCGCCGCTGTTCGATCATTTAGAACAAGCAGGCTTAGGTCACATCTCAGAGATCTTTTCCGGCGATTCGCCTCATTTGCCGGCAGGGTGTCCGGCTCAAGCCTGGAGTGTGGCGGAACTGTTGCGTTTATGGGCGGAAGAGTTCGCTCGAGCGCCTCTGGAGCTTGATTTGTAGAGCCCGCGGAAGGAGGTGGTTTACTAATTGCGTTTCTATGCCGATTGGCACACGCATACATGCTATAGTCATGGTGTGGGGACAGTGCTGGACAATGCGTATGCCGCACAGCGTCGCGGGCTGAAGGAGATTGCAATAGCTGATCACGGTCCGGCCAATCTTTTTGGCGTAGGTGTAGGGAACCTCGATACATTTGCCTGTATCCGCAGCGACATTGAGGAGGCCAAACGGCAGGTATCAGGTGTGAAGGTGTTGTATGCCGCTGAGGCCAACGTCATTGATACCGATGGAACCATCGATATCCCCCTGCCGATGCAGGACGTTTTTGATCTACTGCTTATAGGCTTGCATATTTTGGTGAAGCCGCGCTCGCTTTGGCGGGCCATGCCGATCGCGTATAGTAATATTATGGCCAAAGTTTGCCGGCAGGGTGAACGACAAGCTTTGGTGAAGAATACGGATATGCTGGTGGCGGCCGTTCATCGCAATCGCGTGCATATTGTAACGCATCCGGGCTATCGTTTGCCCATCGACACGCGGGAATTAGCAAAAGCCTGCGTTGTGACGGGCACGGCTATGGAAATCAACAGCGGACACCGGCATACCACCTGTGATTATCTAAGGCGAGCAGCTGAAACCGGCGTCCTCTTCGCCATAGGCAGCGATGCGCACGAACCGAGGCGAGTAGGCGATCTGACGGCTGGGTGGAATTTGGCTCGGCAGGCAGGGCTGGATCCGCAGCAAATACTAAATGTCTCGCCGCAGGGCAGGGAATGGCGCAGAAGATAAGGAATCTTTCGTAGCGGTCAGCTTCCGTCGGTTGATGTGAGACAGGTCACTCTATCTAGACGCTCTGTTAGGAGCAATGGCTGAGGTGCCGATATGTCAGCAAACCTGAAATTCGTTATCATTACTGGGCTTTCGGGCGCAGGTAAATCGGAGGCCATGCGCTGCTTTGAAGATATGGGTTACTTTTGCGTCGATAACCTGCCACCGGCTTTAGTGCCGAAATTTGCCGAACTCTGCGTTCAGTCAGCTGAGCGTGTCAACCGAGTGGTGGTTGTATGCGATATCCGTGGTGGTGAGTTCTTTAACTCGCTGTTCGAAGCCCTCAACGAACTCGAAAGTAAGGCTATTCCATACCAGATTCTCTATCTGGAGGCATCGCAGGAAGCATTGGTCCGGCGCTACAAAGAGACCCGGCGCAGACATCCTCTGGCGCCGCAGGGCCGGATCGTAGACAGCTTGGCTACGGAGCGCCTTAGGCTGGAAGGCGTGCGGGGAAGGGCTCATCACATTATAGATACGACACACATGAGTACCCGACAGATGCATGCGGAAATCAAACGCTTTTTCGGGGAGCGCGATTCGGAGTCGCTCTCAGTGGCCATTGTCTCCTTCGGCTTTAAAAACGGCATACCGCTCGATGCGGACATGATCTTTGACGTGCGCTTTTTGCCTAATCCGCATTATGTTGCTTCTCTAAAGCCTTTGACGGGTAATGATCCCGCGGTGGAAGAGTACGTGTTTTGCTGGCCCAATACTCAACGGTTTGTGGAAAAAGTCACCGATTTGCTCAGCTTTCTTTTGCCGCAGTTTGTCAACGAGGGGAAAACGCACCTCATCATCGGCGTAGGATGTACCGGGGGCCAGCATCGTTCGGTGGCCGTAGCAAACAATCTTGGTCATTTTGTGCGTTCGTTGGGTTACCAAACGCGCATCGACCATCGAGACATCAGTGATGATCAATCACATGTCGACAGTGTCGTCTAAGTGACCGTCGTTTTCAGGAAGAATATCTGGTTAACGGCAGGGATGCGAAATGTCACTCCAGGTCATAAAGTGGTTATACCCGGGAATGAATGTAAAGCGGTGGGTCCTCCTGTTAGCCGTCGGCATTATGCTTATCAGCGGGGGCTTTTGGCTGCTTGCCGGAGTGGAAATTCTCACTCTTTTTGAGCGCAACGTGTTGGCCTTGCTTTACCAAGTGACCGGACGGTTACCACCATTCGCGACGACGATTGTGGCGATCGTATTCCTGCTTATGGGCGTAACGCTTGCTTCGGTAGGAATACGGCAAACAATACGTACGCTGCTTTTTGAGCTCGATCCCGGCAGAGCGAACAACGTGGTGGATATTATGTTCTCTCGCCGTTTACTGCGCCGTGGGCCTCATGTGGTGGCCATAGGCGGCGGTACGGGACTGTCTACATTGTTGCGAGGGCTGAAGGAGTATACTAGTAACATCACAGCTATCGTCACCGTGGCCGATGATGGCGGAAGCTCCGGCAGGTTGAGAGAAGACTTCGGCGTCCTACCGCCGGGTGATATTCGTAATACCCTGGTCGCTTTGGCGGATGCGGAGCCATTGATGCAAGAGTTGTTCCAGTACCGTTTTCCCGGCGATAACGCTCTTTCCGGGCACAGTTTCGGCAACTTGTTCATAACGGCCATGAACCAGATCGCCGGTGACTTTGATGAAGCCATCCAGTTGTCGTCCAAGGTGCTGGCCATACGCGGGAAGGTACTGCCCAGTACGTTGGAATCCGTCGTACTCAAGGCCGAATATGCAGATGGCTGCGTTGTGACGGGGGAGAGCCACATTCCTCTGGAGGGTAAACGCATTCGCCGCGTGTTTATTGAACCACACGACGTTGAACCGCTGGATGAAGCCTTGCAGGCGATTGCCGCAGCCGACATCATTGTGCTGGGACCAGGCAGTTTATATACCAGCATTATGCCTAACCTCCTGGTCGCCTCGATGGTGGAAGAGATCCGGAAATCGGCGGCGGTGCGCGTTTACATATGTAATGTGATGACTCAGCCCGGGGAGACCGCCGGCTACACGGCATCCGATCATTTGCGTGCCGTCCTGGATCACGTCGGACCGAATTTCGTGCACTACTGCCTAATGAACAATACAACCATTGCCGAAGCATCGGCTAAACGTTATCGCGCCCAAGACGCGTATCCGGTGGTCAATGACCCTGCGGAAGTACGTGCCTTAGGGGCAATACCAGTCATGCGGCCGCTCATTAATGAGTCGAACCTGGTGCGTCACGATCCTAAACGTCTTGCCGGAGCCGTACTCGAACTGGCTAAGCATCATCGTGTACGTCGTTACTTATTGAATTTCCGTAAGTGACGCTTGTGTGGTGCGTACGATATGAAGGATGAGAAGGTTAGAGCAATGCCGTTGCCTTTTTCTGCTAAAACACGTGAGGAACTGACACGGATCATCCCTAAGAAGAAGTGTTGTTGCTTAGCGGAAATCGCCGGGCTGACGCATACTTCCATCAAGTCTACTCTAGAGGTTGATTACAGCAGCGCCGCTATTGCTCGCAAACTGCTTCTGCTCTTAAAGAGGGTAGGTTTTGATCGTCCGTCACTGGTGGTACGCCGGCAGAAACGGCAATATCGCTACCGAATATCACTTACGGAACCTCCGGTCGTAGTGCAGCCCGATGAACATGGTCTGCCCACACGACGCTGTTGTCGACGTGCCTTTTTACGCGGCGTCTTCCTCACCTCGGGATCCATCACCACGCCTGATCGCACCTATCACCTGGAGATCAATCTCAGCGACCGAAAGCGCGCCCAACGTCTGGTGCAACTGCTGGAGGAATTGGGGGTAAGAGCGCAGGTCACTCCAAAGAGACAAGGCTATGTCATCTACATTAAAGACGGTGAACAGATTGGAGAGTTTTTACGCTTGGTCGAGGCGCATCAGGCTGTGCTGGCGTTGGAGAATATACGCATTGTAAAAGGCATGAAAAACCGGATCAACCGCTTGGTTAACGCCGAGACGGCCAATGTGGATAAGACCATCAAAGCCAGCATGCAACAGACTGCCGCGATTGAATTCTTAGCGAAAAGAGTCGGCATACGATATTTACCGTACCGTTTGCGTGCCGT
>DUQB01000115.1 GCA_012838035.1 Bacillota bacterium | reverse complement strand
CTCTCCGTTTTGGAGTCTTTGGCACACATGCGGGGTAAACGCATCATCAAAGTCGGTCGCTTCGAGCCGACCAGTCAAACCTGCTCGCAATGCGGACACTACCAGCCGATGCCTTTGTCTGAACGCCAATTCGCATGCTCAGGCTGCGGTTCGGTCATGGATCGTGACCACAATGCAGCCTGCAACATAAGGAGTTGGGGCATCAACTCCGGGCGAGGAGGCGTAAGACGGTCTCAGACCGCAGCCTCTGCTTGAACCCAAGAATCACACGACTTTAGTCGTGGGAGTATATCAAGGAGATAGTGTCACCATCGAAGGCGACGTAGATACGATTAATGGGAATTAAGCAAGATACGGAAAGGCTGACCCAAGATTTGGGTCAGCCTTTTTGGTTGCTCTGTAGTGATTTGTTTCAGCGGATCAGCGGGTGAGGGTGAAGCTGTTGCGGCCTGGTTGTACCTGTAGGTTGATCCACCGACCTGCCTGATCTCCTTCCGCAGGCAACCATACTTGCACGACGGCTGCCTCATCGGTGCAGATGTCTGCCGTCCACGCGCCGGTATCATCCTTGACTACGGCAACCGCTACGTTCACCGGACTCTGCAGTAGTTCCGTCTCACCCAAGTACAGCCCGCGGCAGTCGATGGCCGCATACTCTGTGATCTCGCCGGCTGCATTAACGCCGGCCATGGCATGTAGAGCGTCGGTATAAATGACGTTTAGGGCGCCGGAGTACACGGGGTGCTCTTTGCCGGGATTCGTCAGGCCGATCCACAGATAATCGGTCCGATCTTCCCAATCAAGTTGGAAACGCACCCGTCGCTCGTCGGCGCTCACTTGCGACACTTTAGGCGGAGCCTGTTGGAAGCCCAAAGGCGTCAGCAATGTAAGCATATGCACACGTTCGTCATCTACCTGCGGTATAAGGCTGATGTACGGTCCGTATTCGGTAGCACCAGCAATTTCCGCTATGGTCATGTTCACTTGGGCGGGGTGAATGATTTGAATATCCACCGCGGTCACTGCGCTGCCTATAGTGAACCGGCTGACCGGAGCGCTGTACCCCACATGCGCCGTTTTGCCTGCAACACTAACCGCCGCGCCTTGGTGCAGCAGGAATTCCGGTGTGTCGCCGGCACGACGCAGCAGTACCTCATCGAGCATCAGGAAGTAATCCGGTTTGTTGTAGATAAACTGCCGCACCCATTTCGGCGTGCCGTTGTAGGCGTTTGTGGCATCCCCGGCTACGTAATCGAAAGATGGCGTAAGGAAAGCTGCGATTGTTTTGCCGCCGCCCTTAACGGTTTGGCCGCGTCCGTTGACCAGTAAGGCGTTGTGACCTAGCGTCTGGTTTGTCGCTTCATTTTTCGGTCCGGCGTTGTAGTCCTGATACCCGGGATCTTTGATCAGCCAATTGCCGCGGACATTCAAGACGAAGTGGTTCTGATCGAAGTGGTTGTGTCCCATTTTAGAGCCGCTGGAGTTGAATGCGAGCAAGGTATCGCGACTGCTCCAGCCGCTACGTAAGGCTGTCCAGCCGATGTCTGCAAAAACGGCGGAGGTAGGCCAATCGTCAGGCGGAGTAGCCTTGCCGTCGGGATCCAGCTGCAGCAGGCGCAGTTCGGCGCTGCCGCCGGCAGTAGTCTGCAGATACCAGTTGGCCTGTTCGTTCTTATTCACGCGCCCCAACGCGGCCATGGTGGCCGTTAAGTAGATAGCCAGGTTGGAGTCGCTGAAGTTGACCAAGTCGCGAGCCCCGGGGGCCAGGAAATAGATGATCCACCGCGGCAGTACTTCCTTCACCCAGGGGTGATCGAACATGCCGGCATCTCCGGTGACTCTCTCCAAAGCATTAGCGAAATGCATGATATGGTCCATCGCGACCGAGGTATAAAGCATACCCTCAGTTTGGCCGCTGTCGAGTCGTTGATCCAGATACCAGATGAAGTTTTCGTAGGCGCGGTAGATATAAGCTTCCATGTTGGGAACCTCGCCCAGCAAAGCCAAGGCGCCGACACCTAGCGCCGCCGTACGCACCATGTGGATATTGTGGTCGACGCGCTGATTCGTATCTTCAAAGAGGGGGTGTAGCCCCTTTTGCACCAAGGCGGTGCGTACCTGCTCGCGCTCTGCAGGGCTGAGCTGCGCATACAAGATATCGTAAGCCAGAGCGACACCTTCCACAATGTAACCCGTATCCAGGCAAGTTTTGCCGCCGCAGTTGTAAGACGGGTCGGACCAGACGTTCCAACCGCACACCGTCAACATTTCTTCTTTTGCTTTATCGGCGAAGCGCTGTTGCCCCGTGATCGCATAAGCCAGGGAGAGTGTCTGTAAGCGTATGCCGATTTGGTTGCCCAGGGCGGTCCAGTAGGGGTAGCGGCCTGCTGTGAAGCCGGGCGGATTCTCCCGATATGCCGGTTGTCGTACCGGCAGAGGATAGGTGACGGTATAACCGCCATAGTAACTTGCCGTAATACCTGTTGCTCTGTAATAGTTGTCAGCGCTCTGCCGCAACTGATCGGCTGCGACTGCGTAGTTCACCCCAAACCCGACCACTTTCGCAGCGACTTTTTGTTGCAATGCAACTAATTCCTCCGCTGAGAACCGGAGGCGGGGGTGGCCTTCGACCAGCGCCGTGAACGTACGCCCAGCCGCCTTGGGACGCTCAGTATACTGAGGCGCTATAGGTTGTAACATCTGTATGGTAGGTAGTGATTCAAGATTCATAGCCAAGTTTTGACCGCTTTCCGCATAGATTTGTACGTCATCGAAGTAGGCTACGCCTACATTCGCTCTGTGACCGTATAGAATGACCGTTGCAGTTTTGGCATCCGTTGGAGCTACTCGCGTGATTTCGATAGGGACCCACTCCGTAGATACTCCGGTCCCTAAAAAAGCTACGTCTACACGGACATTTTTGTCGTCCCAAAACTCCAGGTAAAGCTGAGCCGTGCCCTGTTTGTTCAACACCCATGTCTCCGCGGTGTAGCTAACCCCGGGTTCTACGGGAACATGCGGGCTCCGTAAGCCGATAGTAGACTCACTACTCGCGTCATGAACTACAAAGCTGTAGTTGCCGGTACGGGCTTCTTCGGCAGTGCGTTCCATCGTGTCGCCGGCGAAGCTGGTCCAACCTGCAGGCCAAGCTTCGGTACCGTCTTCAAACGACGTACTGAAGATAACCGTGTCCGCGGCATTTGCCACGACACTCATCGCACCTATGCTCATCAACAGTAAAATGAGGATAAGCCTCGTCTTGTGTTGCAAACCGATCGACCTCCATTCCACAAGGCGTTTTGCATAACCATGTACCCGCGAACATCAACGCGATCCACAGGATACATCTTCTCTGCCCACTTATAAGCACCTGCACGATTTCTTCTATTTGCCTGGTAGTCTTGCTGCGCCATATGCAGCTTGAATGATAATTGGCCGACCGCACGGTAGTTCATGGCGTTTCACGCCAATCAAGGTGATGGGGCGCGTGCCGCAATAGAATTCCAGGCTTTGTTAAGCTCCATCTTTGCTTAGTGACCTTTTGCACCAAATAAATTTTATTAACGGTTGAAGGCTATTCATGGGCAATGTGGAACTTATCGGTGATTTGCCATCACCTTCATCACAGGAGGGCACCTATGAGATCCGTACCAGTTCTATTACTCGCGCTCTTCCTGCTTATCGGTATGGTGGGATGCGGAACGCCGCAAGTGCCGGTAGGCAAACAGTACACTCTGACGCATTCCGTAGAAGGAGAGGGCACAGTCACACCTATTTCCGGCATGAAGTACGCAGCCGGCACTATTGTGCAATTGACGCCTACTCCCGCTTACGGATGGGCATTTAAATCTTGGGATGGACCCGATGCAGGCAGTGTTGTAGGCAGCTCAGGGAACTACAGCATTCTTATGGACGCCGACAAGACGATTACCGCGGTTTTCGAGAAGCTTAAGCATGAAGTGATTACCATGGTTACTCCGGAAGACGGCGGTACCATTGAACTATCCATCATTGATCCTGTGGATCCGCAGGATGTTACCATTGTGGATCATGGCCAGATCATCAGCGTTTTTGCGCAACCTGCCGCCAATTACGAGTTTTTCCGTTGGGAATCCGACCTATCAGGAACAGAAAATCCCACGACCATGTTGATTGAAGGACGCACTTACATTGATGCAGTCTTTCAACCTGTAACCACCGGTAGGGTCACTGGGAACAATGGAACGCAAGGAATCGCCGGCGTAGTGCTTGAGTACACAGGCGCGGCTAACGGCCAGGTGACAACGGATGCAGATGGTTACTTCTCTATTAGGGGCGTGAGTGGTTCCATTACTATTACCCCCAAATCTGCGCCGGGAACTCTCTGGATTGACGCAGAACCCACTAACCGACAGGTGATAGCACCTAGCGCAAACGTCAACTTCTCATTAGCGAGCTTCAAGTATGTCGGCGCATGGAGCGGCCAGGGAACCGTACACGGTATGTATGGTACATTCGGTAACATAGCGTTAGATGCCGAAGGTCTGGTTTACTTAGTGGAGAATAACAGTTGCCATATCAAGAAGTTTACCAGTGACGGCATGTTGATAACCACTCTTGACATGCCGAGAAATCCCGATACATCCTGCCGCCTCCTAGGCAGTTTGGCAATTGATTCGTCCGGCAACATCTTTGCCACCAGTCTTGTCGGCCATCAGCTGAACAAGCTTAACGGCTCCGGACAACTGGTAAAGTCATGGGGCGGCTACGGCACTGACGCGGGTCAGTTTGACACGCCTATGGGATTGGCCATAGATAGCAGCGGCGATATTTATGTGGTAGATAACGGCAATGATCGCATACAGAAGTTTACCAACGACGGCGATTACGTTTTATCCTGGGGATCTCCGGGGTACGACGACGGCCGGTTCGATTCGCCCAGCAATATCGCTATCGATGACAACGACGATATTTATGTGACAGACGCCTACAACTACCGGGTACAGAAGTTTGATACCGGCGGTAATTACCTGTCCAACTGGGGTGGAGCTCCCGGTCCGACGCATCTAAACCTACAGTACTTGAGCATGGCTACGGATCCCAATGGGAACGTGTGGGTCATCAAGAGTCAGGAGAACCAACTATTGACGTATTCTCCGACCGGGCAACAGTTACATTTGGTCAACCTTGGTACCATAGGGCCCGACGGCAGTAAGCTGCAGTTTCCCGGGAATATGGTCATCAGCAGTCAAGGCGTCTTATATATCACCGATCCAAACAATAACCTAGTTCATCAGTTTGTCATCGAAGACTAGGTTATGTCTAAGGCGGATTAGGTGCGCCGACATAGGCATACGTGACTGACGACGCCGCATGGCAGGGGAGATAGGTGCGCCTATCTCCCTTTTACGCTGAATCAGCAAGAAAGCGTACGACTTTAGTCGTGGGAGTATGTCAACAGCCATAGAAGACCCATCATTCCTCCGCGACCCTGGTACGGGTAGTATAGAATGCTAAATCGAAAAATAATCGAAAATAGCAACATCTTAATTGCGCCCTTTCTCTCCGGAGGAAATTACTCAACTATAGAGAAAGAATGATATTCATCGATAGGAAGGGGGTTTGATTCCGGTTAATCCTTAAACCGTAGCAAAAGATAACACTAGGATAGGAGGCTGAAGAATGAGATTTGGCAATTCGGTTGTAATGGCAATGTTAGTCGCGCTGTTGTGTTCTACGATCACTCTTGCGGCCACACCGGTGGAAATCACCATCGGGTATTACGAATCCACCGCCGGCCTTGGGCAATACAGCATTACCATGGAGCAGCTCATCCAGGAGTTTATGGAGGTTAATCCGCATATCACGGTGAAATCCACCTTTACTGGATATAGAGCATTCTTCGATCGGCTGCCCGTAGAGTTGGCGGCGGGTACCGGACCCGATGTTTGGCTTTGTGACGGCGTGCTGGTCGATCAGTATGCGGCGCAAGGGTTCGCCTTGGATCTGTCCGACTACGTCGCGGCTCTGCCTAACCCGGAGAATTACTTCGGCATTGAGAACAATCGCTCTCCTGATGGTCGCCTCTGGGCTTTCCCGCAAGGCATTCAGAGTTCCGCTCTGTTCTATAACAAAGAGCAGTTCGATAAAGCCGGAGTCGCCTATCCCACAGATAAGTGGACCCTTGACGATCTGCGCGCCAATGCCAAGAAACTGACCGTTGACGCAAATAACGACGGAGTGCCCGAGGTCTACGGCTATCGGTCGTTCAACCATATTACTGAAGGTTGGTCCAGCATCATCCGCTCCTTTGGCGGCGGCATGCTCGACGCCCAGCGACGCAACTCGAAATTCAATGATCCCAACACGGTTGCCGCACTACAGTATATGGTGGATATGATCTTGGTCGACCGGGTGTCTCCGCCCGCCACCACCAGCGGTCCGTTCAACTGGTTCCCGAATCAGTTGGTCTCGATGCAGACAGGACTGTATGTGCGTACCGACGGCGCCAACAAGGCCGGTTTCGAGTACGACGTGACTGCTGTTCCCAGCGGTCCCGCCGGGCGCTTTAACCCGGTAATCATCAACTCTTGGGTCATCAACTCTCGCTCAAGCAAGGCTAAACAAGATGCCGCATGGGCTTGGATTGAGTTCTTCTCCAGCGAGAGGGCGCAGCAAGTCTGGGCGGAACTAGGCGAAGCCGTTCCGGTTAACCGGCGGGTGGCTCTCAGCGTCTTCATGCAGCTTCGGGTACCGCCGGCCAACAGAATGGCCTTTGTGACCGGCATGGACCACGCCATGACGTTAGACCCCAACCCGGTCTGGAGTGACTGGCAAGCCGCGGCAACCAGTGCGCTCACTCCCGCATTCCGCGGTCAGCAGAGCGTAGCCGAAGCGGCGCTCAAAGCGCATGAAGCGGTACAAGTCATTCTCGACGAATTCTACAAGCGATAAGCGGCGTAAAGCAGTGTGAGGCTGGTAACCCAGACAGCCTCACCATACTGGGGCGTTAGGCCGACTTTCGGCTTATCGCCCCGGAAATGAAGCATCGGAAATGCACAGCTCTATCGATCCCATCCCATACTTTTGCAGTCGTACCACTCAGCTCAAATGCATCATCCTGCAACAAAAACACTAGGCCTTGATCATGCTCCCTCCGATTTATTTCGACGTTCATCGAGAAAAAACGAAAAAAAGGGACTGTGCGTGAGACATTTCTAGTGATAGACTTGGGTAAGTTTTTGGTGATCTCTAGAAGGAAGAGGCCTAAGCTAAAGTGGCAAGGATATTGGTTGTTGATGACGATCCGTTGTTATTAGAACTTTTAGGTGATGCGCTGGAACTGGCTGGACACGATGTAGTGACCGCTTTAAACGGAAAAGCCTGTTACTCACACTTAAAAAGTCGGAAGCTTCCAGACCTGATAACACTTGATTGTCGCTTGCCCGATGTATCAGGCACTACCATTCTAAGATCCATACGAGCGAATCCCATACAAAGACACATCCCGGTGATTATCATCACCGCGAGTCCGGAAGATTTGGCGGATGTGCCTGAAGAGTTGTACCAAGCGTTGATGACAAAGCCGTTCCCCTTGCAAGACGTACTCCGATTGGTCGATCAGTATACCAAAGATGCAGAAGAGCTGTTGAGCTATGATTCTTGCTGAGCTGCGGCAACTACGGTATGAATGCCGGATATGTTCCCTCTTGGTGCGAAAAAGCCGGGTCGAATAATACGACCCGGCTTTGATGATTATCCGAGAGCGGCAGCCTTCTGTTGGGCCATACGCAAACGCTTCTGCGTCTCTTCCGGACCTAACACGGCCATAATATCGGTTGTGCTGCCCGGGCTCACCGTTCTGCCGGATAAAGCGACGCGTAACGGCATAAACACCTGTCTCGCTTTTAGACCTAGTTTATCCGCGGCCGTTTTTAATGCGTCGTGGAGAGCCTCCCCTGTAAAGTCAGTTGCAGTATCGACTACATGTAGCGCGGCATCGATAACTTGTCGGGCTTGCGCCGGGGATACCTTCGCTTGCAGCAACAGCGCCGGCTCGTAATCCTGTACGTCGCCGTAGAGAAAGTCGACTTGCTCAACGGCGTCGGTCAGCACGGTCATGCGCTCCTGAATGAGTGGGACAATGCTGTGTAGATAGTTGATCTCCGCAGCGGTTGGTTTAGCCGAAACGTACCCGGCCTCCTGCATATAGGGGAGTAATTGTTGGGCCAATTCGGCTACGGAGAGATTGCGAATGTATACGCCGTTGAACCACTCCAGCTTATCCGTTTGGAAGGCTGCCGGCGACTTGGACAACCCGGCGAAAGAGAAAACCTTGGCCGCTTCTTCCATGGTGTACAGGTCCTGATCGTTTTTGCCCGACCAGCCCAGCAACAAAACGAAGTTGACCAAAGCTGCGGGTAAATAGCCGTGGCGTAAGAAGTCTCGTACGGCTGTGTCTCCATCGCGCTTCGACATTTTACCTTTGCCGGTAGCGGACAAAATGACGGGCAGATGGCAAAAAACCGGCACATCCCAACCAAACGCCTGAAACATGAGCTTGTGGCGCGGGGTGGAAGGCAGCCACTCTTCACCTCTGACGATGTGCGTAATCCGCATCAGATGGTCGTCGATAGGGCTGCACCCATGATAGGTGGGCCAAGCGTAGGCTTCGCCTGCGACCTTCCGTTTAAGCAGGACGTGGTCGTCCAATTTGCTGTTGTCGAAGGTCAACACGCCGCGCAAAACGTCTTCCACTTGGGTGGTACCTGTCTCCGGCATTTTGAAGCGGATTACATAAGGTTCCGACTCCATTCTCCGTTTGGCTTCCTGCGGGTCAATGGACCGGCAATGACGATCGTACATGATATCCGTTTTAGCCGCTTCTTGTTCTTTGCGCACCTGCTCTAATCGCTCTTGCGTGCAGAAACAGGGGTAGGCTTTGCCTTGCTCCACCAATTGGTGCAGATGCTTGTGATAGATGGGCAGGCGTTCGGATTGGGCATATGGTCCGTAAGGACCGCCGATGTCCGGCCCTTCATCCCACTGAATGCCTAGCGCGTGCAGACTGTTGATGATATCGTCCAGACTGTCGGGTACCAAGCGTTTACGGTCGGTGTCTTCAATACGCAGGAGAAACTGGCCGCCCATGCTTTTGGCCAACAGGTAGTTGTATAACGCTGAGCGAGCGCTGCCGATATGTAAATAGCCTGTGGGGCTGGGTGAAAAACGCAAGCGAGGTGTGACTGAGCTCATCTGTATGCCTCCGTTGGGATGTTCACGCATGTTGATTATGGTCTGTCGACGCCCATTTTATCAAACCGCTGCATTGCCGTCCAACAAAAGACAAACTCGTGCACTGCCGCGCTGATATCCGGCAATACACGAGCTGGTTTAATCTTATTGCGGTTAGTCTAATTGCACGATCGTCACGTCGTCGAAGTACTGCACGCCTTTGTTGAGTTGCTGGGAATACAGGATGACGCTGACGGACGCCGTACCTGCGGGGGCTTCTTTGGTGATCGATAACTCCTCCCACTCGTTCCGAACACTCTGTTTGACGGCCTCAGCGACGATGCGCTTGCCGGCAGCATCCCAGAACTCTATATATACGTTGGTTGTAACCGCCATGGTATAGACGTAAGCGGAAGCTCTATAGAGTTTCCCGGCTTCGGCGGGAATGCGCGGACTGCGGATGCCCAGTGACACCGTATTATCCGGATCGTCCATAAACCAGCTGTACTTGCCCGATCTGACGATGTCCGCGGACGGAGAGCCGGCATCACCGTTGTTTTGCGAAAAGATGGTCCAACCTTGCGGCAACTTGGTTACAGGGTCGATTTTCTCCAACCCATCGGTAAAGATAACCTTTTCTGCAGCGGATGCTGCTCCGACAGACCCTAACAGCAATACAACCAACAACACTAACCCGATTCTCTGCAACTTCATCCTGAACGCCTCCTTTGCTCTGCTAAAGTACGGCTGCATAACCAAACGTTCGCGGGCAACCGCATAAGCGACAGGCATAAGTCACCTTAGCGGAGAGCTCATCGCCATGAAAGCATTATGTTCAACAAGAGAGCTCTTTTCCCTACTGGTTTAGCGAATTCGCCTGCAGGTAAAAGGGGTGGCGTTCATATTAAGTGGTTGATGGAGGGTTATGGTGATGAGTTAAGATGGGAACACTCGTGTACTGCCGCGTGGCAAGTCGGCAATACACGAGTGCGATTTGCGCCTTGCGGTTAGTCTATTTCCATGATGGTGACGTCATCGAAGTAATGCGCACCTGTATTGGTTTGCTGCGAATACAGAATGAGAGATACAAACTTTGTGCCGGCAGGGGCTTCTTTGGTGACGAATATTTCTTCCCACTCGTTCCGAACGGTGTTTTTGGTTGACTGGGGGCCTAACCGGGCACCGTCAGCGTCCCAGAACTCAATGTACAGATTGGCTGTGCCCGACAACACAAAGACGTAACTGGCCGCTCTATAGATTTTACCGGCTTCGGCCGGGATCTTCGGACTGCGGATCCCAAGCGAAGCCGTGGAACTGGGATCATCCATAAACCAGCTCAGGCTGCCCGATCTGACGATGTCCTTCGACGCGGAGCCGTAGTCCCCATTGTTGTTAGAAAAGACAACCCAGCCTTTAGGCACATTAGCTTCGGCGTCGATATCTTCCAACCCATCGGTAAAGATAACCTTTTCTGCAGCGGATGCTGCGCCGACGAACCCCAACAGCAATACGACCAACAACATGAACCCAAATCTCTTGAACTTCATCCTGTACGCCTCCTTCGCTCTGCGGAGCGCTTTTACTAGCTGTACGCTCTGCGCATGTCGTTTAATCGGCGGCTATGGGCAACACCGCCTCCTAGCCGACAGGTACGCATACTGGTTTTCTGTACGGATGTTCACTTTCCTGCAAAGGAGACGATGACAGCCGGCGATTTGTGCAGGTTCAATAGGCGGGAATATAAGACTATCTCACGGTCATAGGTTGTCCGGCTTTGCTTTGGGGGATGACCCGCCGGTAGAGAATGACGGCTGCCGCGCCAAACAGTAAGAAGCTTAGGATCGGCACGGCGATCAATCCCACCGCTTCCGACACCGCGCCGGCGACCAGGCTGCCGGCGAATCCGCCTAAGGCGGCGCTTGCCTCATAGATGCCCATAGCTTCTCCGCGTTGCGCGGCGGTGGTCATGGCTGCAAAGACGCCTGTGGCGCCGGTAGCCATGAAGGGGAAAACCGGTAAGGCGAGCAAAGCGACCACAGCCCACGGGTTGCTCACCACAAAGATGAGCGCATACATCAGCATGTAACCACCGGCGCCATAGAGCAGAATCCGTGCAGGGGAGAGACGATCGGCCAATCGCCCCACTGGTGCCATGCATAAAATCTCTACGGCGCTCATGAGGCCCATAGCGTAACCGACCTGGGCGGATTGGCCGGCTAGATGCTCGGTGAGGTACGGACCCAACATGGCGGAGAAAGCGCTGTAACCGCCAAACCCTAAGACGCAAACCAGCGCGACGGGTAGTAACCGCAGTAGGATGGAACCCTTGGCCGGCGCATTTATACCTGCCGGAGCTGCCGGTTCAGGTAGCTCGGTGGGCGGGGTCGGCTCAGGAGCGCCATGAGCAGCCTTCTTGTCAAATGCGAGCATGGCGCCTAAGATAGCAGCAGCTAACAAGGTTAAAACGGCGCATAGTCTAAAGGCATAGACGTAGCCCGTCGCAGCGAAGCCGTCTATCAATGCTCCGGCGCCTAAGCTACTCACCGCCCATCCTAAGGCGCGCATGCGGTAATAACGTGCCGTTTGCCGAGCGGCTTTATCACGATTATGCAAAGTCATCCAGGCCATAGCTAAAGGAGCGACGGCCGCAGCGAACAGTCCATACAAAACGATGAGGGAAAGAAAAGGCAACGAGGAGCCGACTAAAGAAAGTCCGAGAGTAGCGCCGCTTATGCCGCATAACCCCAAGGTAACCAGGTGCAGAGGGCGTCTGCTCCAGTCTCCCAAGCGGCCCCACAAACCGGCGAACAAGAAGATGCACAACTGGGCCAGGCCTAAGGAGAGAGAGGCGATGGTGAGGTTGGGTTCAAACAGTACTTGCCGCATGTAAAGCGGACCATAGGCAAATATCGTCATTGCTGCAAAGCCTTCTGCTAAAGATACGAACAGCAACACTTTTTCCATCAGGTTAGAGCGCACGAGTGCCCCTCTTTTCCCCATTTGGTGATCCTACCCGGCATGCTTCTTGAGTGTGCGTAAGTATTTATCGACAAGGCACATCCTGTATATCCTAACAGCTGCAGCAACCTAATGGCAACTATGAGATACAAAACTGCATTCCCGGGTAAGATCGAGCGCGGGAAGATCCCTCGACGGTTGAGTTCCTGTTAGGATATATAGAAGGAAACACACTCTGCGCCGGGGAATTGTACGGCAATATAGCATGGTTCACGGTGGATTTGGAGGCGAGTTCACATTCGTATTAAAGACCCGATAAGCGGTTACACTCACTTGGGCGGCATGTTATTGGCAATGGCCGGCTTAGTGCTTCTTATTTTGAAAGCTGTGCAGTTGGGAACCGCATGGCATGTCGTCTCGTTCACTATTTTTGGCGGCAGCATGGTACTGCTCTATGCGGCGAGCGCTTTCTACCATCTGTTGAGCCTTTCTCCACGCGGCGATTACATTATGCGGCGGATAGATCACATGATGATCTATTTGTTGATCGCCGGAAGCTACGCGCCGTTTTGTCTCGTGGCTTTGCGAGGTGCTTGGGGCTGGTCCATGTTTGGTTTTATCTGGACGACCGCTATCGTCGGTATGGTGGTGAATTTCTTCTGGACAAAAGCGCCGCGCTGGTTATACACGCTGCTGTATGCGGTTATGGGATGGGCGGTAGTGATTGCTACACGGCCGTTGCTACAGGCATTACCGGCTGGTGGGTTTGTCTGGTTATTGACAGGTGGTCTTTTCTACACCGTTGGAGCAGTCATTTATGCGGTCAAATGGCCCAAGCTCAAACCGGGAGTATTCGGCTTTCATGAGCTTTGGCATTTATTTGTTTTAGCAGGAACCATGAGTCATTTTTGGGCGGTATACCGCTATGTAGCCGAGTTACCTTAGTAGAAACCTCTGCCGCATGCACATAGAGATAGGGTAGGGGTTGCTATAAATAACAGAAAAAAGCAGCAGGGCATCCGCCAGGGACGCCCTTTCGCTGCCTTTCAGGCGATTCCAGCCGCCTGAGAATATTGTATACCCGAATACGTCATATTATATACACACTGCGATGGAAAGTTGCCGGCCCACCAGAATGATTCGGGTATTTTTTTCGTGTCGTCCACACACCGGAATGGTGTGGTTTGTATACAGTATATTTAGCTGTCATTCCGGATTCTCCTGCCTCAATCGAATGATTTTCTGGAAAAAATTTTTGTTTTCATCAAAAGGCCGGCTTACCGGCCATGTGGAGGCTGGTTGTCATCCTTCACAATATAAATTAAGGAGAGCTGCCCGTGACCGACAGCTCTCCTTTTGTAAGCTTGGTTCGTTTCGTCACCAGCAGACTTGGCGAACCCTAGCTTACACGGAAGTGCAAGTGGTTGTGATAATCAGACCGGATGTTTAGCGCATGCCCAATTCCTTCAGCATGGCGTCGAGCGCTGCGAGGTGTTGCGTTGTGCGCACAGCTATAGGCTGTTTGTTGGATGTCTCCACAATCATACCCTTGGTGCCGAGCCGGATGGACACAGCTCGAGCCAAGCTGCCTTTAACCGGTGATTTCAGTGTAGTAAAAGCGTGATTCTTTTTGTCAATATGCTTGTTCATGGCTTTAACCATTTTTTCGGCCATTGACTTGGCATTGCCGTTCGGATAATAGATGACCGTCTGGCCTACCGATTTTTTATTGATCTTGTGGAAGCTGTAACCTTCGTGCATATCGATAAGCCAATCCGGCTTGAATTCCACCATGAGATTCCAGATGTCTTTCGCCAAGTAGTTATCTGGTTTGTCCGTGGCTGTGCGCGGGAAGTCGCGATTAAGGTCACCTAGACTACTCTTGCGTTCTCTTTCATTGACAGCCGGCCGGTTAGCTTCCGGGATAACCACCAAACGGCCTTTTTTGACCCAATAGTCTTTTACCGACCAAGCCGATTTCCAACCGGCGATTTCGTTACCGTGCATACCGCCGACCACGGCTACGGTGGGACCGTCGACACCGCTATCGAACACGTAATATGGCGTTTGATGGGACTTGCCTTCTGCCAGCCAACCCATGTAGGAGGTCGCTGCGCGTACCTCAACAGCGGGTTTCTCCATCTTCTTCTTTTCCAAAGAAGACCAATCGATTTCGGGTTCCCAGACGCCGGTATCAAAGGAACTCCAACCACTTGCCTGCTGGGCCGCACTCGCCGGCAGAGCGCTGAAACCTAAGATGAGGATGAATAAGGTTGCTGCAACGATGGCGTTGAATAAGCTGCGATGTGTGCGTGAAACGTTGTGAAGTATCATCTGCGGTTTTCTCTCCTTTTCTTGCAAACCCCGTATGCCGGCACAAACAATAGGTTTGCTTGCTGAGTGTCACGCCTCTTGTTTTAGACAAACCCCTGGTGAGAGCCTGCAGGTAATACCGGGTTCCGCTGTCAACGCTTGGCAAAGGTCGGCTGTTGGGGAACGAAGAGAGCCGCCCATTAATACTTGGGATCCAATAAGGCGTTAAAATAAATAATATGACATTGACAATACTGTACATCATACAATGACAATACTGTACATCATACAATATAGTGGGTAGCGAGGTGTTGCGGATATGCCCGATATTGCTGCCATCGTCAGCGCATTGCTTGTGGAGTTGCGCCGGGGCACATCAACCTTGGCGGTGTTGAGTCAGCTGCAGGAGCCTCAGTATGGTTACTCGCTTTTACAGCAGCTGGAGGCAAGAAATGTGGCCATTGAGGCCGGCACTTTGTACCCGCTTTTAAGGCGTCTGGAAAAGCAGCAGTTGCTGCAGAGCGCGTGGGACACTCAGGAAACGCGTCCCAGGAAATATTATGTACTCAGTGATATGGGCGTAGAGGTTTATCGCCGCTTGGTCCGGGAGTGGCGGGAGCTGACGAAGCAGATGGATACGCTGTTGCAGGAGGTTGAAGCGGATGGAACTCATTGAGCGTTACATCTACGCTGTTACCAAACGGTTGCCCGAAGCAAGCCGTAGCGATGTGGAAAAGGAATTGCGGGCGAATATCCACGATATGCTGCCCATAGAGTATACCGAAGAGCAAGTTGTAGAAGTGCTGCACAAACTGGGAGACCCGGTCAGGCTCGCCGATGAGTATCGGGGAACTAAGCGCTACCTGATCGGTCCGGAGGCGTACGACAGCTACATAGCTGTCCTAAAGCTGATTTTGAGCATCGTGGTCCCGATCACGGCGGCTGTGGTTCTCATCAGCTCTCTAGTGAATTTAAACCCAAGCGTAGGCCTCATTGGGAACGCCGTTGAAATCATCGGCGAAATGATTGAGGGGGCAGTAACGGCGGCTTTGCAGATAGCGCTGTGGGTGACGGTAGGCTTTGCCATTGCGGAGCGAACGGAAGGCTTAGCCGATCAACTACCCTTTAGCAAGCGCGAGCGCGGTTGGTCGGTTGATAAGCTGGAACCAATGCCGGCACCCGGCGTAAAGAGAATCTCCCGGGCGGAATCCGTCTTCGATATGATTTGGGTAATTACGGTAACAAGCGTGTTTCTATATGCGCCGCATATCATCGGGATTTATACGCAGGCTGAAACCGGCGGCATCGTGTTACGGGAGTCGTTGTTTGATCTCCACGTCTTGCGGGCTTTTTCTCCCCTCATCGTCATTGTCGCGCTGTTGGGCTTATTCAAGGCCATCCTGAAGATCATCCACCAGTACTGGAACCCGTTTTTAGCCGGTATAAACGCTTTGGGCAACGTGCTGTTTATGGTGCTTATCTACAGTATGTTCACAAACGAGCGGCTCATCAACCCCGGTTTCAAGCTTTGGATCAGCAACGCTTTCGTGTTGAACGCGGCTCGCTTCGAGCAAATGTGGAGCAACTTCCGCAGCGTTACCCTAGTTGTGATTCTGATTATCTGCATCGCCGATACCTTAGATGGATGCTGGAAAGCATGGCGGGCACGGGCGCATCGGTAGTGATATGGCTCAACATCAATAGTGCGAACCTGTTTGATCGATGCACGATTGTACGGCGGAGCCTGTTCGCAAAGGACGAACAGGCTCTGAATTTTCATGCCGGAATCTTGGTTGTCGGATGATTGCTGCATGCCGTACCCTACTTTTCTAGCACCAACACATCGTATTCGGCAACGGGTGGCAACGTATACGACCAGGCGCCGTCGGCGACAGCCTGCGCCGTACAGTCTTGCTTGCTCCTGAGCATAAATGCTTTGCTTGGTTTTCCATCCCGTACAACCACCTCAATTCCCGCGGCCGGGGTAAGGAAGTGATAGGGGCGCTGCGTATCACCCGTATGATTGACCAAGTGTATTAACACCCTGTTCTCTTGGCGACGGATTTCGACCTGTACGGTGGGCAAAGCGTTTACGCTAATAGACGGCTTAGCGTCGTACGCCCAGTCTGCAGCGGCCGCCAACCACTGTTCATGGTCCAGAATACGGTAGCGGGTATAGGCATCGCCAAGCGCATGCGGGAAGTACGCTGTCCGCCCACCTGTTTGTCTGCATATTTGCGCCGCCAAATCCGATACCTCCTGCAAAGAGGCGTAGACCTTGCCGGTAGGTTTCAGGAAGTATACGGGCACTGCGGTATCGTCGGCCGCCTTCACTCGCATGGCGTATGTGGAACGAGGCAATAACCGTCCCTCCGGAAACGGTGCGGCCGTTGACGGCGCGGTCACCTGGACGTACTCTTCGTTCGGTGCCGGCGAAAACGCCCCTGCGGCTTGCGCAATGCCGAATAGGTCATCGAGAGCGCCTTGCTCTCTGGGTTGCCCGTTCTCATCATACCGGCCCGTTTCAAACGAGGCCGCAACGCTGCCGCCTTCCGCCACATAAGCTTTTAAGGCGGCAATCTGCGCATCGCTTAAGCAGGCGGCATTGGGCAACACCACAACCTTATACCGCCTGAGCTGCTCCAGCGTCACGTGGGCATCTAATATGACGTCATAGGGAATGTGCCGTCTGGTTAGGGCTACGCACCAACCGCTGAATTCATTACTGCTGATGGCATCCGAAATCTGTTTGCGTTTACCCCAGTCCCTTATCTTTTTACCGGTACCCAAATCTGCCACCAAATGCTGTTCTCTACCCGTGCCGCGATCTTCAAAAAGGTCGTCCAAGTGCGATACGTAGTAAGTGAAAGTCTGTCTGGAGTAGAGCACGGCGGTTTCAGCCGCAGACTCGGTAGCGGTGTAGTAGGGCTCATGTTCATCCAGGAAGGAGAAGAGCTCTTTGATGGGAGCCAATGTCTCTTCTCGGCTGTGATCCAAAGCGAAGTCAAACACGGCGATCCAAGGGTTGGCGCCACAGGCGACCGTTTCTGCAGCGGCCATTTTGGCTTCCAAGGGCGGCAACGGTATGTAATGCCAGGCGCCTAAGGTGTGGTGACTGAAAACGACGGCGGGTTTGCCGCCTGCCATCAAGTGCTTAGCGGTGATCGCCCAAGGAATGGGACTGTTGGCGGCAGGTCCGGGATGGAAAAACATCTCGGCGCCGTTGAATTCCTGGAATTCGCCCACTTTCTCAATATTACGGGCTACACGCCAGCTTCCGCCATGCCAGCTGCCTGCATTAAGGAAGATGACGCCTTCCGGATTAATCGCTTTGAGGGCGGCTCCGGCATCACGTAAAAACGCCGCCATACTGTCTTCTCGGAACTCGATAAAGGCACGCCACAAGGGCGAGGACCAGTCTTCCGCCGCCGGCGGCTCGCTACCGTGCTGCTCTTTGAACTGAACGCGACAAGCGGCACAGTAGCAGCAGCCCGGGAAGATGACCGGTCCATCCAAAAATACGCCCTCGATGCCTGTTTTGGCGCACTCACCGATCATCTTGAAGGCCCAATCGCGCCAGCCGCTGTTGACGCACATAGTCGTACCGGAGCCGTACAGCGGATGCGCTGTGCCGTAGGGAGTGCCGTTGGCCAGCAGTTGCTCCCAATCGCGATGCTCGGCGGCAAACTCGTTGGAAAACCAGTGCATATTCAGATACGCTAGTACGCGGATGCCTTCTCGACGTGCATGGGGTAGGTAATTGCGGATCAGATCCCAATCGCCCAGTTGGGGATACTGCTCAAAGTGGGGCGTAGCGAAAGTGGCGTATTGCCCCGTCCCGGGCGCTACTCCGGGGCTGCCGATAACCCATTCGCAGTTGATGTGCCAATCGTGACGCTTACTGCGTGCCAGCGCCGCTAAATCAGCATCTTTAATGCGTTGCAGCTCCGGACCGTAATCCAGCCGCATCATGCGTACCGGTCGTTGCCACCATTTCAACTGGGAATCCGTGCTCATGAATTTACGCCTCCTTGATGCACAAGCATATTTCTCTCCGAACGCAAAGGCACCTTCGGCTTTACGCTCAGCGATGTTCTTCGCGCCCCGGTCTCTACATTTCCGGTGCGACATACGCCGGAGCCACCAGGCGTTCCGCATTTTCTCGGCCGATCTGCCGCCAAACGTCGGCGGGCAAATTCAGGCTCTTGAGGAACTCCAGCATTTCGCCGCCATAGTAGTCCCTGGCAAAGAGGAAGCGGTCCGCATACTTGATTAGCAGACTACGGGCATACTCCGGATCCATTTTGAGGGCGCGCAGGGCGCTGCCTGCCGAAAGATCCGCATAAAGATTGGGCGTTTCTGCTAAAAACCGCTCCAAGCGACCGCCGGGGACCCGCGGCGGCGTCATGTACGATTCCGCCCGTTCGTCGGCATCACCGGTGATTTCGCGCCAGAAGCCGGGAGCATGCCCGATGAAGTTGGTCTCGGGGCACAGTTTACAGGCGTTAATCACGTTAAAGATGCTGCCGCCCTTCCAGCGAGCGTTACCCACGTACTTACCTCCTTTGGGAGGCAGATACGGTGAATCTAAGTGCAAGACTACCGGCAAACCGTATTGTCCGGCCACTTTATATATTTCCAAACAACGCGGATCATCAAACTGGATGCAAAACTTCCATTCGCCACAGACCC
Source organism: Bacillota bacterium (assembly GCA_012838035.1). GTDB lineage: Bacteria > Bacillota > Limnochordia > DTU080 > DTU080 > DUQB01. Next base: position 7,152 of record DUQB01000115.1, on the reverse strand, counting down.
GTACGCCCAGGATTTTGATGGCGGCGGTCAACTTGCCCACCGCTTCCGCGTCTAACGGATGCGGGCAGTATCCTGCAATAAAGCGGTCGGGATAACGACGCGCCACTTCATAAACGGCTGCTAAAGGTAGAGCGGGAGCCGGCGTACCGTAGCCGCGGAAACGCGGATCGAGTACGGCCGAGTAGTTGGAGCCCATCTCGTCGCCCGGTTCTTCCCAAGAGAGGATCCAAGCCTTTTCTATCCCATATTTGTCCATATCCGCCAGCAGGCCCTTGTCATCGCGGCCATGCCAAAAAACGTGTTGGTGACTATCGATCAGCTTCATATCCATAGCTGAGACTCTCCCTTCGCTTCTGAGGTATGACTCTCCGTGAAGTTGTTCCTCAAGCGACAGCAGGTTCCTACCGCAACAAAGAAAATTGTCAGGAGAAGGATGGATAGTATATAGTGAGATCATGTATTTTGCCGTGGAGACTTAGATGGCGCGTAGAAAGCCGCATCCATCGATAATCCACATATGGTACTTTAGGGAGTGAGGCAAACTTCATGATCGTAGGCGTGCCGAAAGAGATTTTAGATAGCGAGAATCGCGTCGCCGCCACACCTGCCGTGGTCCGAGAGCTTTGTAAGCATGGGCATCAGGTTCTGGTTGAGACGGGAGCAGGGTTGGGCAGCGGTATTACCGACCAAGAGTATGCGGCAGCCGGAGCCGAGATTACCGATGCTGCCGGCGCTTGGACAGGGGACCTCATTTTGAAGGTCAAAGAGCCGTTGCCCCGGGAATACGTTTATTTCCAACCCGGTAAGATGTTGTTTACCTATTTGCATTTGGCTGCCGCCGCGGAGTTGACGCAGGAACTTATGCGCACGGGCATGCTGGCAATCGGCTATGAAACCGTCCAGTTGAGCAATGGCCTTCTACCGCTGCTCGTGCCCATGAGTGAAGTGGCGGGGCGGATGGCCGTGCAAATTGGGGCGCGCTATCTGGAGAAGGCTGAGGGTGGCTGCGGAGTCCTGCTGGGCGGCGTTCCGGGCGTACCACCGGCGGAAGTAGTGATCATCGGCGGAGGAGCCGTTGGGTCCAATGCGGCTAGAATAGCCTTAGGTTTAGGCGCCCATGTTTCCATTCTGGATCGCAATGTGGCGCGTTTGCGCTACCTTACCGAAGTATTCCCAGGCAATCTGACGACCATTATGTCGAACACGTATAACATTGAGCGTGCTGTTGCCGATGCCGACCTGTTGATCGGCGCGGTGCTCATTCCCGGCGCCAGGACGCCGCGTTTAGTGGATGAACATATGGTGGCCAGTATGAAGCCGGGTTCGGTCATTGTGGATGTAGCAGTGGATCAAGGCGGTTGCATAGAGACCATAGACCACGTCACTACTCACTCGGATCCCATTTACATCAAGCATCAGGTCATCCACTATGCCGTGGGCAACATGCCGGGCGCGGTACCTCGTACTGCAACCTTTGCTCTAACCAATGCCACCCATCCTTATGTTATGGCGTTGGCCGACCGCGGTATTGCTGCAATCAAAGCTGATCCGGCCTTAGCGAAAGGCGTGAATACCATCAACGGTGCGATTGTATGTCAAGGAGTCGCCGATGCCCATAACCTGCCTTGTATGCCGCTGGAGGAAGCTCTCAAATAAGCCGTACCTGCATTAAAGGTTTGTAGCCCGCTTGCCCTGGCTTGGACAAGTGGGCTTTTATATTTTCCTGGCCGGCGGCTTTCCGCGCCGCACCGATGCGTAACCCATCAAAGAGCGCCGCATTTTCTTCCTGTTGACGGCATGCGCCATGCCGACCTTTTATTACCGTGCGACACAGATATACGACGAAGCATACTAAACTGGACTTGAGTAGCCAATCTGAGCTGAAGTGGCCGGCGCTGACCCGACTGTCGTCTCGTTCCATCCCTTCGAACGCGGCTCGCTGAGGCTGCCGGCAGGCATATTGGAGCGTATATGAGGGCGACGGAATCTCGTGCAGGCAGAAATGAGGGCACCTATCATGCTGAAGGTTAAAGACAGAACGCTTTTGGGCGTCATTGCCGGTCTTGCCGGCAGCGGGATTGTACTGGTTTTACAGCATGCTGCCTTAAAAGCCGGCTGGATAACCAAAACCTGGGCTGAACAGGCTGAAGGCGCAACCGTATCTCGGAAGTATCTGCGGACCAGGTCGGCTGCGGCGCTGGGATGGCTGACCAGCATGTCTATTAATGGGTTTGCCGGAGTGGCACAAACGTATGTTCTAGCGAAAACAGGCAGAGATCATCTTTGGGTTAAATCAACGGGCTTGGGCATATTTAAATGGCTGTTGCTGCACGGTATGTCGAATCGTTTAACGCAAGCATTTAAGGCCGACGATTCTCCTCCGCGCAACGCATTCGGCTCCTGCCTCTCCGCAGTCCTCGATAGCTGCATTACCGGCGTCATCATTGCCAAATTAGGCCATGAAAGCCTATTTCCGGAACATGACGCTCAGACGCTCAGCAATATGCATAGACCGGATCCTGCTTCGCAGCTTGCCGCACTTAACCAAGCACACAGGCAGCAGGAAGCGTCTTGGACTAGGCCATAGACGCCTTGGGCTATTGTTGCCGGTTTGTTAAGATTCCGAAACACAATGTTCAATGACTTGTAACCTCCCCAAGGGTGGAAAAAACGGGTTGGGTGAAGAACAATAGTATATGCGAAGCGCGTGTTGTTAAACAATCCTATGATACAGGAAGTGCCAGCATGAATCACGAGTCGGCGTTCTTCTCCAAGTTGATCTATATCGAGTGTGTAGAGCTGGTTCTGTTAATGTCCACCGGAGCCACTTTTGCTCAAGCCTTCAGCGTCGGTATGGTAACAGCGGCAGTCATCTACGTCTTGGGAGATCTTCTCATCCTACCCAGTACCGGCAACTTGCTTTCCATCATCATTGATGGAGCGCTGGCGTTTTTGATGAACTTGAGCGCTTGTCTATACACAGATATGGATGGCGTCGCCATTCCCATCGCCCTGGCCGTGGCCGCGGCGGTGATGTTGTTTGAGTCTATCTCGCATCGATATATGCTTAAGCAATTGAAATGGTCGTAAGCATCATCAACTCAGCCCGGCGTTAACCATCGTTTCTTAAGAAATCATCTTGAGGTACTCTGCAAAGGCCGAGTTTCCGGCCGCTTTATCATATCAGCCGCCCTATCCACCCCGGGGCGGCTTTTCCTATTGGGTTAAACCGCAAGGCGTCAGACCCGTCGCATATTTTCTCCCCCTGGAAGCAAGCTAGATAGGCGCCGGGAATTCTCCTAAACGCATGGTGGAAAGAGTGAACGGTGGTGACGACTTGCGGCAAGACCCCATGTACTTGGGTATCGACATCGGCTCCACCACGGTGAAGGTAGTAGGCGTAGATCAGCATGAGACCATCCTAGGCACCCCTGTTTACCTCCGTTTAGATCAGTATGCCGATCAATTCGATGCGGTAAAGCAGGCGCTGACTACCTATTTAAGTTCTACAGAGTATAGGGTGGCCGGTCTGGGGGTCACCGGCAGTGGCAGAGAGCTTTACCGGGTTATTTTGGGAGCCGATTTGGTACAGACCGAAATCTTTGCTCATGCTGTGGGCGCAACGTACCTGTCAAGTCGGGTAGGGTTGGGCGATACCAAATCGCAACGTGTCGCTACCGTCATTGAAATCGGCGGGCAAGACGCCAAGTTGATCATCTTTGGCACCGATGATCTACCTGCTTATTTCAACATGAATACCATCTGTTCCGCCGGTACAGGGGAGTTTCTTAAGCAACTGGCTGATGAAGCCGGCATCAGTTTGGCAGCGTTCGGCGACATCGCCTTGCGAAGTACCGCCCCGGCTTCAATTGACGCTACGTGCACGGTGTTCTCTAAACGCGACTTTCGGCACTTAACCCAGAAAGGCGTATCCTTACCCGATCGGCTGATGGGGGCCTGTCATGCCCTGGTACGCAACTACATCCAGAATGTGGCTGGGGAACATCGCCTGCGACCACCCGTCGTTTTCCAGGGAGGCGTGGCGCATAACGCGGCAATCCGCCATGCCTTTGCTGAGCAGTTAGGTATGCCGGTACACGTGCTCCCCTATCACGACGTGGTCGGCGCGTTGGGCATGGCTTTGGCTACCAGGCGGCAAAAAAGGAGTCAGCCAGGACAACAAAGCAGCTTCCGCCCGGATTTTCGCACCCGACGTTTTCACACGCAAGTGCGTTATTGTCATGGCTGCGCCAACGGCTGCGACTTAGCTCAACCGTTGGAGGTGCAAGGCGACTCCGTACAGGTGTTGGAGACCTTAGGCGGTCGTTGCGACGGCTGCTTAAAACCTGCCAACGTCCATGAGACGCCCATGCCCCAGCGGCAGATGCGGATACCGGTGTTCAGCCGAACTGAGCGCAAAGTCTCTTTGGACTTGCTTTATCAGGGCAAACAACCGCTGCGTTCGGCGGCGGGACGGTATTTTGCCGGCCTGGACGGGGGGTCCCGCGGCACCAAGTATGTATTAATCCGGAATGCGCAGTCACCAGGTGCGGCATCGCCTCCCACCGTAGAGGATATTGCCGTACTGGCGGCCGGTTCAATTGATACGGCGGGGGACGCCATACAGGCTCTATTGCAGGCATTGGCGCGTCTGGAGGACGCCATGCCGGCAGGAAGCATTTTGGCGGGCATCGGCACGACGGGTAGCGCCGGAGAACTTTTTCGCGATATAGTGACCACCAAATCCGGTGAGACGGCTGATCACCGCTGCACGGAGATTGTGGCGCATTACGTGTGGGCGAATTTTTGGCGGCCTGGAGTGGGCAGCGTGTTTGATATCGGGGGTAATGATGCCAAGCTGATCACAGTCAACGAACAGAGCTTGGATTTCGCGATGAACGACAAATGCGCCGCCGGTACGGGATCATTCCTGGAAGCTGTGGCACGCCGTTTTGGGTTAACTGTAGATGAATTCGGTACGGAAGCGCTCAAATCCGCTAATCCGGCGCGCATAGCAGGTCGTTGCGCCGTCTTCGGCGAGTCGGACATTGTGCATAAGTCGCGTTTAGGTTTTACCACACCCGATTTGCTGCTGGGACTGGCCTATGCCGTGTGTCGCACCTATCTTTCGGATGTTGCGCGGGGGAAAACGTTGCGTTTGCCCATCGTGGCCCAGGGGGGAGCGTTCTTGAATGACGCCGTAAGGCATGCGTTTCGTGACACCTTGGGGCTATCCGCAGCAGACTTGATTGTAGCGGATAATCCTACCTATGTGCTGTGCGCCGGAGCTCTGGGAGCTGCTCTATGCGCCATGAGCCGCTGGGAGTTAGGATACGACAGCCATTTTAAAGGTTTTGCGACTATCGGCGCGCGGGAGTATAGGACGGTCAGCGCTACATGTCGCCTGTCGGCCTGTCATCGCAGTTGTACCGGCGTGGTGGCGCTGTTGGAAGACGGCATGCCGATAGCCGGTTACCGGGCGGTTGATTGCGCATTCGGTCACTTTGGCGGCATGGTCTCCAATGTGCAGGAGCAGGATTTCATTCTAAAGACACTGGCGCAGTTCCAGGATAAAAAGGCAGGGGCTTAACGTTTGGCAATCCGCAACCTTCCTAGTACGACGAATGAATGCCCAAGCGCGGATTTCACCGCGGCTTGCCCGTTGCGGGTAGGCTTGGTAGAAGCATTTACTGGTCATTATAAGGCGGTTCGTGTGCTGCGACGCTTCCTGGAACTGATGGGTATGGACATCGTGCGCAGCAAACGCACTACACCGGAGATTATGGCCGCCGGGACCACTTTAGCAAGTGCGGATCTCTGTTTGCCGGTGCGTGTTTATGTAGGTCATGTGTATCAGCTGCTTAGAACAGAGCCGCACCTAACCCATTTGATCGCTCCCAATGTTTTAAGCGAGGACGGGCGTTGCTCTACTTGCTGTAAGTACCGCGACATAGACGGCGTAGCGCTGCGTACTTTGGGCAATTCAACGAGTTATTACGCTCACCGCGATGTCAAGTTGCGTAAGCAAATCAGGCAATGGGTTACCGCCTTGACTTCCGCTGCGGAGGTGCGGTCCTTGCTTGCGCTGCGACCGTTTCCTACATTGATTACACCTAACATCCACAGCCTGAGCCGGCTGGAAATGCGGCGTACGTGCTACAACGTCTATGCCGATTTAAGGGGTTGGTCACCTAAGCGCAAAATCGTGTTTTTTCTACCGCGTGCGCTACGCAATATGTTGATGCCGGAGCTGGCCAGGTTAGAGAAAACAGCCGCACAAGCTTACGAAGAAGTCGTGGAAAAACCTCATCATGTCGAACAAGCCGTGTTCAAGATGCAGGAGAAGCCTATGTTGGCGGTTGCCGGGCGTCCGTACATGGTGCATGATCCGGCACTCACCGGGGATTTGGTTCATTGGTTTCAGCGCCGCGGCGTCACCGTTATTACCGCAAAGGATGTTCCGCCGCAAGAGTTACGACGGGATGCAGTGAAGGGTTTTTACGATAGCCACAAGGAAGAAGAAGCGCTGGTGCGCTGGGCGGCGGGACGAGCCGACGGCGTCATTTGCGTGGGTAGCTTCGGGTGTCATCCCGACGCTTTCCAATTGGAATACCTCACTGGTGTAGCGCAGCAATTAGGACTGCCTTGTTGGGCGCTTCGCTTTGATGAAACAACAGGGTCAACGGGTTTGATCACCAGGTACGAGACGATTCTGGCGTTTCTCACTCAAAGGGCTCGTCTACGGCGGCAAAAGAGGCGTCAACCGACACCTTTGCCGGTAGCGAACAGCGCGATATATGTTGGTGGTGCGGGTTCCACCTCAGAAAAGCGCCTGCCCCATGGCCGCATACCGCCCCGTGAAGATGGCGCCGTGCCTGGGAGGATACCTTTGCTTACCTGGCCTTATATGGGCGAGGTGTTGAATCTTTGCTTGGAGGAGTGCGCTTGGCAATTGGGTCTGAGCGACTATATCACGCCGCCTGCGCCCGTGACCGAGCAAACGATGTTACTCGGCAACGATCGCTATACCCAAAGTTGCTCGCCTTTTGCCTTGAGTACGGGATCTCTACGTTTGTCGCTAACGCGCATAGCCGAGCAGCTGGAGCGGGAGGCAAAGCAAGGTCGGGGGCAGCCGCGCCGCGTGATTATGTT
>DUQB01000015.1 GCA_012838035.1 Bacillota bacterium | reverse complement strand
GGAAAAATCTAGGAAGGGTCGCCCCGCAGGTTGCACCTCAAAAGGTAACGCCGACGCGGGTCGCAACGCCATGGATTGGCTCCCAACAGACGGTTCCTGTACGGATAGATCCGGAACAAGCAGCTTCTACGCAGTCTGTCTTGCCGAGAGATCCAAAGCAAGACGCTCCGCTGCCAACCGGGGCTACACAGGTACTCTCTGCGCCGGTTGCGGATCCGCAAGAAGTATCTGCCCGGCCGGCAGCGACACAGGCAGCTTCCCCTCAAGCAGCATTCGCTCAGGTAGGGGATATCCCGGTTGGGCCTATGCAGGCGGCAACTGACAAAGCAATGCCCGCACAAACAGCCGTTACGCAGCCGGTTTATGGACATACGGCGCCTATGTTAGTGCTTTCTACACAGATTGCTTCTGCCAAAGCAGAGCCTATGCCGGTGGTCACACCGGTAACGCCTACGCCGGCGGTTGCTCCTGCGCCGCATGCTCCCATACTGGAAGTATCTCAGCTGGGCGCGCCTACTCAGGCCACCCACATACAGGAAACTGCTCCGCGAGCCGCGTCTGCGCAGGCAGGGGCTATACGGGTAGAACCTACCCGAGTTGTTCCTACACGGATGGATCCTGTACGGATGGTATCAATGCCGGAAGCAGGTGCGCAGGTAGAGCCTCTGCAAGTGGTGTCTATGCCGATTGCTACTCAGGAAACGCCTATGCAGGCTGCTTCTGCACGGGCGGAATCCCGGCCGGCAGTACCTGGGCAAGCGGAGCTCACTGCAGTTGAGCACACGCCCGCAGCTCCAACACAGGTGGAGCAACCTACGCCTCCGCAGGCAGTTGCCCCGGCAGCAGCATCCACGCCGTCGGCTGCCACACAGGCTACTGCTTCGCAGTCTGAAGCTATGCCAAGAGATATTGCGCAGATCGCTGCTACGGCAGATAGGGTTGTGCAGGTAATTCCTCAGCAGGTTACCTATACGCAGAGTGAATCGGTCCAGGTCGCATCTGCGCAAGGTGGTCCAACTCCAGATGTGCCTTCACAGGCGATTGCCATACCGCGAACGCCGATCCCGGCCATACCTACGCAGGATGCCGGTATCTCAGCACGGTACGCTGCAGCAGAGTCTACCGCGCCGGCCTCCCTGCAGCAGGCCCCCACCCGGGTCGCACTTACGGGAACCGATGCGCCCCTGCCGGTTTCAACGTCGGAGGGTCCCCCACAGGAGGCTCCTATAAATGGGGCTCGCGCACAGGTTGTCGGCACCCAGGTAACTGTGATGCCTGTAGACGTTACAGTGGGATCGGTCGCATCGGCAACTGCTTCTCCAGAGACTTCCGTTCAGACAGAGACCAACCAGGTGGCAGCTACCCCAGCGGGACCACCTCAGCAAGCCTCTGCCCGAGCCGGGCTTATGCAGGAAGAGGTTACACAGGCGGCATCTACCCGGATGGCAACCTTGCAGGTGGCTCCTACGCAGACAGCGCGGCAACAGGTGGCCGGCGTTGATCCAAGATCTGCTCACGCCGGGTCTAATCGGACCCGATTCACCTGGACGGCAACAGATCAAGCAGCTGCTGTGGAGGTCGGATCTACGCAGGGCTCTCCTACGCTGCATGGTTCTACCCAGACCGAACCCACCCAGGAAACGCCTGAAGCGGTTGGGCATGTCCGGGTTCTAGATACAATGAAAGCACCTGTGCAAGCCATGCCGGCCCAAGTCGCGCCGGCGCAAGGAGGTTCAACCCAGGTTGCGCCTATCGCTAGTCTTGCGGCGCAGGTAGTATCTACGCCGCCGGCTCCTCATCAAGCAGGGTCTACACCGGTAGCCCCCACACAGGAGGCACGAATGCAGCAAACTGTTCTAAAGGAGGGCCAAACCCAGGTAGCTCCCCTACAAGCAGCGTCGACGCAAGAGGCCTCTGCTCAACCGAGGTTAATGCCGGTAGTAAGGTTAATGGAAGCTGTGCCGCCGGCGATATCTTCCCAACAGGCGGAGTCTACCCGGGTAGCTCCCGTACAGGTAGCGCCTACGCAAATTGCCGCAACGCTTGTTGCTGCAACAACAGAAGCTACAACACAAGCAGTCGCACCGGGGTTGGCCAATGTAGCCGATGCAATCACTGGTTCGGAGCGGCAAGGTGAGAGCACAGCGCAGACCGAAGATCATCAACTGGTTACAGGTGATGCAACAGGTTCTACTACTAAGGCTGCGTTTCGACAAACCGGGGAGTCTGGTAGAGCGGTGGCTAAACCTGCACATGAAGCCGAATTCAGTATGCGTCAGAGTTCAGATGCCGACGAAAAACCTGAGCTTGGGGAGCTTAAGCATAACGTCGCCGGCTTTTCGCCTGTGAGCACCGCCGATGCGCCCAGTGCTTACGAACCTACGACACTGGTGGAGGCAGAGGTTGAACTGAGTGAGCACGGCCCGGAAGAACAATGGCATCATCTGGCTGCTCAAGTGCGGGAAGCCTTGGCTCGGCCAGCGCATAATGCAGCACGGATCCGCATCAAAGCGTATCCTGAAACGTTGGGCGCAGTGCAAGTGGATGTGACGTTACAAGGTGAAAAGCTGGTCGCTAAGTTCACGGCGGAAACGGACGGCGCACGACGGTTGATTGAGACCGGACTGCCGCAATTGCAGCGTCGGTTGCGTGCCGAGGGCGTCGTTTTTAGGGAAGTCGCGGTAGAGGTTTCGCTCATCGAGCGAGCCGCCTCGGCCGTGGCAGGGGAGCCTAATGGCGGCTCTTTCCATCCGGATGCGGAGCACCGGGGAAACCCGAGTTTTATGGGTGAAGCGCCCGGCGCGTCGCTCTCGGGTGGCAACGGCTTCGCCGGAAACGCGTATCAACATGCCGGCAACCGGCAACCGGCAACCGACCGACAGCCCCAATGGCCTGCATATGCCGCCGACTTGCCGGTCAGGTCTGACTGGTCGGTTAGTTCAGCCCAGGCAAGACGCCGTTCCCTATCGGTCGGCGGCGTCGATCTGCGTGTCTAGCAAATAATTGGAGGAAAGGAGGTGCGCACAATGAGCGCGATTAGCCAAGTCGCCGCTTACAACAGTAGAAACGAGGTCTATCAAGATCCGGCCACTCTACGTAAAGACGATTTCCTGACGCTGTTGATTACGCAGTTACGGCATCAGGATCCCATCGAACCGATGAAAGATCAGGAGTTTGCGACGCAACTGGCGCAGTTCAGTTCGTTGGAGGCGATCCAGCATCTTTCCGGCCGGTTCGATCGGTTCATGGAATTGCAGTTGTATGCCGCCGCCCTAGGTCAGCTTAATCAAGCTGCCGGGCTGATCGGTAAAACGGTCGAGCTGGCAGGAGAAACAGGAACCATAACGGGACAGGTTTCTGCGGTGCGGCTGGTAGACGGCGCAGTAACCTTGGTTCTGGATGGTAACACCTACGACATCAGTCTGTTACAGGAAGTGCGGTTATAAAACGACCGGGGAGAAAGAGGTGAGATTATGCCTGATGGACCCGACAAGATCTCTCGTCCTGTCGATCCGTTACTGCAGCGTAGAATACCTGCTGTCGACCGGCGCGCCGTGCAACCGAAACCGGGTTCTCCTCAAGGTGCCAGTTTCGAAACGTTACTACAGCGGGAATTGCAACGCAGCGGGCAGCTCAGCTTCTCCGCTCATGCGCAAAAACGGTTGAACGAGGCGAATATCAATCTCGATGCCGGGCAAATGGCCCGTTTGGAAAACGCTGTGCAAAAGGCGGCGGCGAAAGGCGCTAAAGAGTCGCTGGTGCTGATGGATAACCTCGCTTTGGTAGTGAGTATCAGGAATCGCACCGTCATCACGGCGGTTGACGGTGAGCGCATGAGAGAAAACGTGTTTACCAATATCGATAGTGCGGTGATCACCTGATAGGGCCGGACCTCTCCGGAAGCCCTGCGGCGCTGAACGATGGAGGCGCCGCCCCGCACAAGGTACTACGGCGCAACGAATTAGGAGGGGTTAGTGATGATGCGTTCGTTGTTCTCCGGACTCGCGGGTATGCGCACCCAGCAGCAGTCTATGGATGTGATCGGCAATAATATCGCCAATGTGAATACAACAGGCTACAAAGCGGCGCGGGTGAACTTCGAGGATTTGTTATATCAATCCATGCGTACCGTTACAGGCGCAGTGAATCCCATGCAGGTCGGCGGCGGCGTCAGGGTCGGTTCGATCGATACGCTGTATGGGCAAGGTAGTCCCAATCCCACCGGCAACTTAATGGATGTCACCATCATCGGGCGCGGCTTTATCGTCTTGAACCAAAACGATAGCCAGGTCTATACCCGTTCCGGCAACTTGAGCTTCGACCAGGACGGTTACCTGTTCCATACCTCAACCGGTTTGCGCGTTATGGGTTGGAATGCGAATGTCAACGGCCAAATTCGGCCTGGTACGGACTTAGTGGAGCTACGGGCCAAACCCGGTGAGCGGGTAGCTGCCAAGGCTAGTACCGGGGTGAGCTTCGCCGGGGTACTCGACGCCCGTTTGCCCATTGATTCGGTGGTTCAGCGTGACTTTACGGTCATCGACGCGTTAGGTCAAAGCCGGTCGATTACGATCGAGTTCACCCGGACCAGCGCTTCTGAATGGACTTGGTCGTTGGTGAATCCAAGCGCCGGCTCTTTTGCCGGCCCGGCCGACGGGCAGTTGGTATTTGGTGCAGACGGCACGCTGAGCAGTGGGGGTACACTCCCCGCCATGGAGTTGACTTTTGCCGACGGTATTACACCTGACCTGCAGTTTACGCTCGATTTCTCGTCTTGTCTGCTCACGGGCGGAGACACCAACCTGGCCGGTGCCCAAACAGGCGGAGTCGCGGCGGGTGCCTTAAGTGAAGTGCAAATTGATGAAAAGGGCTATTTAATAGGCATTTTCTCCAACGGCGTCACTAGGAACTTGGGCCAAATCGCGCTGGCTACGTTTGCCAATGAAGGCGGACTCGAGCGCGCCGGCGGCAGCTTGTTTAAAGCGACGACCAGTTCCGGCAACGCTGATACGTCCCGGGCGCCGGGTGATGAGCGGGGTACGTTCTCTCCAGGCAGCTTGGAAATGAGTAATGTCGATCTCACGCAGGAGTTCGCCTCCATGATTCTGAGCCAAAGGGCGTTTCAGGCTAATTCCCGTGTGGTTACTACAACGGATGAACTGTTGCAAGAAGTCGTCAACCTGCGGCGTTAGGTTATGAGCCGGCCGAGGGTAGGTTCTTCGGAGCCTACCCTCCCGGGTGGGGGGCGAATCACTTGGATTACGGCACTATGGTAGGATTTCTCATTGCGATCATAGCGATCGGCACGGCCATGGCCGGCGGAGGGCAGCTGCAAGGTTTCCTCGATCCGATGTCCTTCTCCGTGGTCTGTGGCGGCGTGGTGGCAGCCGCCCTCATCAACTATCCATTCGCCCAGCTGAAAGGGGCCTTGCGTGACGCTCGCCTGGTTTTTCGCGATACCACTCCAACGCCGGCTGAGGTCGAAGAGCTGTTGGTCGAGTATGCGGCAATTGCGCGGCGCGAGGGCGTGCTCGCTCTGGAAGAGCAGGTGCGGGAGATACCGGATGGGATGATCAAACACGGCGTGCAGCGGGTGGTCGATGGAGTGGACTCGGAAACGCTCCGGCAGCTTTTGGAAAGTGAGTTGGCTGCGTTAGATGAGCATATCGCTCAGTCTAAGAGGGTATATGACTCCCTTGCGGCTTATGCTCCGGCTTTCGGCATGCTCGGGACGGTGGTCGGTTTGATCAACATGCTGCTGACCATGGATGATCCTAACCAATTAGGCGCGGCGATGGGGCTGGCCTTAATCACTACCTTTTACGGCTCAGTACTGGCGAACCTGGTGTTCCTGCCGATCGGCGGCAAGTTGCGGGTGCGGGGCGACAATCAGTTACTGATCGGCCAAATGGTCGTGGAAGGTTTGGTGGCTGTTGCCCAAGGGGAAAATCCCTCGACCATCAGCGACATGCTCTCTGCGTTCACAGGCGTGGAAGGGGAAAAGGGCAAGCCCGCCGCGGCTGACCGGTCGTTTGCTCCTGAGCCCCAAGAGGAGGCTGTTTAGGTGCGCAGGAGGAGATGTGAAGAGCAGGAGCCGGGGGCTCCTTTGTGGATGATGACCTATGCCGATATGGTCACCAACTTGTTGGCGCTGTTCGTGCTGCTGTACGCATTCTCCGTTTTGGACGTAGAACGCTTTCAAACCATCCTGACTTCGTTTCAAGCGTATGCAGGCGTATTGGACAGCGGGGAATTGGTGGGAGAACAGCTGTTGGATATGCCGACGCCCATGCTCAATCCTAAGCAGCGCGATGTGGCGCAGCAGTTGGGCGGCTTTGTAGAAAAACAGGGGTTATCGGGCGAAGTAGAGGTCATTCCCACCCGAGAAGGCGTGGTGCTGCGCATTAATGACGAAGTGATGTTCGCTTCCGGACAGGCGGAGTTGCGCCCCAGCGCCAAACAGATTCTGAAGAGCTTAGTAGCTCTGTTGGAGCAGTATCATTACCCGCTGCGCATTGAAGGTCACACCGACAGCGTTCCTATCAATAACGCCCAATTCCCTTCGAATTGGGAGCTTTCGGTGTATCGCGCCTCTCGGGTGGTGCGCTTTTTAGAAGAGGTTTCCAACATTCCCTCGGAACGTCTATCAGCGGTGGGATATGGGGAACATCGGCCTGTTGCGCCTAACGACACGCCAAAGGATCGCCAGCGTAATAGGCGGGTAGACATCATTGTGCTGTTAACGGAGGAAGCAGCTGTGGAGACTGTGACGGCACCTTAGGGGGCAGAGCTTTTGGCAGACGGAAGGACCAGGATGATCATCTGGGTGATGTTCGTTTTCGTTATCGCGGCCGGAGCAAGCGCGTATGGGGTTATTCGGGCTATGAACGCCGGTGTGGAGCGCGCAGCAGCGCCGGCGCAAAATGAAGAGTTGGGGCCTGTATTTGATGCCGGCGTATTTACCGTGGATTTGACACCCGATCAACGCACACGCATTTTGCGTATCAGCGTCAAGCTGCAGACCGATACGAAGCAGACGGCGACGCAGCTGGGTAAACGGGTCCATGAAGTAAAAGACGCCATCGTCGGGGTGTTGCGCAACCGCACCGCCGCCTCGTTAACAGGCCTTGAGGGCATGGAGTCGTTGCGCCGCGAGCTGCTTGAGACACTGAACAGGCGGTTGGCTTTAGATGACGGTATTACGGATGTTTATTTCCCAGATATGGTGATGCAGTAACGCTGGTTTTATAGGGGTGATGCATATGGCGGAATCGGTCGCCTCTCCTACAGCGGCGGAAGTCGCTGCGCTTCTCCGGATGAACGCGCCACAGCCGGCTGAACAGGTGGCGCATCATCACGTCGTATCTTACAATTTTCGCAAGCCGGATACGCTGTCGCCAGAACAGGAAGAGAGTCTGCGCGATCTGCAAAGCGCGTTCGCCCGCAACTTGGCCGGGAGTCTGTCCGCTCTTTTGCGCAGTGCCGTGCATGTAGAGTGCGCACGTTGCGCGACGGTCCGGTATGATGCTTTCGTCGCCGGGTTGCGTTCCGCCGTAGTGACGGCGGTCTGCAGTCTGCCGCCTCTGGTGGGTCAGGCCATACTGGTTCTTGATCCGAAGATGGCCTTGGTCTGGGTGGACCGCCTCATGGGTGGACCGGGAGACCAAGTCGGCGAGGCGCGGGCGCTCACCGAGATTGAGGTGATGCTCATTTCGCGGGTATTCGACCGCTTGTCGGCCTGTTGGCATCATGCTTGGCGGCACGTGACGGATATCCGGCCGGCGCTGGATCACGTGGGGTCAGCGGCGCAATTACCGCAGGTGATGCCTGGAGCGGATATCGTCATGGCGTTTACCTTCACCGCAGCCATGCGTAACGTGGCAGGTGAGTTCCAGATATGCGTGCCGTTGTCCATATTGAAGCAGATGCTGTCTAAGCGGCGCGAGCAGGTTGGAGAGCCGGAACCTGACGCGGCAACCTATGCGCCGGAGGTGGCCGATCATCTGCTCGCTACTCCGGTGGCAGTAAGCGTGGAATTAGGCAGCGTCGTCATCACGGTCGGGGAGCTGCTCGATCTGCAGGTGGGCGACTGCGTCGTGCTCAACTCTCGGGAAGGCGATGCTCTGCCGGTAAAGGTGGCGGACGATATACGCCTGTGGGGGCGGTTGGGCGTTGTGGAACGCAACTACGCGGTGAGTATTACTCGTTGGGATCAAGAAGAAGAAGCTGCTTTAGGACGATAAGGTTGGAAATGGAGGCGCTCAGCCTTGAAGCAATTAATTGACGCCGCGATGGAAGGCAAGCTCTCCGCTCCCTGGAGCGCAGTAGGCAATGAGGTCGTAAAGGCAATCGGCGACTTGTTGGGCGTACGCCTGGTCGGCAGGGATGGCGTCCGATTAACCGGCACGTGGCGGGAGTTTAAAGCGAGTCTGCCGGAAAACATGGTAGGTTTGGAGGCGCAGCTGCAAGGGGATAGCGCAGGCCGGCTCGGGTTGCTGTGGGTTGTTGAAGACGCCGGAGCGCCGATCGCCTGGACCGAGCAGGAAAGCATCTGCCTGGAGATAGGCCGTGTTGTCGCCGCCGGCGTGGCCGGCAGTCTCAGCGTCGCCACGGGGCAAAAGCTGGACCTCATTCCTACGACGGAACCTGCGGAGGCGGCGACTTTAGATACGTTCGCCCTTGAGCCTGACACAGCCGGGGTGATGATCACCTGGGAGGCGACGGGCGATGATGTGACGTGCGTTTTGGCCTTGGTGGCGGAGGTCGGTCTGCTGCAGCAGTGGGCCGAGCAAGCTGAAAAGGGGGCGCGTACACATAGCCAAAGTCGGCATGGAGCTGACCGGGAGAGCGGCAAGGTACCCACTCGGGCGCCGCACTTGCCGCAATGGCGGCAGACAAACGCCGCACAGCAGCGGGATTTGGCCTTCATTATGGACTTGCCTCTGAGACTGACGGTGGAGATCGGCAGCGCCCGGATGCTGATTAAAGACGTGCTCACCCTAGGCAAAGACGCGGTAGTGGAGCTCGACAGACTTGCCGGCGATTTGGTGGACATTCGGGTTAACGACAAACTGCTGGCGCGGGGCGAAGTGGTGGTTCTCCCGGATGGTAAGTTCGGGGTGCGCGTGATGGAGATTATCAACTCTAAAGAACGCCTGCAGAATTTACAGATGGCGAAGTAGGAGCAGTTATGACCGGAGATTTGCATACGTGGTGGGCCCTGTTTAAAGTTGCGCTGCTTCTAGTCGGTATGGTGCTTTTAGGTCGGTATACGCCCATGTTGCTGGCCAGAATTCCCGCCGGTACGCCTAAACGAAGGAGACATATCCGCCTTTTGGATTCGCTCTATCTGGGCGCCGATCGCAGCGTGCATTTAATCGAGGTAGACGGAGCGCGTCTGGTACTGGGTATTACACGCGCAGGTGTTCAACTGCTGCAGCAATTGTCGGGTGAATCGGGAACTGCCGCGGTTGGTGAAGATGGTGGGGAAGGACAGGCTGATGTGGGGGATTCGTAACAGCAAGGCAAGGAAGTTACTGGTCATCATTACGGTGTTGCTTTTGTGTTGGTTGGGTTTCACGGAGCGGGCAACTGGTGAAGCCGTCCCCGTACCTCGGATTACGGTAGGGCTGGAGTCGGCGCAAGAGCCCCAGGATTTGGCCTTAAGTTTACAGATCATCATTATCCTGACGGTGTTAACGCTGACGCCCGCCATACTGGTACTTTTAACATCGTTTACCCGCACGGTGGTGGTGCTCTCATTTACACGCACGGCCTTAGGTACGAACCAGATGCCGCCCAACCAAGTTCTAATCGGCCTGGCGTTGTTCTTAACGTTGTTTACGATGGCGCCGGCCTTGCAGCAGATCAATGAACACGCGCTGCAACCTTATTTGGCCGGTGACCTTGATTTTCGCACCGCCGGAGTGCGGGCGCAACAGCCCTTGCGTGAGTTTATGTCTGCGCACACCAGAGAGAAGGATTTGCAGCTGTTTATGGAGCTGGCCGGCATCAGCGGACTACCTCGGCAGGATACGCCTTTTCATGTACTCATTCCGGCTTTTGTCATCAGTGAATTGAAGAGCGCTTTTCAGATGGGCTTTATCCTTTACATTCCGTTTATCGTCATCGACATGATCGTGGCGAGCGTGCTTATGTCGTTGGGCATGATGATGCTGCCGCCCACGATGATCTCGCTGCCGTTTAAGATTTTGCTGTTTGTGCTGAGTGACGGCTGGTACTTGGTCGTACGCTCTCTTTTGCTGAGTTACCAGGTGGGGGGTTAAAAGCATGACTGACGGCGAGGTGGTCAGTTTAGGACGTGAGGCGCTGCTCACCGTCTTACAGGTGGCCGGCCCCGTGCTGGGGTTAAGTTTGGCAGTGGGGTTGGGCATCAGTATTTTGCAGGCCGTTACGCAAATCCATGAACAGACGCTGACCTTCATCCCCAAGATTCTGGCCGCGTTGGCGGCGATCGGCGTGGCCGGCGCATGGATGTTACAGAAGCTGACGGAGTATACCGGACATCTGCTGTCGTCCATGCATCATTACGTGAAATGAATACGACTTGGCTTTCCGAGAACGCAGTAGAGACCGTACTAGCCGCTTTGCCGGTGTTTGCGCGAGTGCTGGGCTTAGTCGTCACCATGCCGCTGTTCGGAGAGCGCCGGGGACCGGCTCACATTCGAGTCGGTATGGCCTTATTGTTCACAGTGTTGTTTGCGCCGCAGTTCGGCGTACTCGGCAATCTTACCCTATTACAGCGGGCCGCGCTGTTTGCCGCCGAGTTGCTGGTCGGTTTCGGCATGGGTTATATCGTGCGCTTGGTGTTCACGGCGGCGCAGACTGCCGGCCAGTTCGTTGAGGCGCCTATGGGGCTGGGGATGGCGGAAGTGTTGGACATGGCAGGTGCCGGTCGGGTGCCTCTGTTCGGTCAGTTTTACTATGCTTTGGTGGCGCTGGTTTTTCTCGGTACGGACGGACATCTGGCCGTATGCAAAGCTCTGGGAGACAGCTTTACCATGGCGCCCGTCGGTATGGTGGTTTTTGGGCGGAACGTGGGTGCCACCGTGTTGCAATCGTTTGCCTGGATGTTTATCACGGGAGCGCAAGTGGCTACCCCGGTATTAGTAGCCATTTTCGTTACCGATGCCGCCTTGGCGTTGGCGAACCGGGCGGTGCAGCAGTTCAACCTGTTTTCAGTCGGGTTTCCGGTGAAAACAGCCATCGGCTTTGTGGCCGCGATCGTCGCGCTCCCGTTCCTGGCGCAATATGCTCTAGCCGCATTCCGCCATAACGGCGCGTTATTGGAGCAACTGTATAGCTTTATCCGCAGCATGATGAGGTGAGATAGTGCCCCCGGACGCAGGCGGTGAACGTACCGAACAGGCTACGCCGAAGAAAAAGCAGGATGCCAGACGCAAAGGTATGGTGGCGCGCACCACGGAGTTAGGACCGGCTTTGACGCTGCTGGCGGCGTATGCTCTGTTTAGCCGCAGCGGCACCCGACTGCTCGAGAACGGCACGCGCATGATCCAAGAGAGCGCCGCGGCTATGCCCGGTTCCCAGCCGTTGACCTTTGCGCAGCTGCTGGACTTGTTTACGCCGCAGCTGACGCTGGCCGGGCAGGTGGTCGCCGTACCTCTAGCGGCTTTAGCGGTGGTGGCGATTGTGGGGCAAGTGGCGCAAACGGGACTGCTGATCCCGGAAAAAGCCTTGGCGCCAAAATGGAGTCGCTTGAATCCCCTGCAAGGTTTTAAGCAGCTCTTCAGCAAGCAGACTCTGGCGACATTGGTGCGCAGTTTGCTTAAGACAGGCATGATTGTCTATCTGAGTTGGGGCGTGGTACGGGAAGCGTTGCAGGTAGCGCCGGAACTGATGGAGGCGCCTACAGCCGTCGCTGCCGCTACGGCGGCGCGCCTGGCGGGGAAATTGGCCCGCTCGGTCGCGCTGGTGTTCCTGGCGGTGGCAGGTGTTGACTATCTGTATCAGCGCTGGGAGCATTTGCGCAGTCTACGCATGTCGCGCAAAGAGCTGGAGGAAGAGCTGAAACAAAGCGAAGGCGATCCGCTTATTCGCCAACGCATTAGGCAGCGGCAGCGGAAAATTGCCATGAGCCGCATGATGGCGGCGCTCCCCACGGCTGACGTGGTAGTGACCAACCCCATTCATCTGGCGGTAGCCCTGAAGTACGCCGGCCGGAAGATGCCGGCGCCCGTGGTGGTGGCTAAAGGGGCCGGGTTGCTGGCCCAACGCATTAAAGACAAAGCCAAAGAGCATCAGGTACCGGTAGTGGAAAACGTCGAGTTGGCCAGAGGCCTGTATTACGCTACGGAGCTGGGTCAGGTCATTCCGGCTGAATTCTACCAAGCGGTCGCCGAACTGCTCGCTTATGTGTATCAAATTCGACCCAGGCGACGCAGGGCCTAGAGGAGCAGTACGTCGGAAGGGAGGACGACGCATGGCTGGTATCTTTGCTGAGGGCTTTTTGAGCAAAAGCGCCAAACACGGCGACATCATCGCCGTGGCGGCTGTGGTGATCATCTTATCCATGATGGTGATGCCGCTGCCGGCCTTTCTCCTCGATACCTTTTTAGCGCTGAACATCAGCATGGCGCTTTTAGTGCTGTTGGTAACCATGAACGTGCAAAAGCCCCTGGAGTTCTCCGCTTTTCCTTCCCTATTACTGTTGCTCACGCTGTTCCGGCTGGCGCTCAACATCTCCTCCACCCGTTTGATCTTGTTGCATGGCTTTGCCGGGCAGCTGATCCATGCCTTCGGCAGCTTCGTAATCGGCGGCAACTACGTCGTCGGTTTCGTGGTCTTCCTCATTCTGGTTGTGATCAACTTCATTGTCATTACGAAAGGTGCGGAGCGGGTAGCCGAAGTAGCGGCCCGATTTACTCTAGACGCCATGCCGGGTAAGCAGATGAGCGTGGATGCCGATCTCAATTCGGGGTTGCTGACCCAGGAGCAATCGCGCCGGCGTCGGAGCGAAATCCAACAGGAAGCCAACTTTTATGGGGCTATGGACGGCGCCAGTAAGTTTGTGAAAGGCGATGCCATTGCGGGTTTGGTGATAACAGTCATCAATATTGCGGGTGGATTGGTCGTCGGCGTAGTACAACAGGGCTTGCCGTTTACCGCCGCTTTGCAGAAGTTCACGCTGCTGACCGTAGGAGACGGCTTGGTGAGCCAGATCCCCGCCTTGCTCATTTCCACGGCTAGCGGTATCATCATCACCCGTTCGGCGAGTGAAGAAAACCTGGGAGAAGACATCGTCGGACAGCTTTTGTTGCAACCGCGCCTGCTGCAAATCGGTGGTGGGATTATCGCCGGTTGTGGTCTCGTTCCCGGCTTGCCCACGCTCGCTTTCTTCGTCATAGGTGGACTGACGACGCTTTTGGGTACGCTGCAAGCCCGCGAGGCGATAGAGCGAGAGCGCGAGGAGCTCCACCGGGAGACGATGTTAAGGCAAGAAGAGAGTAAAAAGCCGGAGAGCGTGTTGAGCTTGTTGCAGACCGATCGTCTGGAGTTGGAGATTGGTTACGGGCTCATCGGTATGGTGGATGCAGAGCAAGGCGGCGATTTGCTGGATCGCATCACCATGGTGCGGCGGCAAATCGCTCTCGACTTAGGGATTGTGGTTCCGGCAGTCCGCATTCGGGATAATATGCAGCTGGCGCCTGAAGCTTATGTCATTAAAGTGCTGGGAATGCAGGTAGGGAAAGGCGAGTTGTTATTGGAACGGTGCATGGCGATGGGCCCTGATTTGGCAAACGTACCGGATTTGGACGGCATAGCCGCGGAGGACCCGGCTTTTGGGCTGCCGGCTTTGTGGATACCTATGCGCCAACGTTTTGCGGCTGAGAGCGCCGGACTGACGGTGGTGGAACCGGCTGCGGTGCTGGCCACACACCTCACCCAGGTGATTCGTAACCATGCGTCGGAGCTTTTAGGGCGTCAGGAGACCAAAATGCTGCTCGATGCGCTCAAGCCCGATAACGCGGCTTTGGTCGATGAGATCGTACCGGATGTGCTTTCGTTGGGCGAGATACGGAAGGTACTGCAAAATGTGTTGCAGGAAGGGGTCTCTATACGCAATCTGGTCGTTATTTTGGAGAACCTGGCGGATTTGGGGCGCAGCGTTAAAGATGCGGATGCGTTGTCGGAGGCGGTGCGAGAGAGCTTAGGGCGCCAAATTGTGGCTCAGTACGCGGGACCGGACGGCAGCCTGTGTGCGCTGGCGCTCGAACCCACCGTGGAAGAGGAATTATTGGATGTGCTGACGCAAAGTGGGCAAAGCGCGACGCTGCCTTGGGATCCGGCCAGAGCGCAGGCTTTTATCCAAGCGCTTTCTCAGGAGGCGCGCACGGTGATGGCCAAAGGTGACCAGCCGGTGTTGCTTACGCCGCCTGTGCTGCGGTTACCCTTACGCCGGTTGCTGCAACGCTCCTTGCCTTCCTTACCTGTGCTTTCCTATAACGAAATTCCGCTGGATACCCAAGTGCAAGTGGTGAGTTTAGTGGGGATAGAACATGCAAGTTAAGCGGTTTGTAGCGCCGACCATCAGCGAAGCGGTCCGGCAGGCACGCGCGGAGTTTGGTCCCAACGCCGTTTTGCTGCAGACGGGCAAAGCACGTAGGCCTGGTCTGTTCGGCTTTCTTCGTCCCGGTTGGGTTGCGGTGACGGCAGGTCGTGATGAGGGACTGGCGGGTGTAGAAACGGAGAAGCGGGAACCGGCAGCTGCACCAAACAAAGGCGTAAAAGGTGCGCCGGGAGCTCCGGTCGCCAAAGCCAAAGCCGGGGCTAAAAAGAAAAAAGGCGGGAAAAAGCGCGGGAAAAAAACACAGGCGGCGCAGGGGCGCGTACAGGCTAAGGCAAAGCCGAAAAAGCAAGCGCAGACTGCCGGTGGGGGGCGGCAAGCGGTAGAGCCGGCTGAACCGAGGGCAGTCGGAGGTACTGAACCGGCACTGAGGGAGCAGCGCGCTGCATCCGACGCAACCACTGCTGTTACCGTAGCTACGGGAGAAGATGCGCCGAAGCGTCGACCTGCCGACCGGAACAGTCTGCTCGAGTTGGCCGTGCGGCATTTGGTCGAGCGGTTACGGCAACAGGAAGTGGCGGCCAGGTATTTAGATGAGTTGGGAGCGCTGTTGTATCAGCGGGTGCGTCAGGGAGGAGAAGCGCCGCGGCAGCATCTGCTCCATGTTTTGGCAGAACAGTTTCCGCCCGCGCAACCATGGCGTTTGGGCGAGGGCCCGTATGTGGTACCGTTGGTCGGACCGACCGGTGTGGGAAAAACCACGACGCTGGCCAAGCTGGCGACGACGTATGCATTGACGCTGGGGCGCCGGGTCGGCTTGCTTACGGTCGATACCTATCGGGTGGCGGCAGTGGAACAGTTGCGCACTTATGCCGACATTCTGAGCCTGCCGTTGGTGGTTGCGTACACGCCCCAAGAAGTGCGTGCCGCCTTAGAGCAGTTGAGCGATTGCGAATTGGTATTGGTGGATACCGCAGGGCGCAGCCCCCGCGCCAAGGCGCAAATGGCGGAGCTTACAACCTTCTTGGCCGAGATGGGAGACGTGCACACCCATTTGGTCTTCAGCGCCACCACCAGAGAGAGCGATTTGACGGAGATCATCGCAAATTTCTCCACCCATGCGCCGCTTGAGGGGCTCATTGTCACCAAGCT
Organism: Bacillota bacterium; assembly: GCA_012838035.1. Lineage (GTDB taxonomy): Bacteria > Bacillota > Limnochordia > DTU080 > DTU080 > DUQB01. The sequence continues at coordinate 8,368 of DUQB01000015.1, read as the reverse complement.
GGATGAGACGCTGAGTTACGGTTGCCTGTACAACGCGGTACGGCAGAGCGGTAAACCGATTGCTTTTGTTACGACAGGGCAAAGCGTGCCGGAAGATATCGTCATTGCCGATGCCGCCTGTTTGGCAAGTTATCTGGTGGGGATAGAGCCATGAGCGACCAGGCAGACAGACTGCGCGGTCTGGTACGGCAAGCGGTACGCTCGTTGTCGCCGCATAGCCGTGCCGGCACCAGCGGCAAAGGCGCTCGCACGTTTGGTCGCCAACCTTATGGATCGTCCGACGTCAACGGCAGGTGGCATAAAAACTTAATCCAACGGATGTTACGTAAATACTGATAGAGGCAGAGGGTTATGAGCAACAAAACGGCCGAACTGAATACGCAGTGGCAAGTTTATGCGGAGACAGGCAACGCGGCAGTCCGTGAGAGTCTCATTCTGGCTTACGCTCCATTGGTAAAGCAGATGGCCGGTCACCTGCAGATGGGTTTGCCGGCCGCCGTGGAAATCGATGATTTGGTCGGGTACGGCATGTTGGGCTTGCTGGATGCGTTCAGTAAGTACCAACCGCATATGGGGGTCCGGTTTGAACATTACGCGGCCATGCGCATTCGGGGAGCGATGTTGGACGGCTTGCGTCAGAACGATTGGGCGCCTCGTTCGCTGCGTCGGCAAGGTCGGCGCATTACCCAAACGCTGGCCGAACTCGAAGCCAAACTGGGGCGGAGCGCTACGGACCAGGAGATAGCGGCCGCATTAGAGATGAGCGTAGCCGAATTGCACGCAACCTTAAACGACTTAAGAGGGCTCGCTTTGTTGTCGCTGGATCAACCGCTGGAGACCGAAGCCGGCAGCGGTGTTTTGGGTGATACGATCGCACATGCGCTCGAAGGCGAGCCAGGGGAGCGTTATGAACGGCAAGAGCTGCTGGCAGAGCTGGCGGCGGCGATTGACGCACTGCCGGAGCGGGAGCGATTGATTGTCTCGCTGTATTATTACGAAGAGCTGACGCTAAAAGAGATCGGCGCGGTACTAGGCATCAGCGAGTCGCGGGTTTGCCAACTGAACACCCGGGCCGTTTTGCGCCTGCGTGCCAAGTTGGCGGCGGTATCCGGCGTCGACCGAGGCGAAGCTTAAGCGAGCGTAAAGGAGTTACATCAAGTGGCGGAGTGGCTGTTCGGTACATGCATCCTCATTTTGTTATCCGTCATTAGCGCACAATTGCGGGGCTTGCGGAAACAGTTGGCCGCGATGCAAGGGCAGGCGGGCTCTGTAGACGCCGCGGCGGAGCTCTCTTTTGCCGCCTGGCTGGAGGAGCTGGAAAGTAAAGGGAATGAGATTCTCAGCCGACTGGAAAAGGAACGGCCGGCTGTGGAGCAGACCATGCGGCAACAGGGGGCGGCGCAGGCGGAGCATGCTTACATGAGCGTCCCGATCCTGGGCGATGCGGCGACTGTGGCTGAGGTTGGCGCAGCAGCGGCGCAGGAGGCGCCAAATCTGTCGGAAGAAGAGAGTGACCAAGTACTGGTGCGCCAATGGGTGCGTGTACCTCCTACTAATACGGAACGAGGTACGCAGGGCGTTAGAACGCGCAGTCAGCGGCAAAACCGGACGGAAACTCAGCGCAAGGTGCATGAGCTCTTGCAGCGGGGTGTACCGGTAACAACAATAGCGCAGAAACTGGGTTTGTCCCAAGGCGAGGTACGGCTCATCGTCCGCAAGCTGACGGCCTCCCAACGGGCGGTGTAGAGCCTAGGATGAGCCGGAACGGTTGCGTAAGCGCGCCAAAGGCATATGGTGGCGTCGGTTTCAGCCGGTACCGTAAAATGTGACTGCGGCCCTAAAGTATGGTCGGTTACAAACGATATTAGCATTAGAGAGTTTTTTATGGGTGAGGCGCCGCAGTCCCGGCGAGCGCCGGTCGGAGAGGTGAGTTCTCGTGCAGATGAACAATATCAACAGACTACGGGCTTTACGCAACGAGCAGGCGGCTGGGGCTGAGGAGCGGAAAAAAGCTGTCGTACGCCATGATGCTGCGACCAAAGATCAAGTGTCTATTTCAGCGCAAGCCCAGGACGCCCTCCGTTTGCGAGCCGCAATCAGCGAAGCGCCCGATATCCGTACGGATAAAGTGAACGCCTTGCGCGCAGCGATCGCTCAGGGAACTTACCGTGTACCAGCTGAGGCCATTGCGGAAAAAATGCTTAGGCATACTGGTGATCAGCGATGAGTACGGCCGCTTTGAATCAGGATCCGGCCCTGCTCTGCGTGCAGCGGTTAGTGCAGTTGGCAGAGGAAAAATACAAGGTGTTGCAACAAAGGCAGCCTGCGCAGCTGCAGCCGATCGTAGAGGCGGAGGAAGCCGTGTTGGCGCAGCTGCGGCAATTGCAGCAGGCCGAAGCGGCAAGCGCGGATCGGTCAGCTGCTGATGCGGCGGCGTTGGCAGCGGCCGTCACCGAGTTACAACGTCTCAGTAGTCTGAATGCCGCGCTGCTCCAAGAGAGTTTAGCCGGCGTAACCAGGTGTTTGGAACTGCTGGCGGCCGACGCTGCACCTACATATTCCGCAGAGGGCAAAGGTCGTACCACTACCGGGGCTCAGCGCTTGTTGGATGTGACCGGATAACTCGGCGCGACCTTGCTCACATTCGCTCAGATGGTCTCCAATAAGGGGTGGTTGCATGAGCACTTTTGTCGGACTAAACAACGCCCGGCTGGCTTTAGCCGCGCAACTCCATAGTATGGCGGTGGCCGGTCAAAACATCGCCAACGCCAATACGGCTGGGTACTCGCGACAGGTGGCCCACCATGCCGCTGTTGCGCTCCCAGGGGTGGGGCGCGCCGGGAACGATGCTGCGGCTTCGGCAGGAGTACGCATTGCGGCGATCAGAAGGCAGTACGATGCTTATCTAGACGCCCGGTTGCGGGATCTGACCGCGGACAAACACGGCATTGCCGCTCAGTACAATGTGCTTACACGGTTGGAAGAGCTGTTGCGGGAACCCGGAGAGGCCACGCTAGGTACGGCCCTCGATGACTTATGGACGGCGTTTGCGCAATTGACCACCAGCCCCGGCAGCATTTCATCACGCCAAAACGTATTGCATAAAGCGCAGAACGTGGTCGATTCCTTCCGCGAGACGGCGACAGAGATGGCCGCGCTGCGGACGGAAGTTGGTGAACGCGCCGCATTTAGCGTGCAGCAGGTCAATGCCCTGGTGCAGAGCCTTGCTGAAATGAACAGGAGCCTGGCCTGCGCTGCGGCGACTGGGTCAGGCGCAACGGCGCCCAACGCCCTGCTCGACGAACGCGATGCCCTCGTGCGCGAGTTGGCGCAGTTTGTCCAGGTTCACGTGGCGGAACAAGCCCATGGCGCCGTCAAGCTTACCGTAGGGGGCAGAACGCTGCTGGAAGGCGACGCGGCGCAACAACTCAAATTAGCTAAAGATGCGGATGGTAAGTTGGTGTTGGACCTCAATGCTGCGGCGATCGCCGACGATCTGGTCGGGGGAGCATTGGGCGGCGAGCTCCAGGCGCATAACCGGGATCTGCCGCAGTATCAACAACAGCTGGATGATTTCGCTCTTAATGTCATAACCCAAATAAACGGGTTGCATAGCGTCGGTTATGATGCGCAGGGGAATCCGGGCGGGGATTTTTTTATCGGGACATCGGCGGGAGACATTGAGTTAGCTGCCGGGATCAAAGATCAGCCGGACAAGCTGGCCATGTCCGCTTCAGCGGATGGGCGCGACGGCGTGGTTGCCCAGCAGTTGGCGGACTTGCAGAAGAAAGCCTGGGGTGATGCTCCGCTACTGACGACCCAGTATGCGGCTTTGATCACCGATCTCGGATCGCAAGTCGCTTCACTGCATGTCAGCCGAGATGCAAATCAGGCGTTGGTCGACTTCGCGGCAGCGCGGGTGAATGCCGTTTCCGGCGTGAATATTGACGAAGAACTGATTGATATGGTGCGTTACCAGCAAGCTTATGCCGCGGCGGCCCGGGTACTCACCTCCATGGATGAGGCGTTGGACGTGCTGATTAATCGCACCGGACTGGCCGGCAGGTAGGCGCAACCAGGTGAAGAGGGGCAGGGAACCATCTTGCGTGTTACATCAAGGTATCACTCCCAAATCATTAAGAGTCATTTGAGCCGGAGGGCGGAGCAACTGGAAAAGGCTTGGCGGCAAGCCTCTTCGGGTAAGCGGGTAGAGCGTCCTTCAGACGACCCGGGCGCGATGGCGCGCTTGCTTTCTTATCGCTCGGCGCAGGCGGAAATTGAGCAACGTCGTTTCCAGGCGGAACAAGGGATTTCGTTCCTTACTGCCGCCGATACGGCGCTCAAGCAAGCAGAGCAAGTCATGCTCAAGGCACAGGAATTGGCTACCGCGTCGAAATCGGGCGGCGCTTCGGCACAAGACATCAAAAGCATTGCCATCCAGGTTGAGCAGCTGTTGGCGGAACTCCAGGAAATTTCTGGCCGGCAATATGACGCCCAAGCCCTTTTTGCCGCAGGAGCAACGCATTTCTCCGCCGCCGATATGGCCGATTTCGAGTTGGAGCGCGAGGTGGTTTTCAGCCCGGCCTTCGCGGCGCTTCATCAGTTAAAGGCCGAACTAGGGGATGAAACACCTGCTTCCGATACCACCATCGATGATCTGCAGAAGGCCGCTGATCATATCCTCAATTACCACGCGCAAGTAGGCGCTCGGACTAATCGCCTGGAAGCTCTGCAGAATCGCCTGACGATGCTGGAACACGATCTGGCCGTCCGGCGCAGTGCGGATGAGGAAGTCGATTTCGCCGGCGTGATGATCACGCTGAAAGAAGAGGAGATGGCGTATCAGGCGGCGTTGTCGATCACGGCACGGATTATGCAGGTGAGCTTGGTCGATTTTCTCTAAAGCACGCTCGGTTTAAAAACGAAGGTACAGGGGATGCAGGTAGCATCCTCTTTTTTTAGCCGGATGGCGATGGATGCGAGTCTCCCCTGCGCTTGCCGCGACGAAAGGCGGTGTAGTGCCGGTTGCTGGGTTGGGACGTATGAATGGTCGTTTTCGTATCGATAAACGCAAAAAAATTATTGACAAACAATAAATCCGGCGTTACACTAGCCTTGTCAAACATAGAGGGAGGGCGAACCTCATGGAATACTTAGGAGAGAAGTCTGTTTCATCCGTGTTGTTAAGCATAATTAGGGTGATTTGGATTATCGGGTTAGTAGCCATAGGGATACTGATTTTCATAATTTTAATAGGTGTTTTCAAACCCAATTGGCTGGACTTGGTCGAGAGCGGAACGTTTACTTTAAACGCCCTGGGTATGCGCATCACCTTTACGGATCCTGCCTATAAACAGTTGATGCTACCCTTATATCTCAGGTTTTTCGGTTGGGTGGGTCTACCCCTCTTGGCTATGTCCTTGTATGTCATCCACCAGCTGAAGGCAGTGCTCGGCGCTCTATGCCGGAACAATCCGTTTGCCGCGGAGAATGCTGAGCATATGCGGAACATAGGCGTCGCCATCATCGCATGGACCGTGTATCAGAGTATAGCTTACTTGATCGTAGGCTGGTATATCGCCCGCCAAATACAAATAGCGGGGATGACCATAAATCCTGCATTCACCTTCGATGCGACTTTGCTCTTCGTCGGGCTGGTGGTTTTGGTTCTGGCACAGGTGTTTAAGGTGGGTATCCAATTGAGAGAGGACCAAGAACTCACCATCTAAGCTCCGCATGACGGATCATACTACGCAGGAGGTGGTATCTTGGCCATCATAGTCAGATTGGATCGCACCATGGCTGATCGCAAAATGTCGCTCAAGGAACTGGCTGAGGTTGTCGGCATTACCAATGCCAATCTCTCCATCCTCAAAACGGGTAAAGCTAGAGCTATTCGCTTCGATACGCTCAATGCGCTGTGCAAAGCCCTGGAGTGCCAACCTGGAGATTTGTTGGAGTATCAGCCGGATGATGTATGAGACGAGGCTCCGTCAGCCGCAAGTCGCTTGAACGATGAGCTCCGCTGGGCCCTGAAAAGGCGTACCCCGGCGGGGCTGTTCCAATATAGGCTTCAATTTGGAGAGCATGGAGATCAGTCGGGGGTCGAGGCGCCACGGCGGAGGTTGGCGTATCAGGGGAGGACAAGTGATTAGATGGTGACCGGCATCTGCTTTTGCTGCGGGTTGCTGATCATTTTGATGAACTTATCCACCAATTCGGCGTCGAACTGGGTGCCGGCGCAACGCTTCAGTTCGGCGCAGGCGGCAGATATGCTCATGCTGGGGCGATAAGGCCTGTTGTGAGTCATGACGTCGAAGGCGTCCACAATAGCCAAAATGCGGGCGATGAGCGGGATGTCGTGACCTTTCAGTCCCTCAAGGTAACCCTGGCCGTTCCACCATTCGTGATGATACAAAATGGCGCGGGCTACGGGGGTAAGATCCGGTGAGCACAAGGCAATGCGATAACCGATTCTGACATGATCGCGCATCTCCTGCCATTCCTCTTTGGTTAAGGGACCTGGTTTCATCAGGATGGTGTCTCTAATGCCGACCTTGCCGATATCATGCAGCGTAGCGGCCAAACTCAGTTCGTCGAGCTGCGCTGCGGATAACCCCAGGTTGCGCCCCAATGCGGTGGAGAGCTGCTGTAAGCGCCGAGCGTGCTCTTCTGTTTCGTGGCTGCGCTCGCGCAAGGTGGAAGCCAGCGTTGCGACGATGGAGCTATGGGCACTGTGGTTTTCCAACAGTTTCCGGCGGGACAGGCGTGCTTCGGCTTCGCCCAGAATGCCGTAGATGTCTTCTTCCGGGCTTGCTTTCACGGCATAACCCAAAGCGATGCTGATGGGGACGCGGTCGTCTGCGGCAGCGGCATGTTGCAAGATGCTGTCGCAGCGTTGCACAACCGCCTGCTCCGCAGTTTTCGGCAGGAGCATTACAAACTCGTCGCCGCCCCAACGTGCCGTGACGTCGTCGGCTGCCGAAACGGCTGTGAGCAGTTGGGCTATCCGTTGCATCAGGCGATCGCCGACGGCATGGTTGAACCTATTGTTGATGCGCTTCAAACCGTTGATGTCGAGCACAATGACGCCGATAGGCAACTGGTCGACGGTATCAAGACGCTTAAGCTCTTGTTCGAAATAAGTGCGGTTATATAAGCCGGTGTTGGCGTCGAACTTGGTCAGGCGTTGCATCTCGCATTCGGCTTGTTTGCGCGCAGTAATGTCCATGACGACTCCGGTGACCATGGGGCGTCCGGCTATATCACAGCCGGCTTTGCCGATCATCTGACACCAAAGGGTCTGCTTGTGGGGGACGGCTAAGCGGTACTCATAAGTGAAATTTTGTTCTTGCACAACGGATTTATGTAAGGCTTGGGCTAAACCGACTCTGTCTGCAGCATGTACGGCGTCTAAGAAGGCGGTGAGTTCCATCTGTAGTTCTTGACCGCCATCAGGCATGAGGTAGGGGTAACCCGTTGCCGTAATGCGGCAGACGGCAGGATCGTATTGCCAAATGGTCGCTTTACATAAATCGAGTACCAAACGCAACCACTCGGTGAGACTCTCCGGCGTCATGTTACCGCCGGCATCGGCTATCGCCGGCTGATGCGGCACCCGGACACGTTTGGTAAGCGTGCGCGCCAACCACAGCGAGGTAGCCAAGGGCAGCAGACTGAAGGCGATCCGGATAAACCGAGGAGGTCCGCTGCAGTATACCAAGCAGACCAACGTGGGCAGCGACGATACGATGACGAGGGCCAATACTTGGTTGCGTACGCTAAACGGTAACCGCTGCTTTGTTTTATCGTCAGCCACATGTCCACATCCCTAGTGCGTTGTTTTGTGCCTGCTACGTTGTTGCTGTGCAAATCCAGTTACCTATAGGGAATATCGGTAAAAACCGCGGGAAATTTAGGGCTGCGGGTGAAGTTCCGGAAGCTTTTTACCCGCAAGGACCAAAGTCCTATTTTGTTTTTAGGACCATTCTGCCTGGAAAAATAGGGCTTAACCTGCAGGAATTAACGCCCAGCTCTGTAGAATAGGGAGACATGACAGAGCACAGGGAAGGGAGGTCGGCATTGCTCAGAGGATTAGATATTAGCGCATCAGGGATGATTGCTGAGATGGCGCGTGTCGATGTCATTAGCAACAATATGGCTAATGTCGCAACGCCTGGGTTTAAAAGAGCTGGAACAAACCAAGGCGTGTTCTATCTGGAACTGGTGCGTGCTCGGAGTCAGCAGGAAGGCGGCGCCGTGCGTCCGGACTCGCCGCATCGCATTGGTGCGCGCACCCAACTTGCAGGCACCTGGGTGGTTCAGGAGCAAGGTGCGCTAAGGTTTACCGATAACAGTCTCCATGCGG
>DUQB01000114.1 GCA_012838035.1 Bacillota bacterium | reverse complement strand
TTGATGTACCAGAGCCAAAGAAAAAAGCACGAACCCACAATGGGGCTCATTATGGATGTATATGCGGCAGTGATCCCATGTATGTAGAGTACTAACATCAGCTGAAGGCAGGTCGACCGCGAGAAAACTCAGACCAGAGAGAGTTGAACTTCCGCGATTGGACGGGTGTCTAAGACAGCGCCGGCGACAATGACGACATGGTCAATAATACGGCGAAGCACACGAGGATTATACTTAGCTCCCCTAACCAGAGTAGCTCACACAGGACCAGGTGTCGGCCAAGATCTTCGGCAAATGTTTTCCTTCAACCGTTCTTGTTCCAGCAGTATCTTGCATTTTCTATACTCAAGAGATATAACCAAGACACTCTTTTCGATCACCCTGTTGATCTGCATCTGTATGAACGCGGATCGAGAACGCGTAGCTTACCGATTTCCAGTCCATACGTAAGATGCACCGCATCTGTGGTCCGTGTTGTTGATAGAGGTACCATAGAGGCAGCGCTATTGCCTCGGCCGCATAACGCAAGTGCACTAACTTTTATAAGTGGACATGCCGGTTTGCAGCTCAGATAAACTCAATACATGCATAGGGCTGATGATTAATCAATGTTTTAACATCACCGCATCAAGCAGCGGGATTTTTCGTTTTGCCATGGAAATTAAGAATAAGAAGTCCAGCTGGGATTGGGACCAATGACAGCTGCTCGCACTTGTACCAGCCAACCGGCTCTATCGCACTTTGTCTTGCTTGGAGTGATCATGCTATGTACAGAAATGTGGTTGCCCACTTGGTTGCAGTGATAACGGCTTTGCTTCTTTGTTGCGATGTAGCTCCTGCCGTCTCTTGCACTTGGCTCCGGCGAAATATAGAGGGACCTCCGGCACGACATAGTCCTGGCATAGCATATGACAGCAGACGAGGAGTCACAGTACTGTTTGGCGGCATCACCGGGCGTCGGGCAGGCGAGGTGTTGTTCGGAGATACATGGGAGTGGGACGGCAATGCTTGGGAACTCGTTGCGACAACGGGGCCTACGCCGCGCTTAGGCCATTTGATGGTCTATGATGAGGCACGAGGTGTTGTGGTACTATTCGGTGGTAACGATGGAACGTTTCGCAATGAAACATGGGAATGGGATGGCCGAGAGTGGAAATTGACGGCGCAGACCGGCCCTTCAGCTCGCTCCCGGTTCGGCATGGCATACGACAAGAAGCGAAGCGTCGTAGTCCTTTTTGGCGGCATCCCTCGTGATACAAACGACACTTGGGAATGGGACGGCTCAGCATGGCGCCTAGTTGATACCGGCAGCGGTCCTATCGGACGCTCCCGAGTAGCTATGGTCTATGACGAAGGCCGAGAAACCGTCCTTCTATTCGGGGGACGATTGGCCGACGGACAACCTACAGGCGATACTTGGGAGTGGGATGGCACAACCTGGAAGCAGGTAACGGGAACAGGTTCACATGCGAGAGCCCGTCATAGTATGGTCTACGAACCAACGCTAGGCACCATGGTCTCGGTAGGAGTTGCTTTCGGTGGTGGGCCGGAGACCTTGTTTTTGAACGAGTTCCAGTGGGAAGAAGTGCTCAGCTCAAATGAAGCGGGTCAAGCAAGGAATGCAGGTCCTACAAGACGCGTATATTACGGCATGGTCTACGACGCCGCACGCAATGCAACGCTGCTATATGGTGGTTGGGACGGGAATAAACCACTCAACGATACTTGGGAGCTAAAATGTAAGTAATCTGCCGTACATAGTACGCGCCTTCATACCGTCATCCTTGACGGCCGACAGGTGATCCGCATGATGCCTGGCAAGCATCGGCAAGCTGAAGGACGCATCAACCGGACATCGTGGGTCATATCAAAATAGCTTGACCAACAAAGGTGAAGGTGAATAAATGTGTTTGTCATCGCTACCGAAAGACTACCCATTAAGGTTTGGCTGGATAGCCCGGATGAGTTAGAACAGGGGGCGTTGGAGCAAGTTAAGAACGTCGCTAATCTGCCGTTCGCCTTCAAACATATCGCCCTTATGCCCGATTGCCATGCTGGTTACGGCGTGCCGATCGGTTGCGTATTTGCCACTAAAAACGTCATCATACCCAATGCGGTAGGAGTCGACATTGGTTGCGGCATGGCTTTCGCGCGCTCCAATATACGGTCTACGGACGTGTCGAAGGAGATATTGCGAAAAATCGTCGATTCCATTATGCGGAGCATACCGACCGGGTTCGAACATCACCGCTCTGCGCAACCATGCGCTGCACTTGAGGATGTAGACTTCATATGGAGCGAATCAAAGATTAACAAACAATTGGAAAAAGAGATCGCAGCCGGACGGCACCAAATAGGCACCCTCGGCGGCGGCAATCACTTCATTGAAATCCAGCGGGACGAAACAGACACCGTTTGCATTATGGTACACTCCGGCTCGCGCAATTTTGGCTATAAGATAGCAAACGCTTATAACAAACTGGCGAAGGAACTCAATCAGAAGTGGCATTCACAAGTCCCTCCGCAGTGGGGGCTAGCCTTTCTGCCGACGGATTCTGCGGAAGGGCAGGATTATCTTGCTTGGATGCAATTGGCGCTGGCTTTTGCCCAGGAAAACCGAGCGCGCATGATGGATGTAATAAAAGAGGTTATCGCAGAGTATTATCCAGATGCGTCTTACGACCTTGAGGTCAATGCCCACCACAACTATGCCGCACTGGAGAATCATTATGGCGAAAAGGTATGGGTGCATCGAAAAGGAGCCATTTTAGCACGTAAAGGCGTCAAAGGCATCATTCCGGGCAGCATGGGTTCACCGTCGTATATAGTTGAAGGTCTGGGAGAATCGCTGTCGTTCCATTCCTCGTCCCACGGCGCAGGCCGACGAATGGGTCGCAAAGAAGCATTACAGCGAATTCCCGCGCATCAGACTATAGAAGATCTCCAAAAGGCGGGTATCGTATTAGGGAAGCGTATGCGTAAGGATATCTCAGAAGAGGCGCGGTGGGCATACAAAGATATTGATGCAGTGATCAAGCAACAGCAGGATCTGATAAAGCCTATACACCGACTTGAGGCAATGGCTGTGGTGAAGGGGTAGCAAAGAAGCTTGTTGCTGCTCGAGCTTGTATGCCCTAATGCGGAGACAAGCGATATATGCCGGGCTACTCTACACCGATAGTTTTAGTTCCTTTCGCTCATCGCCGTATCGGTGAGCTTTGGCCACTGCAGTTTTTCCTTTACCAGCGGGACTATCGCTTCCGCTGCGGCCTCCGGCGTCTCGTAGGTATCTAGGTCGAACCAGTGGATGGATTGGTCGCGGCGAAACCAGGTCATTTGTCGTTTGGCGTATTGCCTGGTCGCTTGCTGCAAGCGGGCGATCGCTTCGTCGAGTGTACTCTTTCCCTCAATATAATCCCGGATCTCTTTATAACCTAGGGCTTGGCCGGCAACAGTACCTTCAGCGAGATACCCGTGACTGAACAGTCGTTGAGCTTCCTCAATCAGGCCCTGTTCGATCATTTGCAGTACCCGCTGGTTAATCCTTTCGTGGAGATGGGATCGCTCCCTGATCAATCCTACCGACAATACTCTGTAGGGCGGAGCGCTTGCCTGTGCTTGCGCAATCTGGACAGACATAGGCACGCCGGTACGCAGATACAACTCTAAAGCACGCGATACACGGCGTACATCGTGTGGATGCAAACGTTCGGCTGTCTCGGGATCTACCTGAGCCAGCCGTTCGTGCAGATGGTATGGACCGTAGTTCTCCGCATCCTCTAGTAGTTGCTCCCGGATCTCCGGACTCGCGCCTTGGTCTGGGAAAAGAAACTCATTAAGTACCGCTTTTACGTATAATCCGGTACCGCCGCTCAAAATCGGCAGATGCCCTCTTTTGTTGATTTCCGCGATGACCTTATGCGCAAGTTCTCGATACTTGGCCACATTGAAGCTTTCATTACAATCGACCACATCGATCAGCCAATGTGGAACACCGCGTTGCTCCTCCCTTGTCGGTTTTGCCGTACCGATATCCAACCCCCGATACACTTGCATAGAATCAGCCGTAACAATCTCACCTTGCAACCGTAGGGCCAACTCTACGGCAAGAGTCGTCTTACCTACTGCTGTTGGTCCTACCAAGACCAACAAAGGCGCCTTCTCTTTATCATTATCTCTAGACAACAGCTACTCCCTCAGCTTTCTTAATAACGACCGGCAAATCCCTGCTATGGCGCATGACGCCCATCATCGACTTCCGACGCGTTTAACCAGATAAACGATTCCGCTGTTTCGTCCGCCGCGGATCTCATCCCACTCCAACAAGGTCTGTAGAGGCCCGTTGCGTTGCTCCTTTACAACTACCATACGAGTGGCTAAGCGGCAAGCTTTGACAATAGCCTTCGTAGTGAGCGGAGCGTGATTAGCTAAGGGGCGTAGAGGAGCGATACCGCGGCTGGCCTCAACAGGACTGGTAAACATCGGGTCGAAATAAACGACGGTAAAACTGGCCGGAGCATAGGTCGCTAAGGCGTCGTTGTAATCTACGCATCGCACACGCACTCGCCGCATCGCTTGCGTTAGAGTTACCCCCTGCCCGGGGTAGTGGCGCAGACCTACTTTTAACAGCAGCGCCAACGGGGCTTCCGACTCTAGGCATACAACCTGTCCTTGCTTACCCACGGCATGCGAGGCCACCACGGCATCAGATGCTAATCCGGCAGTGCAATCCAGTACTCGCTCACCTGGTTGCAACTCCATCACTTGCACCATTACATCCGGTTCGCCTCTCCGTAAGGCTGCCACGCGATGAAGGGCCATATTCGGATGGTACTGGAGCGTACCTTGCGGCGTCCAGATGGAGAGTTGCGGCCAACGTACCACCAGCACGCCGACCACCGATTGCCCCAAAGCTTCTTCGGCTGTATGTCTCACTTTTTCCAGTGATGCGCCACGGCGCGGGACATAAGGCATGGCTAATGCCCGCGCGTAGCGCTCTGCCCTACGCAGATCCATTTGTTTTGGTTGTCTAGATGTGGTTACGGCAACGTGCATCATCTATAGCAACCTTTGTGCACCAGTTCATTTCCGTCTGCCAAAACGTTTTTCCAGCTCCTCTTGATCTATCGCGATCATGACGGGGCGTCCATGGGGACAGGCAAAAGGATTTTGCGCACCGGCAAGAGAGCGCAATAGCGCTTGTTGGGCGCTTGATTCCAGTCGTTGACCTGCTTTGACCGCAGCTTTGCAGGCAATCATTGCTGCCGCACGTTCGCGGCGGGTTGGTCCCGCGCCTTCCCACGCTTGCGTAATCTCAACAAGTAGCTCACGCAGCGATGCAGCCATAGGTTGGTTCTTCATCTGCAGCGGTATGGAGCGCACCAGAAATGTTGTCGTACCAAAAGGCTCCAGTACCAACCCCAACTCAGCCAGTGGGTCGATCAAACCTTCCACAGCTGCTGCTTCGGCCGGGGTAAGTTGAATAGTGATTGGTACAAGCAGCATCTGCGAGTCCGACTGAACCGGGCGGGTTAATACTTGTTCATACAGCACGCGCTCATGGGCTACATGCTGGTCTATAAGCCACAACCCGAAAGGTACCGTCACCACCAAGTAAGTATTCAGTACCTGCCCCAAGACGGCGGCTTGGCGTAAGAACTCTCGCACCGCAGCCGCTTCCGTCGGGTTATCGAATCCTCTATCAACGGATAAGGGTTGGCGCATGTGCGCAAGCAAGTCCTCATCCCCCACAGAATCCATACTATCTATGGGGAGATCACAGGCAGCGGCAACCGGAGCGTTACTACATGGAGCTGCCGCGGAACTACCTGCTTCTGCGATAGGCGGCACTTCCGCCGTGAATAAAGCAGGCGCGGATCTTCCACTCAGGTAGCGTGCGGTATCGGCATGTGTGGTTGCATAACCTGTCGTAGTCTCAAACCCATAGGCGCGCGGTTGATACTGCGGATCGGGTTCGGGCTTTGGCTTTGCCGTCGGGATCAGGTTGGCGCCGGAAAGCGCTCCCTTGACGGCCAACATCACATTCTTGTAAGTTTCGGCATCGTTGCGGAAACGGATCTCTGCCTTTGCCGGGTGCACGTTTACATCTATCATGCTCGGATCAATCTTTAGATGCAGTACGGCGATAGGATAACGACGTGCCGGAAGCATAGTGTCATACCCGCGCTCAATTGCAGAGTACAGCAGCCTGTTTTGGACCCAGCGCCCATTGACGAAAACCGTCTCCAGAGCTCTGGTGCTGCGGTTCTCGTTGGGAGGCGATATGTAGCCGCTGATGACGGCAAAGGGGCTTTCCCAGTTTACGGGAATCATCTGTTTGGCAATCTGAGCACCGTGGATGGCGCTAATGGCGGCGAGTAGATCAGATGTGCCTGGCGTACTTAACATCAGGGCATTATCGCCCGTTAGGCGAAAAGCGATTTCCGGATGCGCCAGTGCGATGTTGGTTACGAATTCGGCTATGTACCGCTTTTCCGTGGCGCTTTGCTTTAAAAACTTGTAACGAGCGGGAGTGTTATAGAAAAGGCGGCGAACGACGACATCGGTGCCTGGTGCTCCGGCCGCTGCGGTAACCGGTTCGGCGATGCCACCGCGGACGACTATGCGAGCCGGTTCGGCTCCTTCCGGACAGGAAGAAAACTCCACTTCAGAACACGATGCGATGGAAGGCAGCGCTTCGCCGCGGAAACCCAAGCTCAACACCGTGGTCAGGTCTTCTACCGATGCGATTTTGTTGGTAGCATGGCGTAAAAAGGCTACCAGCAGTTGATCCTTTGCAACACCGCGCCCATTGTCGGTGACACGAATATACTCTTTGCCGCCGTCGCGTACCTCAATGCCTATTTTCGTTGCGCCGGCGTCAATGGCGTTTTCCACTAGTTCCTTAACCACGGAGGCCGGTCGTTCAACGACCTCACCTGCGGCAATTTTGTTGGCCAAGTCGCTGGGCAGCACTTGGATTGGACGTGTTTGCGCCCTCATCCGGCCACCTCCTCCCCGTTGTTCATCTCCTTTAAGCGCTCCTGCGCCTTATCTCGCAAATCAAAGAGTAAATTGATCGCCTCGCGCGGCGTAATAGATTCTGCATCTAGCTGCGCTAGCTGCTCAAGGAGTGGTTCCGGCTCATTGGATATGCTGAAGAGCGGAACTTGTGCCAAGCGTAGACGCGCTGCCTGAGACGATGTCGTTGTCCGCCCTCTGGTTTCACGGCTATCTACGTCGTTTAACTCCATGCGGATATGTTCGGACGATTCCAGTTGGGCAAGAATCCGTCGTGCCGTTTGAATCACTTTATATGGTAAGCCGGCCAACCGGGCGACCTCTATCCCATAGCTGCGATCGGTACCGCCGGGAACAATACGCCGTAAGAAGACGACCTGCCCGTTCTCTTCTTTTACCGCAACGCTGCAATTATGAACTCGCGGTAACTTGCCTGCCAGCTCAGTGAGTTCATGATAGTGAGTGGCAAACAAAGTAAGCGGTTGGCATCCCGTTTTATTGTGCAAATACTCGGTGACCGCCCAAGCGATGGAGAGACCGTCGAAGGTACTGGTTCCGCGCCCGACTTCGTCCAGGATGACCAGACTGCGTGCAGTAGCGTTATTGAGGATGTTCGCTACTTCGTTCATCTCGACCATAAACGTACTCTGCCCAGTGGCCAGATCGTCAGAGGCGCCCACGCGAGTGAAAATCCGGTCTACCAGGGGAATGTCTGCCGATTCAGCGGGTACGAACGAACCGATGTGAGCCATCAGGACGATTAAGGCCGTTTGACGCAAGTAAGTGCTCTTCCCTGCCATGTTCGGTCCGGTCAGCACCATAATTTGCCGCTCTTTCGCATCCATAAGGATGTCGTTCGGCGTAAAACGCTCATCAATGAGCACAGCTTCCACAACGGGGTGTCGGCCGGCTTTTACATTCAGGCGACCTGCGTGGTTGAGGGTTGGGCGCACATAGTGATTCTCCACTGCCACTTCGGCCAGAGAGCGTAATACATCCAACTCGGCCAGGGCTCTTGCTACCGTCTGAATCCGGGGAGCATGCTCCGCCACCTGCGCGCGCAATTGGGTGAACAACTGGTACTCCAGCTCGATGACGCGCTCGTCCGCACCGAGGATTTTGGCTTCCTGTGCCTTCAGTTCCGGCGTGATGAACCGTTCAGCGTTGGCCAGTGTTTGTTTACGTTCATACTCCGTAGGGATCGCTGCCAGATTAGCCTTTGTTACTTCGATGTAGTAGCCGAATACCTTGTTGAAGCCTACCTTAAGGGATTTGATGCCGGTGCGCTCACGTTCTTGCCGTTCCAGTTCGGCTACCCAAGCTTGGCCGCTGGAGCGAGCCGCACGTAGTTCATCGACTTCCCTGTTATAACCAGGCTTTATCAGTCCGCCCTCATTTAATCCCACCGGTGGATTCTCCGCAATGGCGGCTTCAATGCTGTCAGCCGCATCATCGCATGGATCCAGCTTGCTAAGTATCTCTTCGATATAAGCTGTTTTGGGGAGTTGCGCCACACAATCTCTTATAGCGGGCAACCGACGCAGCGAACGAGCCAGCGCCAACAGGTCGCGAGCGTTCGCTTGCGAAAGCGCTACCCGGCTGATCAACCTGGGAATATCATAGACTTCTTTTAGCAAACGGCCCAATTCAGGGCGGACAATGTGGTCGTCGCACAACCTGGCGACGGCATCCAAGCGCCGTTCGACTGGTTCTTGTTCTAAGAGGGGCTGTTCCAACCACTGGCGGAGTAACCTCGCCCCCATGGCGGTTTTGGTGCGATCGAGCACCCAGAGCAAGCTGCCATGCCGATCATGAGTGCGTAAAGTTTGCGTCAGTTCCAGGTTGCGTCGTGTGGCGGCGTCTAGAACCATGTATGATTCGATGTGATACGGCGCCAAGCGCACGATATGACCTAACGAGGTCTTTTGCGTCGCACTCAAATAGGCAAGGATGGCTCCGGCGCAACGGACGGCCAATGCCCAGTGTTCTACACCGAACCCGTCCAATGAGATCACATTGAAGTGCTCCAACAATTGTCACCGGCTGAAGTCGCGTTCAAAAAGGCGACTGTCCGGTTCTGGGATGTACACGTTCAGTTCATGCGCTTTTAGTACGATCTGCGGGTAATTTTCCGGCAAAAGGAGTTCACTGGGCTTTATGCGGCTCAGCTCGGCATCGATCATATCGGCAGCTTGTCTGCCGCTCATTTGCGTACAGGAAAATTCGCCGGTAGATAGGTCGCATACGGCTAATCCCCAAACACCGCGCTGTTCGGCCACAGCAGCCAAGTAACGGTTCTGCGCCGGGTTCATGTTCTCTTCTACGGCCGTGCCCGGGGTAATTACGCGCACCACATCGCGCTTGACCACCCCTTTCGCAAGACGCGGATCTTCCAATTGCTCGCAAACGGCTACACGATGTCCGTTTTGAACAAGTTGCGTAATATAGGAATCGACGGCATGGTGAGGCACGCCGCACATTGGTATACGGCGCCCCTTGCCGGCTTCGCGCGAGGTTAAAGTGATGCTTAACTCGCGTGCGGCAATTTCAGCATCTGCGCCGAATAATTCGTAGAAGTCGCCTAGGCGGAATAGGAGTAGGCAGTCCGGATACTCGGCTTTGATTCGGTTATATTGGGCCAACATTGGTGTTACTTTAGACAAGACGCACACTCCTTAGCAGCCTGTGTAAGCATGATCAAGGAAACTAGGCGAACACAGACACTCTAATTGCTTTTCGTTTTTTGTAGGTGCGGATCCTGCTGCAGGAGTGTGCCTGAGTTGTACGTGCACAGGTTGGTCTCAGCCGGCTTAGTCGTCCTCAAGCAAATCTGAATCTGGGCTATA
>DUQB01000113.1 GCA_012838035.1 Bacillota bacterium | reverse complement strand
GCGGATCTGAACGAAGCGCGGCTCCTAGACTACTGCTATGTTGTAAAGAAACTCTGCGTGGAGTACGACTTGTCTTGCGTCGACATCCATGAGAACACAGCAGCTGCAGCGCAATGGGACGAACAGCTTTGGGCCAAAGAGTTTACGCAAAATCAGGACGGCGTGCACCCCAATTCCGCCACCCATGCCATCATCTTTCCTCATGTGTTCGCTGCGCTAAAGCGGGCTGTAGAGCAAAGTGCGAATTAGAAGCAGTCAGAATAGATGACGAGGGCGGTTGAAAGGAGGAAGGGTCTGCTGAGTAAACGTGGTGTTGCCGGATAAATTTGCGGAGTGAGCCATATGGTTAAACCCGCCTCTCACAACCGCCGGCCGCACGTACCCTGCTCATTAGTCTTTAATTCATCGGATATTTACGCCTTTTGCTTTAAGGTAGCTTTTTACTTCGGCTACACTTTTTTCTTTATAATGGAAAATGCTTGCCGCAAGTGCTGCATCTGCATCCACATCCTGTAATACCTCACGGAAATGCTCTGCATTCCCTGCGCCGCCACTTGCAATGACCGGCACCGTTACCGCCTCGCGAACAGCTTTTGTCAGCCCTAAATCAAAGCCCGACTTTTCACCGTCCCGATTCATGCTTGTTAATAGAATTTCACCTGCACCTAGGCGTACTGCCTCGCGTGCCCAATCAACAGCCTTCCAGCTCGTCTTATTGCGCCCACCGTGCGTATACACCATCCATGTGCCATCTTCTTCTGAGAAGCACGCATCAATCGCACAAACGATACATTGCGCGCCAAAATAGTCCGAGCCTTCTTTAATCAAATCCGGGCATTCTAACGCCGATGTGTTTACCGATACCTTATCAGCACCTGCACGTAAAATACGCTTCATATCATCCAGCGTACGAATGCCGCCACCTACGGTAAATGGAATCGCCAGCGCACTCGCGGTTTGACGCACAACATCAACCATCGTTTCACGGCCTTCATGGGACGCTGAAATGTCTAAAAACACAAGCTCATCTGCGCCTTGCTCATCGTAAAACTTAGCCAGCTCTACCGGATCACCTGCGTCGCGTAATTCCACAAACTGTACGCCCTTTACAGCGCGGCCCTCTTTTACGTCCAAGCATGGAATAATGCGTTTTGTCAACATACGCTCGCCTCCACCTGCCGCAGCCATGCACGCAATAAAAACACACCGAATTTACCTGATTTTTCAGGGTGGAACTGCATACCCGTATAATTATCTTTTGTCACAATACCTGGCACCCCGACGCCCTCGTAATCAGCAAAGCCGACAAGCTGCGCTTCATCAATGCGCGTCGCATAGAACGAGTGCACGAAATATACATACCGATCTGCTGGTAATCTCTTGCCTTCTAGCCAAGACGGCATTTGGGTAAGCACTAGCTCGTTCCAGCCCATATGCGGGATGCGCGATACACCTTGGAATCGTTCAACGCTGCCTTGGAAGATGTGAAGCCCTTCCGTCGGTGTTACTTCTTCACTGCGTTCAAACATGAGCTGCATCCCTAAGCAAATACCGAGTAGCGGCTTTTTCGTTGTTTGCATAAATTCGATCAAGCCTGTTTCAGCTAGGCGCTTCATCGCATCCGGAAATGCGCCCACGCCAGGTAGCACGTATGCAGCTGCCGCATTGAGCTCTGCTGCGTCATTGGTGATAACAACATCTGCATTTAAACGCTTTAGCGCCTGCTCTACGCTGAATAGATTCCCCATACCGTAATCTATAACCGCGATTTTCACTTATCCCAACAGTCCTTTCGTCGACGACACACCTTTCACACTTGGATCAATTTGTACCGCTGCAGCAAGTGCTCTTGCTATTGCCTAAAACATCGCCGTACCAATATGATGCGTATGGTCCACGATAATCTGTAGAATTACGGGGTCCGTAAATAGGAAATAGGGCCTGATACCTCAAGTATGTACCATCAAAACCTGTAAGGAGGTCAGACCCATATGAATAGAATACCACCATGCATGCGACTGTCCAAGGAGCTTCGCGACCTCACAAACGAGAAGATTTCCACAGAAGGAAGCCTATTAGCGACCATCATGAGGAAAGGGGCCAAGCTCAGTGCCTAAGTCGGCATAACGCAATGGGTACAATTCTCGTATTGGTGAGTCCTACCAATCCACACCTCGGCAGTTCGTATGAGGTCACGGTGATATGTTGAATACGCTCGTTGCGGAAATGCATACTCGTGGTTCGTCAACTCTGTTTACACTGCCGCGGCTCTCACATCTACATTGCAGGGGTTAGATGTTGCGCCAGGAGCCATACCATAGACATCCGGCGCTGTTCTCCGGCGACGTTCACTGTTGTTACGGGTTTGTTAATTTTTTGGCCAAGCAGTTAACAGGGAGTTTTTCCATTGGTACAATTTAAGCGATTAAGGTGTACCTAGGGTTCCGCTTCCTGGGGGAAGGACCGGACCGAGTGGTACAGGCGTTCCATATAGGAATGTCACACCGTATAGGGATAAAAACCCAGGCGGGT
>DUQB01000112.1 GCA_012838035.1 Bacillota bacterium | reverse complement strand
TCTAAAGACAACAATGCGACATCATACCCGGCGGCGGAGTAATACGACACCAGCAGCGCAGAGCCGTCCGGAGACACCGCGGGCGAGAAAACTCCAGTCGTGACATTGGTCACTCTATACCATGTACCATCTGATAGTTTGTAGACATGTATGTTATAGATTCCGCCGCGATCGGATGTAAAAAAGAGGTACTCACCGTCCGGCGACCACGCCGGATCCGTATCCAAAGCCATATCCGACAATAACCGAATAGGAGCGCCGGTAGAGGCCGGAGTGGAGGAACCAGCCAAAGGTAACAAATAAAGATCGACTCTACCTGCGTTATCACGGGCCGAGAAGGCCAAATAATCACCGCGTGGCGACCAGGCCAGCGAGAGTACCTGCTGCGGTCCATAGCTGCCTGGAACCGTATCGGGTTTTGGTTCCCACAAGCGTAGGGGTATTCGGTCGGTAAGTGAAGCGACAAGGATATGGGAGGTGAAGTTGGTTTGCCGACCTAAGAAAGCTACCCATTCGCCATTGGGCGACAGTGTGGGCGCATAGGCGCGATATCCCGTCGTTAAGCGCTCCTCTTGCCGCGTCTTAAAGTTATAGATGTACAGATCGCTCTGTAAACGATTGTTCCAGTAATCGAGCTTGCCGTAGATCAAGCGTGATCCGTCGGGATGCCAAGCATAGCCGTTTGAGTGATCGACCATGCCGTTAATCAGTAGTTTATCCACACGCTTCTCATCAAGCGTTCCACTATCTACGCTACGCATCCGGAGCGCCGTGACGACGCCGCCTGCAGAACCATATACAATAGCCGTACCTTGCGGGTGCCAAGTCGGCCACAGAGCCACATGTCCGATCGTCTCGGTCACGGTCAGCTCCGTCGGATTCTCAATTCGAGCCGTTTGTTCTTGGTAACGCGCTTGCAGATCATCTTGCCATGCCTGCCATAGTTCCGCAAAGGGCACATCCAGCACCTGCGCAAATGCGCCGCTCGAACCTCGATGCGGCTGTGCGGCATGCTGCCGGTGTATGGCGCCGATGTGCTCCTCCCCATACGTCTGCGCAATATAATCGATAAATGAGCTGCCATAAAGGTACGTCGCCGGTCCGGGCTGCCACCCCGGCAGGTCGTAGTTGCCTAAGAGCTGATCCCAAGTTGGGAGCAGCCCTGCCATGACGGCTGCACGCAGGTACATATCATACAATGCGTCGTTCGGGCGTCCCCAACTAAGGCGGTCACCTTCCGCCCAAGTGGCGTAGCCTTCGATAACGCCCATCCCCTGCAATACGTTCGGCGTACTTGCTCCCGGGATTTTACCAAACATCCGCCGCACTTGCGATGTCGTACCTGTGTGCATATCCAGGTGTAGTACATGAGCATACTCGTGCGTCATCAACTGCCGCAACCAATCGCGTGTATGGGCTGATATACCGGTATCGTAGGCAATGTTATCCGGGAAGACGGGAAAGAGGATAATCTGGTTGTACGGTGCGACCATCGTCAGCGCATTGGCGATGTCGGATACATCGGCAATGACGACATGTGTTTTCTCCTCCGGTAGATACTGCAACTCCTGCAAAATTTTCCTGTGGGCTTCTTCAGCAGCTACTGCCGTTTCCTGCGCCACCTGCGCCTGCTCTTGCGGGTAGTGGATGAGAAAATGCGGCGTTTCGAGCGTGAACCATTTGCCTACCGGTGCGTTCACCGGCGCCGCCCAGGGCAGTGACGCGACGGGCAATGCCGCTGCCGCGTCTACCGAAAGCATAGCCGACGCAACGACAAAAAAGATGCATAGCGTGAGTCTTCGGCCAAGCACAGAATATCCCCCCGGTTACACTACACGCCTGGTTTACAGAGCAGTGAGCTTGTTCTGATGAACCGGACCGCGGATGCCGGCCGGTATAAGGCGCAGCATCAGCCTGCTTTAGGCTCTTCTGCCGGTTCAGCCGTTTCTTGCTTCAGCTGTTTATCGCGACCCGGAGCCGGACTGATGATCGTAAAAGTCGCTGCATCAATATTGCGATTGGGTATTACATGCAGCACACCGTCACGATCTCTTATTTTCGTCTTGCGAATGGTCAATTTCATGATTTCGCCTTCCAACCCGGTAGCCCGCACCTTTGCACCGATATTAAAGTCATCGTCCGAAAGCAGGAAAATACCCGCCAGCAAGTCCTGTGATATGGTGTTGAGCCCCGTGGCCAACGCCATGGCCACTAAAGCGACCGAGCCGCCTAGCGCCAAAGAGATTTGCTGCAAACCTAAGGCGTTCAGCGTCGCCGCAATACCGATTACCCATCCGACGAACCCGACGCCTGAGGATAGCAACGATTGCGCGGTAGGATCGGCTTTGGTGAGTTGAGTCGCCGTCTTGACGAGCTTTTTCACCAAACGGATAATAATCCAGGTTGCCAGTAAGGTGACTATGGCGCCGGGAACCTTGGCCAAATATTGAGCAGATTGAGTAAGCAACTCGTTAGATAAGTTAAACGGCTCCATGCATATTCGCTCCTTCAACTTCTACATCATTGATGTCGGGCGCCACAAACAGCTGAGGTCCTTAGACCGAGACCACTTACCGCACCATCACCACATATATCGTATAATGGAATCGGCGCTTATCGGCCGCTCGGATGATACTACGGCCAAACCCGAGCCGTGACTGCCTTAAATGACAATACGACACTTGAGCCGTCGTCCCTGCATAAAACCAATAAACTCCCGGCGATGCCGAGGTAAGGATGCATACATTGTGAAACTGGTGACATTCGACCTGGACGGAGTTTTGATGCGCAATCCGTTTAACCGCTATGTTTTTCCCAAGATAGCTGAATTGTTGCGCCCTTATTTGGCTGCTGATCAGGAGTTCCATCCACCTGTCGATGCGCAGGGACAACTGTTATCTCCGTTGCCGGATCAGATCACCGCGCCTGGGTTGGATGCCGAAGAGCGAGTGATTGTGGCGGCCATCCTAGCGGAAACCGTGGGCCCTTTACAGGCAGGCTTCTCCCCTGCCGCCTTTGACTGGGATGCCGCCGTAGGTAATGTAGCCGAAAAGGTAGGTTACAAAAAAAAGATCAGTATAGTGGAATTGGTGAAAGAAGGCTGCCGCTTAGGTTATGCGGCAGCTTATCCGCATGCTGCAACGACTTTGGAGATTCTATGCCGAGCCGGCGCCACGCTGGTAGCCATAACCAATGGCTTTACGTGCTACCAGAAACCTGTTCTCCAGACGTTGGGTTTGTTACGTTATTTCAGAGCGGTCGTCACTCCTGTTGAGGCGGGCGTAGCCAAACCTGCGACGAGAATTTTCGCCATGGCGCGGCGGATGGTCGGGCTCCCGGATGACCAACCCGCCATACATGTGGGTGACTCCATACTATGTGATGTAGTAGGCGCCAACGCGGCAGGAATGTACGCGATTTGGGTAAACGACACGCTACCTACGACAGTGCGTGCTGCTGCCGCATGGGAAAGACCGGTGCATCCGGAATTGATGCCGCACTTATACAAAGTGATGCGGCGAGAATTCGCCTACCCCGTCTATCAGCCGCCCCCGCAGCAACTTATGCCGGCAGCGGTGGTTTCCGGGATGATGGAGATTCCTACCGCCATTACTCATCTGTGGCGCACATTGATGTCTGACGCAGCCCAGACCCATTAGTCCCGGTTCAAGTCAAGCCGACGGCTTACGTCTGAACAAATGGCGGAACATGGGAAAATCAAGATACCGAGCCTTTAAACGTTGCTCTTCCACTGCGCTGACAAACTGTAATCGACACAGAAATCGGTATAGGCGCGGTGAGATGGAGATGGCTGTAGACAGTAAGGTTATCCTCCACCAGTCACCCACTTACATCGCTCCCCCGATTCTCTAACCTAAGGACAGGCCGCGCAGCTCGGCCTGTCCGTTAAGGCATTTTTCGGCTGCGGAACCTACGGATCTTGCCCCTTGTATCCCCAGTCGATGTCGACGCCGAGCATACGAGCGGCATGCGCCGTCCAAAACGGATCCACGAGATGACCTTTACCTACGCATACCAAGTCGGCCCATTGATTCCGGATTACCGCCTCTGCCAGGTGCGGGCTCTCCAGCTTGCCCACCGCCATGGTCGGCAAGCCTGCGCCTTCTTTTACGATTTCGGCATAGGGCAGCTGATAACCCGGATAACGCTCAGGGGCCTGTGGGACGGCGCCTCCGGTACTTACATCGATCAGGTCTAAGCCCAAAGGTTTCAAATGCAGAGCGATTTGCACGATGTCTTCAGGCTGCAAGCCGTCTCGGACGTACTCCGTGGCGGATACCCGCAGAAATAGGGGCATGGTTTGCGGCATGACATCGCGCACGGCTTTGACGATCGTCTCCAAAAAGCGTATACGGCCGTGAAAGCCCAAACCGTATGCATCCGTCCGCTTATTACTGTATGGCGATATGAACTCATTAATCAGATAACCATGCGCACCGTGCAGCTCAATGGCATCATAACCGGCGGTTACCGCACGCTGCGCACCGACGCGAAAGGCTGAAACAACCTGATCAATGCCTGCTTCATCTAGAGGCACAGGCACTCTGCGATCCGGACTAAACGGTTCGCTGGTGGGAGCTACGATAGGTTCACCGCCCGGCCATGCTTTGCGCCCGCCATGCGCCAACTGAATAGCCATTTTTGCCCCAAGATCATGACAGAAACTGACTAGTTCCTTTAATCCTGCCACATGCTCATCGAGGTAAATGCCCAGATCATTGGGGATAACCGCCCGCGGGCTTCTACAGCCGTCGCTTCCTGCACGATCAAGCCGACGCCGCCTGCGGCACGAGCGCCGTAATGCATGAGGTGCCAGTGCGTGGCGAATCCGCGCGTGTCTGCTTTATACTGACACATCGGCGGCATCACTACACGGTTTTTTAGCTGCAGACCTTTGAGCTCAAACGGCGTAAAGAGTGTCGTCATGATGATTCCCCCCTTGTTATGTCGAGCGTAAACCATTTCGTATGCCATTACAAGTCGATATGCCTACATAAAAAGTGAGCGCAGGGCTTCTACGCAACCTCCCATAGGTATTTAACCATTACGGTGGCAGATGCATGCCTTGCGCTCATGGTACTCATCTTGTTTGTAGGCCTTAAAAAGCGGACTACCGTAAACCCATAGCCTGCATGTTGCGGAGACTGATGGCTAGGCTCTCAAACGGATCGCGCTGACAAATATCCTGTTCGACGATGTACCACTCTACTTCCGCTTCTTTGGCTGCAGCAAGGATACGCGGCCAGTTCAAGTTGCCTTCTCCTACCTCGGCCATCAACTGCTCCCTGCCTTTCATGGCCATATCCTTCAAATGGAGCAGTTTAATACGTCCTTTGAGGTCGATGATCCACTGAGCAGGGTCACCGCCGCCGTGCTGAATCCAATAGGTGTCGATTTCAGCCAAGAAGTACCTGGGATCGCTTTCTTCGTAGAGAATGGAGAGAGCCGTCCGTCCGTCGAACTTCTCCAGCTCGAAGCTGTGGTTGTGATAACTCCAGGTAAAACCGCGTTCGGCCAGGGTTTCCGCCAGAGCCGAAGCTTCCTTGGCGAACTGCTTGTAACTATCGGCATCTTTCCGATAAGCTGTCGGCAATCCGCCGATAGCCAGATTCTTGCACCCTAAAATGGTATGCTCTTCGATCACTGCTTCCATCTCGTCACGCATGCGCTCATAGGACGTGTGGGTAGCGCACACCGTTAAGCCCTCTCCGTCCAGAATACTATGTAGCTCCTTGGTATCGATGGGTCCTAGACCAGACAACTGTACTGCATCATAGCCGATAGACTTGACCTTTTTCAGCGTCTGAGCGATGTCGGCCGGGGTTTTTGTGAAGTTCCGCAAGGTGTACAACTGTGCAGCAATTTGAGTTGACATAGACTCTCCTCTTTTCGTATTAGCTTTAGTGTCTTAATAGCAACCGACTCCGATCAAGAGCCGGCTTGCGTTACCGAGATTCTATTGAGCGCCGGGGCCGCCTTTTACCAAAATGGCCGCGGATGCCGAACGCGCCGACAACACTGCGTTCTATGCAGTGTTGTTGGCGTATGGCGCAGATGCATATACTACGTACTGCGCATTTTGGTATTTGGTAAAGCATGCGCCTAACTGCAACCCCTACACCTCAACCTTTTTTATTGCGCTCATACATAGATGCGCTTAAAAGTTATTTAGGGATTGCCTCGCATGTTCCTGCCGAAACAATTCACTTTGCTCTTGTCTGGCGCGGCAACACAGCCTTACGCAACCGCAAATGGGCTGGAGTGACCTCCAACCACTCGTCGTCATGCAGGTAAGCGAGCGCCTGCTCTAAGGTAAAGGTGCGTACCGGATCAAGTTTCACCGCGATATCCGACGTACTGGACCGCATATTCGTAACATGCTTCTTCTTGCATACATTGATATCCAGGTCCTGGGCGCGGTTGCAGGCCCCGACAATCATACCCTCATAAACCACGTCACCAGGAGACACAAACAAAGTGCCCCGCTCTTGCGCGTTCTCCAAAGCATAAGCCGTTACCGTGCCCGCTTCCCACGCCACCAAGCTGCCGTTCTGACGCGTTGGTACTTCGCCGCGGTGTGGCCCATAACCGTGGAAAGTGTGATGCATGATGCCGTTGCCTTTGGTTTCGGTCAACAGTTCGGAGGCAAACCCTATTAAGCCGCGCGCCGGGACGATGAACTCGATTTTTACACTGCCGCTGAGCAGATGCGTCATGTTAACAAGCTCGCCTTTGCGCATACCCAAGCGCTCCATCACCACGCCCATATATTCCTGCGGCACATCGACGTTCAGGTATTCCAAAGGCTCGTGGAGGTCTCCGTCCACTTCCTTCATGATCACCTGTGGTTTGGAAACGCAGAATTCGTACCCCTCACGCCGCATCGTCTCCATCAAGATACCCAGATGCAGCTCGCCCCGACCGGACACATGAAAGACATCAGGGGTGTCGCCGGGCTTCACGATGAGCGCGACATCACTGCGGGCTTCACGTTTCAGACGTTCGCCTAAATGGCGTGAGGTGACGTAAACGCCGTCTTGCCCGGCCAAAGGACCGTCGTTCACCCGAAACGTCACGGAAAGCGTAGGAGCGTCGATGTAGAGAGGCGGCAGCGGCCTAGGATCCTCGGCAAGCATGACGGTATCGCCAATCTCAATCTCATCGATGCCGGTTATGGCGACAATATCACCGACCTGCGCTTCGGTCGCCGGTACTCGCTTTAGACGCTCAAAGGTATATAGATTGGTGAGCTTCGCCTGACGCAGGGGCTGATTAGGCCGGCCTACGGCGACCATCATCCCTTGCCGTATTACGCCACTGGAAATCCTGCCGATGGCCACGCGGCCGACATAGTCATCGTAATCCAACATGGTAACCATCATCTGCAACGGATGTTCCACCTGACCGGCCGGCGGCGGCACCGCCGCCAAGATGGTATCCAAAAGGGGATGAATATCGGCGTCACCCGCCGCCAGTCGCGCTAAGGCCGTTTTTAGCCGGGGATGGGCAACCCCGGCGCGTGCCGATGCGTACAACAAAGGAAATTCCAACTGATCGTCATCGGCTCCTAAGTTGATGAATAGATCGAGCACCTCATCAACCACTTCATCGGGACGCGCATCAGCACGATCAATCTTGTTGATCACCACTACGGGGCGCAAATGCTGTTGCAAGGCGTTCTGCAGTACATAACGCGTTTGGGGCAAAGGTCCTTCAGCCGCATCCACAATGAGCAGCGCGCCGTCGACCATACCCAGGATTCGTTGCACTTCGCCGCCAAAATCCGCGTGACCGGGCGTATCGACAATGTTGATCTTTACTCCTTTATGGAATACGCCCGTGTTTTTAGCGAGAATCGTAATGCCGCGCTCCCGTTCGATGGCATGGGAATCCAAGACGCACTCCTGCACCACTTCGTTAGCCCGAAATACGCCGGTCTGCTTAAGGATGGCGTCGACCAGGGTCGTCTTCCCGTGGTCGACGTGAGCTATAATCGCTACGTTTCTAAGTTCCATAGTGATTAAAGTATCAGGCTGAGGGTTTAGTGTCAAGATTCCCAATGCCGGCCGGCATTTTTCAGCAACAAAACCGCAGGGCACCGAGGGCGGATCTCGGTGCCTGCTTAGGTTGAGGTTCACAGGGAAATCCGGGGGGTGGGGGGGATTGGATTTCCTAGTG
>DUQB01000111.1 GCA_012838035.1 Bacillota bacterium | reverse complement strand
TGCGATGTAGCGGTTTTACCTCTTCCGCCAGGGAACAGGCCGGGCGTAGCCTCTCAACCAGGCGCTCTATCGCATATTTATCCGCTTGAGCTTCCGATTTGTGGAAATCAGCCTAAAAAGGTTATAGTTCAATACAGGCGTCTGAAGATACTCTGAGGTCGATTTAGAAACATACTAAGTAATTGGGAGGTTTTAGGCCAAGCTTGAATCGCAACTGCGTGTTCTGCGCTCCACCAGGGTGATTTGTCGCTCGTTGCCGGCAGTGCGGGCGACGATACGCTCCGCATGCCGGACTACATGGTTAGGCACAGTCAGCGCATATCGTATGTACGAACCGCGTTGCTCCGTCGGCGGCATCCGCTCCTGCAGCCCTTCGCCCGCTAGAAAAACCTCCAGGTCGGCAGCGTCTGCCGTACACCACACTGCCGCAGTACTCAAGGCTTCATTTTCGCCATTGGTCAACCGCGGCATCAGCAACGGCGGCACTGCCGGTTGGGCGTCGACGCCCACTGCTGCGGCCAAGGCCCGCAACACCAATTCGCCTTCTTGGCACAGTTCATACTGGGTTTTTCGCACTGGTTCCGCATTACCGACGCTGTAGCCGCCGTAGTACCAGGAGGTGACGACTTCACCGATGCCGGTTGCGGGGTATGCAGCGGAAAAACGAGAGAAGCAGCCGCCGGCGGCTCGGTCGCACTGGCTCCAGGTAAACCAAGGTGCGATCTGCCGGGCGAGTTGTGCGGCGGCGGACTGGTTCTGGGCCGCTGCGACAGCCGCTAAGTTGGAGAAGTAGTAGGAGTCGGCCGCTTGCAGCACGTGGGAGCGCAGATTGATGACGACCAGCGGTTGTGGTCCTGCCGCTATGTGATCCCAAACCGCCTGCGTGGGTAGGATCCCTTTGCCGTCGCACTCACGACGGGAACCGTCCGCATCAGGCGACCAGGTGAGGCCGGAGGTGGCCCCATAGTACTGGCCCATCACATCGAGCAGAGGCACGATCTTAAAAACGAAGCGACGGCGCAACTCCTTCGTCGTGCTCTCTTTTGACAGTAGAAACCGCACCATGCCCTCTGCCAACCAGGACGATCCGGCCTCCAGCGGATGTTGCCGGGCAATCACCCAGATAACGGAGCGCTCCGCCGATTCTCCTTCGCCCATGTCGCTGATGGTGATGCAGGTAGGAGGCTCCGTGCCCGGAGGTGCGACGTGGCTGAGGTAGTCGATGCGGACATGCGGCGATCTGCCCGCCCACAGTGTGAGGTCGTAGAGCATACCGCTGGTGTAGGGCGGCGTGGCGCTGATAATCGCATCGGCGGCACGGAAAAGATGCCGGAAGGTGGTGCCGTCTTGTCGTAGGGGGCTGAGCGGCAGCCAATCCACCCGGTCGTATGACACGCTGACCGGACACAACGCCTGTGCCGGCAGGTTGGGAATGTGGAACGTGATGGCTCGCTCCTTGACGAACGATAGGAGGAAGTAGAACCACAAGTCCGGGGAGTCGGCGCTGCGTTTGGGCTCGATGACGAAAACGTCCTGCCTGCATTCCCAGTGCGACAAAGCCGCATTCTCAAACCCGGTGTATACCGATATATCGGGCATGGCGCATCTCCCTTCCGAAGTTCACGCTGTGCGTATCTGCAGCCCGCACACCGGGCTAAAAGGGCAGTACATCCAGATCGTCGGCATGGTAACGCACGGTGTACGCATCGACTTGTTCCACCCGCACGCCCGGGGGAGGCGAGGCCGGCGCCTTTTGCGGATGTATGGAACGAATCTCGCTGTAATAGGGCGGATCGAACCGAAGCGGCTTAATCATATGGGGTTCGCTGAGCAAGGTCCGAATCGCCAACGCCGTCGTTTGCCTAATCCGACGGCAGGCCTCATCCGGAGATAGATGTCTGGCCTTTTGCCATCCTTCGCCCCATTTGGTGGCTACCGTAAAGATCCCCGGGATGAGCGTCTGCGCCTCGGCGCATGCTTTGTCGTCGCCCGAGAGAAATATGGTAGGCACGCCGTGATAACCGGCTTTCGCCGCGCCGATGCCGAACTCGCCCACATATACGCCGTTCAACCGCTTATAAACGATGTGCTTGGATGAGCCGGTGTGAGCCAACGGCGCATTAGGCGTACCGGCCATGGCGTGCTGACCGACGTACAGATAGGCGATGTAGTTGGACCAGTTCTGAAAGATGTTGATCGGCTGCCCGCGCCTAATA
>DUQB01000110.1 GCA_012838035.1 Bacillota bacterium | reverse complement strand
TCGGTATTTAGTACGATCCCGGGCCGTCTCGTCCCCTGGGAGTGGAGTAACGATGCGGTTACCTGGGGGTGGAGCATGAGCATCGGTGCCAGCCAGTGTCCGGCAGCCGCGCGATCTGCGCGCGGCGTGGGCGAGATGATTAGGATAATGCGGTCGGATACGGCCGGAAACTCGACGAGATGATGGATAAACAACCCGATTTCGGTTAACGCGGCGCGCCGTTGTTGCAGCCACACTGTTTCTGCCAGGCGTTCGCGAAAACTGTCCAACCTGGCCAAATCAGCCAATTCCACTACCAGCACCTGATTGCGTCGCAGCGCTTCTATCGCGCTAAGAACAGCATGATAATCCGTGCGCATAAGATAGGGGAAATCCGGATCAAAGAGCAATAGCTCCGCACCTATTACGCCTTGAGGAATCACCCCGTTTGCATCCATGATGAAAAGGGCGCCCGGACGATAGTGCTCCGTGGGGGTATCCGCGTTGCCGATGTAGGCGACGGAGACACCAGCGGCTTTGAGTCGTTCTCCCAACCAACCCACGGTAATGTCCGGCCGGGCTTGATTCGCTCGCTGCAGCCTGGCTACATCGAGACAGACAAGAGCGTTCTCCGGTGGGGAAACGCCATGGATGCTGTGGTAAAGCGCACCTGCCGTGAGAGAGTGTACCTGATCCGTTAAGGCGTAGATTTGGGCAGAGTCATTTGGGGCGTCGGCGCGTGCGCCCGTCCCTAACGAGAGATGCGTAGCCGCAGGGGCTTGGCGTCCGCCCGTCCGCGTGTTCATCAAACCGTAAGCGCCTTTCTGGGTCAACGTAAGCCATACCGGATCGGCGGCTATCTCTTGTGGGTCAAGCGCATCGACGAGGATAATCAGCAGCTGTGCCGGCGCTGCCGCGGCGGAAGAACCTGCTATGACCGGCCACAGCAGAGTCAGCGATAAGAGCAGAATACTCCCGGTTCTGATGTTTAACCCGGCATACTGTGAAGGAGAAAGCCGCATGACGGTCCGCCTCCGTGGTGAGGTGCATGTTTGGCGCCGGCCTACGGTGTAGGTTTGCCCTATCTTACAGGTTCACCCATTTCCGTCACAGGTATGCTTGCCGCCTAATCAGCAGTCGGTAAGCATTTTTAAGAACCAGGAGCTTAGGAATAGAAAAAGCGGCAGCTGAATTACAGCTACCGCTTGCGCTTTACATTCGTCGTATCGTTATTTGTTCTCGAAGCCTTTGTAACGCTCCCAGTTAACAACCACATCGGCTTCTTGATAGAGTTCATTGACGACATCGTTAAACGAGCGCGACTTCTCTTGGGTGAGGATAGCCCTGATGTTCTCTTTCTGTTCCTCCAGAACGGCTTCCTTAGCCTCGTTGATCGCCGTCACCTTGATGATGTGATAGCCGAATTGCGATTTGACCGGAGCGCTGATCTCTCCGACCGCCATGTTGAACACGGCGTCCAGATACTCGGGCACGATGGGGTCATCCGGACTGATAAAGCCGATATCGCCGCCCTGTACGGCGCTCCCCGCGTCCTTGGATATTTGCTGTGCTAAAACGGCGAAGTCGGCGCCTTCTTTCAGTTCGGCAATCACCATTTCCGCTTCCGCCAGGCTATCTACCAGAATATGGCTGGAACGTACTTGCTTGGGCGTACCCAAAGCAGCTTTATTATTCTCGAAGTAGGCGCTGATCTCTTCATCGGTGATGGTGACGCCTGCCGCGGCCAACTTCTGCAAGATAAGATTAATCCGTATTTCTTTGACCAACCTGTCGTAGGTAAGACCATATTCGGCCATGGCCTGTTCGAAAATCTCCGTGCTGGGGTAGACGGCTTTGATCTGATCGATCTCGGCGTTTATCTCATCTTCAGTGACCGCGACGTCCTTTACGCTTAACACAAGCGCTTCCGCAATCAGTTGATTCATCACCTGTTCGCCGATTTCACTCTCCATGCGCGTATAGAACTCTTCTCGGGTAATGGGGATACCGTTAATGAAGGCCACGATGTCGCCTTCATCGCTTGCTCCCGCCTGTTTGGCGGATAAGAGGCCGGTGAGCAGTACGGCTGAGAGCGCCAGGACGGATACGAGTAGGGTAAGTATGCGTTTGTTCTCTTTCATCAGTTGGTGCAAAAGAATCGCCCTTTCTTAAAATCCGGCTCTGCCGGATGGAATGCAGAACAGATGCCAAACCCTCTTCGGCATTGGGGGAGGGTGTACCTGCCGGTAACATGAGGCGTAGGTGGATTTCTACGGCGGAATTGGTGGCAGTCGGCAGTTGATCGGGTTAAGATAGAAGAAAAGCATACGGTCGCGACGCGCTTGTGGTTGTATGCTCAAATGCGTGGCTAAGAAAGGGGAGGCGCTATGCCGGTTAAATTTGCCCTTGGCGATATCATCCAGATGCGGAAGAAGCATCCTTGCGGTTCAGACCAATGGGAGATCATGCGCACCGGCATGGATATTCGGATGAGATGCCAAGGTTGCGCGCGGGTAGTGTTACTGCCGCGGCGCCAGGTAGAACGGAGTATGAAAGGGTTTATCCACCGTGCTGCGCCGGAGACGGGCGATGAAGCCTAGGGGTAGCGCTCCGGCCGGTTATCCTCCAATCCCAGTATTTCCAGGCGTGCTTCTATCTCATCAATAGGTAGGCTCAATTCCCGCGCCATCTCTTCCATGGTACGCCAGGCCCGGTACATCTCTATCAGGCGCTTCTCCAACTCCGCCGTCCATAGTTCATGACTGCGTAGATTAGTGATTTCACCCACGCTCCTCGCATAGGTTCAGCTGCCTTAGTCAAGGATGTTCCATAGATCCTGCTCCATCAACTGCGCCTTCAGTTCTCGTGTCAGATCGGTGAAGGCCTTTGCGCCTGGCGACAACGGTTGATCGGAGCGCAGTATCAGCCAGGATGCGGATTCCGGCAGAATAAATTCCGGCACGGGCAGCTGTACCAGGCGACCGGTCTTCACTTCTCGTAATATGGCGGACTGGGGCAGAAAAGATACGCCCAGCCCTTCCTCAATAAGGCGTTTGGTAATATCTACCTGCGTAACGACCATGGTGTGTACGCGAGGGACGATTTTTCTTACCGCGATGAGCAGATCGTCCCAATATCCGGGATGGTTATGCGTAATGAGCGGGTATTTCTGAATGGAGGTGCGCCAGTCGGCACCGCTCATCTCGGCGGCATCCGGGGCTATGCCTTGGTTGTCATCGCCGGGTGGAGCAACGAATACCACCGGATCCTTATAGAGCATTTCGCCTACCAGGCGGGGATCCAGGGGCGGAATGCGAGATAAACCGACCTCGGCTTTAGAATCCGCAATGACCGCAGGAATCTCTTCGGACATCACGATGGAGATGACGGTATCCACATTGGGAACACGTTGCTGGTAGGTGCGGAGAATCCTAGGCAAAACGGAGCGAGCCACCATCGGCGAGGCAGCTACCGTTAGGCTCTGCACCCGTCCGGCTTGCCAAGCCGCGAATTCCTGCAGCGCGTTCTCGGCTTCATCCAGCAATTTGCTGGCATATAGAAGGAAGCGCTCACCGGCCGGGGTAAGGCGCAAAGAGCGACCCCAACGCTCAAACAGCTCGCAGCCCAATTCATCTTCCAGTTGCTGAATGTGTTTGCTCACCGTCGGTTGGGACAGATACAGCGCCGACGCCGTCTGATGGAAGTTGAGATGGCGTGCCGCCACCTGGAAGGTTCTGAGAATGCGCAGATCCATAACAAAGCCTCCATGGAGCAAACACGGAAGTAGTGACATTCCGCAAAATGCCGCCGATATATTTGGTCTGGTTATATGGTCAGACTAAATATACAGTTGGCTTCGGCACTCGCTTTTCCTGCTGAGGATCATGCCGGATTGACCTATCGCTCCAGGCGAATGCGGTACTCATACCGATGGCCGCAATAGATCGCTTCACTGTACTCTATGGGGGAATCGGCGTCGATGAAGATGGTGCGGGCTACACGCAACGCCGGGCTACCGGGGGTGGCGCCGAGTAGGCGGGCGTCGGCGGTGGTGAGTGCGGTCGCGTGGATGGATTGCACGCCGCTGCGAATAGGGTAGCCGTGACGTTCAATAATGCTGTAAATGGGTTCTTGCGTCAGATCCGACTTAAGTACGATCGCCCCAATTTGGGCTGTCAGATCAATGCGATCGATGAAGATGGGCACTTGACGGGCCGACACCAGCCGTTCAATATGGACGACCGTTTCTCCGGGCTGTAAGCGGAGTCTATCGGCCGCATCGGCGGATGCTATCTGCGGTTGAGCGACCAAAACCTTGATGGTAGGCTTGAGCCCCAGATGATGTAACTCCTCGGCAAAGCCCACAAGGCGTCCCAAATTATGTTCATAACGCGGGGGCGCTACAAAGGTACCTTTGCCGTGACGGCGAAATAGCACGCCTTCCATAACCAGCTCATTGAGGGCTTGTCTTACCGTCGTACGGCTCAGTCTATGCGTCGCCGTCAGCCGGCGTTCACCCGGCAGCATGTCGTAGGGCTTCAGTTCGCCTGAGGCAATTTGCTCCTTTATCCAGAGTTTGAGTTGAGCATACAACGGAATATCGGCGCCTTGAATCAACTCTGTTGCCTCCTTGCGACACATCCTATGGTGAGATCGCCATGGATGGTACTCAAGGTCTATTTCGTAGAGGCAACCTCGGTTGCTGCTTTTTGCTGCGTGGGCAGCGTGATCCGGAAGGCATCCAGGCAGAACTTCACGGTGACGACGACCAACACGACGGCAAAAATCTTCTTCAACGTTTCAGCTGGAACGTGCGGTCCCAGCCAGGCCCCGAGCAGGGAACCGACAATAGACCCGACGGCGATGAGCAGAGCTAGAGGCCAATCGATCGTACCTTTGCTAAAGTGCACGATGGACCCCACAATCGCGGTAGGAATGACGATCGCCAGCGACGTACCGGCAGCCAGGTGAGCGTCCAACTTAAAAATATATAGGAGTATGGGCACCAGCAATACGCCGCCCCCTATGCCTACCAACCCGGACAGTAACCCAACCGTCAGGCCGCTTACCAACGCCATTGCCAAATGAGCCATTACTACCGCCTCCGAGTCCGTCTCCACCACAAATGTCGCTGATCGTTACTTGTCATCGCCGTCTACGGTAAACTTGGTTTGCCTACGGATGAGCCAAGGAAGATTCTCGCTGTGCGAAAAGATCTGAGCTACAGGTTATGTGGTCATTACCAGTTTAGCCGATCTCTGCTTCGATAGCAATGCGATTCGCCTACTGAAGCGGTTCGTCCGGAAAGACGGCTGGTTTTCGCGTCCTGCCCGTAGACTGCTTAAGACCTTTGCGTAGCAGGAAAGAAAGGCAGGTATACATCTATTGATTCGTAAATGTAATCGATCGACGGCGAAGATTAAACTTCCTTTTTCGATTATCCCGTGATACACTATAACCATTCTAAAGCTGGCGTGAAATGGAGTGATTGCAATGAACGGTAGTAAGTGGATGACAAAACTCACACCACGCCCTTTTACACTGGAAAACCGTACGGAGCCGGACTTAATGCGCGAGCAGTTTCCGTATGTTACCCCGCCGCGCATCACCTTTGACGGCGTTCAAGTGCCGCTTAATCCGGTTGACGAAATGATAATCACCGATACCACATTTCGTGATGGGCAACAGGCGCGCACGCCTTATACGGTCGATCAGATCGTAACCCTTTTCAAGTTCTTACATCAGTTAAGCGGCCCCAAGGGGTTAATCCGGCAGTCCGAATTCTTCCTCTATAGTGAGAAAGACCGGCAAGCTGTGCGTAAGTGCCAGGAATTGGGTTATGAGTTCCCGGAAATTACGGCGTGGATTAGAGCCAGCCGGAAAGACTTCCAGCTGGTAAAAGAGATGGAGATTGCTGAGACGGGTATTCTCACCTCGTGCTCAGACTACCATATATATCTCAAGTTGGGTATCGATCGGCAACGGGCCATGATGCAGTACCTGGACGTGGTGGCAGCCGCCTTGGAAGCCGGAATTCGGCCGCGTTGCCACTTGGAGGACGTAACCAGAGCCGACATTTACGGTTTTGTCATACCGTTTGCCCAAGCCCTGACGGCTATGAGTCAGGAAAGCGGCATTCCGATTAAGATTCGCTTGTGCGATACTATGGGTTACGGCGTCACCTATCCCGGCGCAACGCTGCCGCGCAGCGTACCGCGTCTAATCCATGCGCTTACGCACGAGGCCGGTTTCCCTTCGGAATTGCTGGAGTGGCATGGGCACAACGACTTTTATAAAGGCCTTATCAATGCTACTACCAGTTGGCTCTACGGTTGCAGCGCCATTAACGGCACGCTGCCCGGTTTTGACGAGCGTACCGGTAATACGCCCATTGAAGCCTTGGTCATTGAGTATATCAGCTTAACAGGCGATACAAGCATCGATACCGCGGTCATAACGCAAATTGCCGAGTACTTCGAGAAAGAGCTGGGTTACGAGATTCCGCCGACAACGCCGTTTATCGGTAAGAACTTCAATGTAACATCAGCCGGTATCCATGCCGACGGCGTCATCAAGAATGAAGAGATTTATAACATATTCGATACCGCCAAGCTGCTCAATCGACCTTTAGGCGTCAACGTCACCGATAAGGCGGGCGCAGCGGGAGTAGCTTTTTGGCTCAATCGGGTGTTAGGTCTGCACGGCGAGGCGCGCATCGATAAGAAGCACGCAGGCGTGATCGCGATGACGCAGTGGGTCCAGGAACAGTATCAAGATGGTCGGACCACCAGTCTGTCGGAGGAAGAGATGCTTGGTGCAGCTCGGAGGTTCTTGCCGGAGTTTTTTCGTCTTGACAAATCCACCGCAGCAGGATTAGATTAGCAGGCATTTCTATACGGACTTAGAATACAAAGCACATGGTTATGCTTATGAGAGCGTTGGGCGCTTCAGCCTCAGCGCTCGTCGGCAAGCAGCCATGTGCTTTTTAGTTCATTATTCGGAGACGAGGGTGTTGTAAACATGCGTGGCGTACCACTCAGCATCGTCAGCTTTAACGTGCGCTACCCTAATTCTCGGGACGGAGCGAATGCGTGGCCGAATCGCAAGGATATTGCGGTGCGCGCATTGCAGGATATGGCGCCGGACGTCTTCGGCTTACAAGAAGCCTATTACGAACAGATACTATACATCCATCAGCATATGCCCGACTATGCCTGGTTTGGTCGAGACCGCTACGGCGTTCATACAAATGAGCACATGGCGATCTTTTATGATACGACGAAGTTACGGTTGGATGAGCAAGGCGATTTTTGGCTTTCCGATACGCCTGACGTACCGATGAGCATGACTTGGGGCAATAGCCTGCCGCGTATGGCCACCTGGGGGTTGTTTACTTGCCTTTCCGGCGGCAAGCGGTTCTACGTGTTGAACACGCATCTGCACCATACCGCCGATGCCGACAACATTCGTTCTCGCTCAGCTGATCTCATTGCCGAGCGGGTATCGGCTCTGTCGCCACATGTCCCGGTGATTCTCATCGGCGACTTAAATACCAGCGACCTCAGTGAGGCGTATAGGATCCTGACGAATCCGGTTGCCGACTTGTTCCGCGATACGCGTTCAATCGCCGCGACGCTGAGCGGGCCGTCGGCCACCTACCACGGTTTTCGGGGCGTAGGCATCAACCGCATAGATTACATATTGGTACGCGGCGCCGTGACGGTAAAGGAGTATACGGTCAATACCTTTAACGAAGACGGTCGGTACCCTTCGGACCATTTCCCGGTCTGGGTGCGCTTGGAGCTGGCGGAGCAAGGGCAAGAACAGCAGGATACGGAAGTCCGGAGCAAAAAGGCGCAAGCGGTTGAGACCGTCTAGGTTTGCCGTATCGGGCAGCTAAGTGCTGCGCCGCGTCTGAGCGGTCACCCCGGGTGGTCACAGAGTAAGGCCTTCTGCAGCAACCCGGGGTTGTATGGTCGCCGTGGCTTAACAAGTACTAACCGGCCTTTGTTTCTTGCGCCACTTTAAAACCAGGTGCGAGCATCACCCGGCTCAGTTGATAGAGATAGCGCAATTGCGCAGGTCGGGCTGCATGCGGAGTCACCTTTCTCTCTCCGGGCAGCTCTAAATCGAATGGACCGTGGTAGTCGATTTCCCGCAAAGCAGTCAACACATCGTCCCAGTCGATGCGCCCTCGCAGCGGCATGAGGTGTTGATCGGAAGAACCGTCGTTATCATCAATATGCAGGGCGACTAGGCGTTTGTTGATGGCCCGGATAGCCTGTCCCTGCTTAACATTGCTCACGTTGGCGTGCCCGGTGTCCCAACAGATGCCGACGCGATCGCTTTTCAGCTGGTCCAGCAGCCAGAGCAGATCACTGGCCGGGGCGCCGAAGCGCGGGCGATGCCCCAACATATTCTCAATGGCTATACCCACGCCGACCCGCTCGGCTGTTTTGAGAAACGCGCGGAATATCTCTACATTGCGTACACGGGTATACTCCCACTCTTCCAGGCTGGTACCGTAGCCCGGCGACTGGGCGGGATGGAAGACAACCCACCGTACTCCCAGCATGGCCGCCCTTTCCATGGAGCGATGCGCCCAGGCTATGTTCTCCTCGGCGTTTTCATCCATAAAATTGCAAAGGCGGCCATGCATCTGCACGATACTCACACCGGCTCGCTCTGCTGCGTGTACTATTCTCTTCAGACGTTTGCCTTCATCTTCTTTGCCCTCTAGGAAGTTTTTTTCGTGGCCGCTGCCGAATTCGACCTGTTGGAAGCCGGCTTCGCCTATCATACGAATTGCGTCTTCAGGTTCCAGTTCGGTCAGGAAGTCCGTCCAGATACATGGCGTTAGCATCCATCGACACCTCGCATCCGATTGGTATACTAGTCACTTCCTTATTCACACACCGCTTCCTGCTAGTCTTTTTGGCTGCGGCAGGAACTTGGCATGGCCGTGGTGAAGCAACTGCAGGATGTTAGAGCCGTTTGTTTTTCTCATCCATCCTACGGGAAAAACGCGGTGAGACGGCTTAACGGACCTAGGGTGAGGCAAAAAGGTTCAACCTGGGCTTAAGCATACTACTGGCAGCAAAATACACAACGTATTTGAGCGAATGGGTAGGAGGGTTCCCGTGGATAAAGTACGGATAGGCGTAATCGGTGTGTGGGGTAGAGGAGCTATCGCCAGGAATTGGCAGGCATCAGGACGGGCGGAGGTCGTGGCCGGCATGGATGTCTGCGATCGCAATATCGCCATCTTTAAGCGGGAAGTGGCGCCCGATGCCTGGGTCACCAAGGACTACAGGGAGTTACTCGCTCGCGAGGATCTCGATGCCATAGCCATTACTTCTCCGGACTACACCCACGAGGAGTATGCGGTAGCGGCGCTGGAAGCCGGGAAACATGTTTTTTGCGAGAAACCATTGGCTATTACCATCGAGGGCTGTGACCGGATTCTGCGAGCATGGCAGGCTTCCGGCAAGCGATTGATGGTCGGCTTCAACATGCGTTACATGAACATGTTCCGCACGATGAAAGAGATTGTGGACTCGGGCGTCATCGGCGAGATCAAAGCCGTTTGGGTGCGCCACTTCGTGGGCCACGGCGGCGACTATTATTACCATGATTGGCATGGTACCAGAGAGAACACCACCGGTCTGTTGCTGCAAAAAGGATCCCACGACATCGACGTTGTTCACTGGATCACCGGCAGATACACCAAAAGAGTGGTGGCGATGGGCAGCCTGGATTACTTCGGCGGTGATAAACCGAACGATCTCACTTGCGTCGAATGTCCCGAGCAAAAGACTTGTTTTGAGGCGCAACCAAACTCCACGCGCATTCAGTGCGCTTTCCGCCAAGAAATCGACGTTGAGGATCACAGCCTGGTGCTGATGGATATGGAAGGCGGCATTAAGGCGTCGTATCTGCAGTGCCATTATACGCCCGATTACCATCGCAATTACACCTTCATAGGGACCGAGGGGCGTTTGGAGAACTCAGAGCCCGACGGCAAGGTCTGGGTAAAAACGCGGGCTTCAGGAACATGGCGGCAGTTGGCCGATCGCACCTATGAGATTAAAAAAGCGCATGGTACGCACAGCGGCGCTGATCCTGTCATCTGCAACGATTTCCTCGATATGATTATTGACGGGAAAGAGCCTTTGGCCACTCCGGAAGCCGGGCGCATGAGCGTAGCGGTAGGCTGTGCGGCCAGCGAATCCTTGCGCAACGGGAATAAACCTGTGGACATCCCGCCCATTGCCTGGTAAGGAACCGGCTATTACCTATACTACGGATCATAAAGCACATGCCTGTTCTCGCTCAAAGCATCGGCGGCATGTGCTTTTCTTCTGCCTATACTTGGTCGGCGGCTGCTGTTCGGGCTTCATTGTCGATTGCCGCGCAATCAGCGCCATTAAAGGCGCAGACGTCGAGGAATTCGGCTAGTACGGCTTGCAACTCGCCGGCAGGCGGGCCGGCGCCCAGCTTATCGACCAGTATGTTGGTTAGTGTGATGTAATACCAAAGCTGTTTTGCCTTACTTGCGTTGAAGCGTTGCCACAGTTTATCTCCTGCACGGGCGAAGTCGGCGACGATGGTGGTGAGGTTATGTAGCGCATCAGCCGCATCGGACTCCTGCAGAATTCGTAGTTGGCGTAGTTTGCGCGCTTCCCAGGGAATTTTCTTATTGGCTTCCCATTTCTTTTCGCTCACGGCGGCCACCTCCGCGTCAAACTGCTCTGCCAGATCCTCTTGCGTGACATGGGAGCCCTCGATCACGTCATGCAACTGGTCGGCATACACCACCTCCGGCGCACAATTGTAGCGGGAGAGAATTTCTGCAACCGCTACAGGATGAGTTATGTACGGGATGTTCGTTCCCTTGCGCACTTGACCGTCATGTTTAGCGGCGGCATACGCCAATGCTGCATAAAAACACGGGTACCGGGCTGTCGTCATGGGCTTCTCCTCACTTGGTTGCAGCCTTGCTTTTTGACCTTCGTATACCAATTTTGCTTAACCTTACCAAACCTGCCTGCGCTAGGGCAAGTTTTTTATCGGGACTTGGTCGTGTAGCTCTTTGGTTGATCTAGGGCTACCGGCAGCCTTTTTTGCGCCATCGTAAGGCAGGCATTGCCGAGATGAAAACCGAAACATAGAAGGACAAGGGAAGGGGTGTGTTCTTCATGCCGATGCAAGCGGGGTTGGTGGGATTACCGAATGCCGGCAAGTCGACGCTGTTTAATGCGCTTACCAAAGCAGGTTGCTTGGTAGCCAGTTACCCTTTTTCTACCATTGAACCTAACATAGGCGTTGTCGAATTGGTAGACGCACGTTTAACAGCCATCGTGGAGGTCATCAAACCGCGCGAAGTGGTACCGAGCACCATGCACTTTGTGGATATTGCCGGTTTGGTGAAGGGCGCCAGTCATGGTGAGGGCTTAGGGAACCAGTTTTTAGGGCATATCCGCGATGTGGACGTCATTGCGCATGTGGTGCG
Organism: Bacillota bacterium; assembly: GCA_012838035.1. Classification (GTDB taxonomy): domain Bacteria; phylum Bacillota; class Limnochordia; order DTU080; family DTU080; genus DUQB01. Next base: position 13,182 of record DUQB01000110.1, on the reverse strand, counting down.
CTGTTTCCAAAATGCCGATGTAGCCCACGTAGAAGGCTCGTTGGATCCCGTCCGCGATATCGAGATTGTGGAAGCCGAGCTGATGCTGGCCGATTTGCAGGTGATCACAAGGCGCATGGAGCGGGTGGAACGCAGCCTGAAAACCGGCGAGAAACGCTACAAAGAGGAGTACGCGGCTCTGCAAACGCTACGAGACGCATTAGAACACGGTGAACCTGCCCGTACGCTGCAACATCGCTTACCCATCAGCGTTCGGGAGCAAGAGGAACAGTTCTGGCAAGAGATCGCCTTACTGACCGCCAAGCCCGTCGTCTACTGCGCCAATGTGGATGAAGACGATCTATTCGGCGAGGAAGAAGCGTCCCGGCAGGTGCAGGCGTATGCTCAAGCGCATGCAGCGGGCTATGTCGCTTTATGCGCGCAACTGGAATCTGAGTTGGCGAGCTTGGATGCTGCGGACGCCGAAGCGTTCTTAGTTGAGCTTGGTTTGGAGCAATCCGGTTTGGCTCGGTTAGCCGCAGAAACGTACGATAAATGCGGGTTGATCACCTTCTATACGGTAAAAGGGCCGCAAACCAGGGCGTGGCCGCTTGTGGCGGGCACGCCGGCACCACAGGCCGCCGGTAAAATACATAGCGACATGGAGCGAGGTTTCATCCGGGCGGAGGTGATCGGTTGGCAGGAGCTGGTTGAAATCGGCTCTTTTGCGAAGGCTAGGGAGCTGGGTCGCATTCGCGTGGAAGGTAAGGATTACATTATAAAGGACGGTGATGTGGTACAAATCCGTTTCAACGTCTAGGAACGGAAATAATGGTTGGATAGCTTTGGGGATATACTTCTATTAAACGTAGCAACGTGTTTGGGACTGTTTTACTGTCGCCGGATGCGTTGCGGAATATCGTAGGCGTCGCTGAGCCGACCAGGGATTCAACCCGCCTTGAGCTCGGCAAAAGGCTGTAATACGGCATCGGCGCTGCGTTGAGCAATACGAAGGCGGTCCGTTTTTTGTTGTGAGGACGAGCCATTCGTGATATACTTGCTCATGTCCCTGCCCCAGGGTGGCGCCTGGGGCCTCATGTCCATAGGGAGGAGGTGTGCCGATGGTGCGTCCATACGAAATCGTGACCATTTACAATCCAGGTCTTGAGAATGAGGAAGCCTACGATGCCCAAATCGAGAGATTCGCAGCGCTCGTTACCGAAAACGGCGGCGAAGTCGTGAATATCGATAAATGGGGTAGGCGTCGTCTCGCTTACGAGATCAAAGGACTAACCGAAGGCTACTACGTCGAGATGACCTTCAATGCGGAGCCGGCCGTTGCCGCGGAGCTCGAGCGCGTTTTGAAGATCACCGATACGGTAGTAAGACACTTGTTGGTTAAAGTCGACGAGAAGTAGACCCCCAGGCGCGAAAAACTAAGGGGGAGTGGGTCAAATGCTAAACAGAATCGTACTCATCGGAAGACTTGTGGCAGACCCAGATTTGCGCTATACCGGGAACGGTATTCCGGTAACAAACCTGCGCATTGCAGTAGATAGGCCTTACACTAACCAGCAAGGCGAGCGTGAAGCAGACTTCATCGATGTCGTGTGTTGGCGCAAGTTGGCGGACATTGTTGCTCACAATCTGTCCAAAGGGCGCCTGATCGCCGTCGATGGTCGGCTTCAAATCAGATACTATGAACGCGAGGGGCAAAGGCATCAGGCTGCCGAGGTATATGCCGATACGGTGCGTTTCCTCGACAGTAAGCGCGATACATCTTCAGGTTCTGCAAGCGGCTCTAGATATTCCGGATCATCCGGCTATTCCGGTTCGCAAGGATACTCGGGCTATTCCGGTCAGCAGGGCGCTGCGGGTTACCCTGGTCCACAGGCCGCTCCGGGCTATTCCGGGCCGCAAGGTGCTCCGGGTTATTCCGGTCAGCAGGGTGCTCCGGGCTATTACGGTCAGCAGGGCGCTGCGGGTTATCCTGGTCAGCAGAGTGCTCCGGGTTATCCTGGTCCGCAGGCCGCTCCGGGCTATCCTGCCCAGCAAGGCGCTCCGGGTTATCCCGGTCAGCAAGGCGCCCCGGGTTATTCCGGTCAGCAGGGCGCTGCGGATGATCCTGGTCAGCACAGCCCTCCGGAACCTCCGAGGGCCGAAGACGACGATCAAGTACCGGCATCAGCGCCTGAACAGGAAGACAATGAAGTATTCCTGCCTGAAACTGATGACAACGAGCCTGATGACATCCCCTTCTAGTCATATGTATGAACCAAACTGGCATGTGGTAGGCACCTTGAGAGGAGGCTAACCTATGCGAGAACGAGGACGTAAGCGGAGAAAGGTATGTTCTTTCTGCGTAGATAAAGTGGAACACATCGATTACAAAGAGACCGGTCGCCTGCGCCGTTACCTTACCGAGCGCGGAAAAATACTGCCGCGGCGCATATCCGGTAACTGCGCCGGACATCAGCGCCAGCTGACGCAAGCCATCAAACGGGCACGGCAAATTGCGATGTTACCCTACACCGCAGACTAGGCGCTGTTTAATCGTTATGGATTATCACGGGTCGCGTATGCATCAATGTGCGACCCGTTTTCATTATCTGGAGGCTTGGCTGCTCAAAACGGCGGTTCTCTCAGCAGTGCGCACGTCACAGCGGCAAGGGATAGTTGCGCGCTGAGTCGAATAGAGGTTTTAGAACAGCTACACAGCCATAATCTTAATCAAAGGGGCGCTCTATCTTCGTGATAAGCGGAATTCGTTTACTTGCCGGCGATTACGATGGAACACTCGTGAAGCAAGGCAGGCTGGATGCCGCCGTCGGCGCGATGTTGCGCCAGGTGGTGGACGGCTACCGCATGTTCGTCGTTATCACCGGACGACCTCTAGAGAGCATTCGGAACGCTTTGGCCGCCAACCAGCTGCTGGGGGACGGTTTCCCCTCGGCTTTGGTGTGTGAGGAACGCGACATATACATATGGGATGATGGGGATTATCAGCCTTTGTTGGAACATAACCAGGCGGCGACGGCTGCCGAGTCGGCGCTACTTTCCGTCACCCGCCCTCTGGCGGCGACTTTAAGAGACGCTTGGCTGCCGTATGCCGCTGCCAAGTTGCTCAGGGACGATGCAGGCTTGAAGGAGTTCGAGCAGTCGCAGCCGGCTGTAGAAGAGCAGCGCGGTTATGTGGAATTGCGCTTCGGCAGCGTGACCGCAGCTCGCGCGGCGCAGAGCTGGCTGTTGTCCCACCTACCTGATAACGAACCGATTACGGCAGTGCGCAACAATCGCTTGGTTTCGCTGCGCCATACGGCCTTTGGCAAAGGGGCTGTTTTGGATGTGCTCAGAAAGCATCTGGGTTTGCGGTCAACCGAGGTGATGGCGGTCGGCGATTCAGGTAACGACTTGACCATGCTCAACGGCAGTTACGGTTTCCATGCCGCGGCAGTGGGTAATGCTGATGCTGAGGTTAAGGCAGCTGTGATCGCTCACAACGGCACGCTGCTCAAGGGCGAAGCCTATGAGGGTATCCGGGAGCTGTTGGAGTTGTGCGGCTGGACGCCGGACGCTGTTCAGCGCATCGGTTAGCGCATTGTGACCTAAAGGCGAACAAGCTTGACTGTACCTATGATCTATGGTGTGATTAAGTCAGCGAAAAGGGGTGAGACCTGCATGCCCTCTAATTCAGGGGAGGAGATGATCACCGAGCGGTTTCAACTGATCATTCTCACCTTTATGGCAGTCCTTTTCGGGATTTTCTTTTCGACTGCGTGGTTTCTGGCGCCCGTACCTTTAGCGCTCATTGTAGCCAGGCACCAGTTGCGTACCGGTATCCTTACGGCATTAGGCGCCGGCGCCTTGGTCGGCCTTTTTTTGGGTCCAGGGATCTTAATACAGGTAATACTGGTTCTCAGCGTAGGCATCGCCATAGGAGAAGCGGTGCGCGATAAGCTTTCATTCGGCCAAATTCTTACGGTAACAACTGGTGTTACCTATTTGGCTTTCGTGCTTTTATACGTGGTCACTGAACGTCTAGCCCAAGTTGATTTAATGGAAGAATGGATGGAAGCCTTAAGCAACCAGCTGACGGCGCTTTTTTCCGCATCGGCCGATTCCGCCGGCGTCGCTCAGGAGCTCTCGCTGCTCTTGAGTCAAATACGCATGATGCTGCCGGGCTGGTTCTTCTTATTAGCCGCGATGATCAGTACGGTTGATTACTGGATCGCCGGGCGCTGGATGAAGCGGTTGGACATGAAGGTACCCTGGTTTCCGTCGTTTTCGCATTGGCGTTTCCCTTGGTACTACAGTTGGGGTTATATCGCCGGTATCGGTTTGCCCATCGTCGCCAGATTATGGAACCTCCACTTCCTATTGCCGGTAGCCGCTAATTTGGAGCTGGTCTTCAGTTTCCTTTACGTGGTACAAGGGTTGGCTGTTATTTGGTTCTACATGGGCTTTTGGCATGTACCTAAGGTTCCGGCGATCATCATCTGCCTTCTTATAAGCCTATACGCGCCGTTGCCCATTTTCATCGGCCTATTGGATGTATGGTTTAACCTGCGGCGCTTAAAGCAGGCATAGGAACCGGCGCGGCAGTAGCAAATGAGAATGCATAAGGCATGTGGGCAAAATCTATTGCCGATATTGGCGTAACTTAGAATTGTTGGAGGAGGGCATCACAAGATGCGGATTATTCTACTGGAGGATGTTAAGAAGTTAGGTCAGAAGGGTGAGGTTGTCAATGTGGCCGACGGCTATGCTCGCAACTTCCTTATTCCGCGCAACCTGGCCGTAGAGGCGAATGCGTCCAACATGCGCAAGTTGGAGCATATTCAAGCCGTCATACAAGACAAAGCTCGTAAGGAAGAACGTGAAGCGCGCGAACTGGCCGAGCGCCTGGCGGGCGTTACAGTGGTAGTTAAAGCTAAAATCGGAGAAAATGAGCGGCTGTTCGGGTCCATTACGGCGCAGGATATTGTTGATGCTCTCGATAAAATGGGCTTTGCCGGTATCGATAAGCGCCGCATCGAGATGGAAGAACCTATTAAAACCTTAGGCGAGTATGCTATTCCTGTGAAACTTTACCAAGGGGTAACCGCACAGGTCGCGGTGAAAGTCATCGCAGAGTAGGTGAATGGCATTCGCTCAGGCGAGTTCGCCCTCGTATACCTACCGTGATTTTCCTATTTAGAAGGGAGATAGCGGCACACCGGGCTTCACCCGCGTTGTGCCGCGTACACCTGCATGAAGATGCCCTGGAAACGCTGGGTCGGCAGAATGCGCCATCATAAGGTTGTTTCTGTTCAGCCCGAGTTAAAACAACAAATCGATGCTCTTTATGAGGTTTTGAGTCGCGTAATCGGCGCCGACAAATTGGTGTTGAAGGCCGGCAAGCTTAACGCACTCGAGTTGATGCGTTCGCGTAACAACGCGGCGCGGGTTTTGGCGTTGCAGCGTTTAGTGCTGGAAGATCCTACCTTGGAGACTCTCCCTAAAGAACATGAGATTCCGGCATTGCTCAATGAAATTGAAGAGGCCGTCGCCGAGTTGATGGCGCGCCGTAACGTCGAGGAATCCATCGAGAAGAAGATTACCGAAAAGATGCAGAGCCGACACGACGACTACGTAAAAGAGCTGCGCATGCAGGTGCTGCGTGAAGAAGGCGGTCCGGACAACGCGCAAACGCTGCGTAAGTACGCCGAGCTGGAGAAGCTCGATCAAAAGCATTTGTCGCGCTCGGCAGTCGAATTGCTGCGACCTTCTCACGTCCGGGAAGTGGTAGGACAGGAGCGTGCCGTCGCCGCGTTATTCGCCAAAATTGCTTCGCCTTACCCACAGCATGTATTGCTTTACGGGCCTCCCGGCGTAGGTAAAACGACGGTTGCCCGCCTAGCTTTGGCATACGCCAAAACGTTGGCCTATACTCCTTTTGCCGCCGATGCCGAATTTGTGGAAGTGAATGGGGCTACACTGCGGTGGGACCCGCGCGATGTAGCTAATCCCCTGCTTGGTTCCGTACACGATCCGATATATCAAGGCGCTCGGCGCGATTTGGCGGATTCCGCGGTACCTGAACCTAAACCCGGCTTGGTAACCGAAGCGCACGGCGGCGTGTTGTTTATCGATGAGATCGGCGAAATGGATTTAATGCTCCAGAACAAGTTGTTGAAGGTTTTGGAAGATAAACGAGTCTATTTTGAGTCGGCTTATTACGATCCTCATGATCCCAATGTACCCAAGTACATTCGCAAGTTATTTGAAGAAGGCGCGCCGGCCGATTTCTTGCTCATCGGGGCTACCACGCGCGACCCAAGTGAGATAAACCCGGCGCTACGTTCTCGCTGCGCGGAGGTGTTCTTTGACCCGCTGACGCAAGAACAGGTGGTTACCATTGTTAAGAACGCCGCGCAAAAATTGCAGGTCGAGTTGGACCCCGGCGTAGCCGAATTGATTAGTGAGTACACCGTAGAAGGGCGTAAAGCGACCAACTTATTGGCCGATGCCTATGGTATTCGTTTGCATCGCCAGGCCGACGATTTGGTGGCTGCCGCCGGCGAGGAAGAACCGCCGGTCGCGGCAGAGGCTGGTGATGAGCCGGAGCAGCCGGCGACTACGGCGTCGGTTGATGAAGCGGGGAGCGGATCTGAGGCGAAGAACGTACCCGGCTTCAAATTGGCATCGCCGTTGCGCATTTCATTAGAAGACGTACAAGAAATTGCGCGTGTGAGTCGCTTGGTACCATATGTGCATGTACGCGCTTCCGCATCCGTTGAGGTCGGCAAGATCCTGGGATTGGCAGTGGCCGGTTATTTAGGCAGCGTGCTGGAAATTGAAGCTGTAGCTTTTCCGGCGGCCGAACCGGGTAAAGGCAGTCTGCGCTTTAATCAAACCGCCGGGCAGATGGCCAAAGACTCCGTGTTTAACGCATCAGCCGTTGTCCGACGCCTTACCGGTGAGAATATGGCCGATTGGGATATTCACGTCAATGTCATCGGCGGAGCGAACATCGATGGGCCTTCGGCAGGTACGGCCATTGTATTGGCTATTACCAGCGCTTTGCTGGAATGGCCGTTGCGGCAGGATGTAGCCGTGACCGGTGAAATCTCTATTCAAGGTAAGGTAAAGCCGGTAGGCGGTGTATATGAGAAATTGTATGGTGCTCGCCAAGCCGGCGTACGACAGGTGCTGATTCCGGAGGCAAATGCTGCGGAGTTGCCTGGTCAGGTAGAAGGGATTGACGTAGCGCCGATCAGCGTCGTGGATGATGCATTGCCGTTTGTTTTCGTCGGTGAGCCGGCACGGAGCGCCAAGCAGCAGAGCATCACAGCCGGAACTGGTATGGCTGTTATGAGGAAACAACTGCCGCCGACGCGTAGTTACAAGTCGATGTAACCAGTGTTGAGGTGTCGCCATGATGGAGATCACCAGCCGAACACAGGTGGTCGGCGTGTTTGCCGATCCCGTAGAGCATACGCTTTCACCCCCCATGCAAAACGCCGCTTTTGGGGCGATGGGCATACCGTATGCATATGTGCCCTGGCATGTGAAGGCAGCTGATCTGCCTGCCGCCGTAGAAGCGGTACGTGCGCTGTCCTTGGCCGGCGTTAATGTCACCATTCCCCACAAAGTGGCGGTGATGGGCTTGTTGGATGAAATCGCCCCCATAGCCCGTCTAATTGGCGCGGTGAATACCATTGAGAATCGCAGCGGCCGGTTGATCGGTCACAACACGGATGCGCCGGGTTTTTTGCGTTCTCTTACAGAGGAGGCAGGTGTTGAGCCTGCCTCTCAGCATGTACTCATCCTGGGAGCCGGAGGCGCTGCGCGGGCTATTGCCGTACAGATGGTGTTGGCCGGAGCCAGGCTGGTGACCGTGGCTAATCGCACCGAGTCTAAGGCGGCGGAGCTTTGTCGGCATTTACAGGATGTCGCCGGTTCCGAGTTGAGCGGCAATCGCTTTACGCAACTGTCCAGCGTACCGCTTGATGCGCAGGATCCGGAGTTCCAGGCGGCGGTCGCGACAGCGGACATTCTTATCAATACCACGGCCGTAGGCATGTATCCGAAACACGACGTACCGCCCTTGGTACCCGCAGACTTGTTGCGTCCCAAACTGCTGGTTTGCGACATCGTCTATACGCCGCAGCGCACAACGCTGTTAAAAGCGGCAGAGCAGGCAGGATGTCGCACGCTGCCCGGTTTAGGCATGCTGGCGTATCAGGGCGCGATTGCCATTGAAATTTGGACCGGACGGAAAGCGCCGGTCGCTGTGATGAAAGAAGCTCTGCTCGGCGCACTGAAGCAGCGGGATCCAGGCGTTTAGACACTCCGCATTTTCCTCGTCTGGGGTAACATAGAGCGCAGATGCGTCAAGGGCTCATGCGGCACGTCTGGTTATCAGTACATAGGAGTGTGAAAACATGGGCGATAATAACAAACAATCCTCTATAAGCGGTGAAAACCTAATCGTTACCGGTGGACGGGTACTTACTCCCCAGGGTTTTATAGAGCACGGCGCCGTGGTGATTAAAGACGGCATCTTAGCGTATGTGGGCGGCGCGGAGGCGATGCCTGCAGGTTTGGTAACGGCCGATACGCCGGTTATTGACGCTACAGGATGCGTAGTAGCGCCCGGATTGTTGGACGTGCACCTGCACGGCGGTGCCGGCTGTGATGTTATGGATGCGACTGTAGACGCGCTGCGCACCATTACCCATGCGCATGGTCGCCATGGGACAACCGGCATGTTGGCGGCGACGATTACGGCTGCGCAAGAGCATTTGGAGGAAGCCGCGGCTGTTATTAGGCAAGTGATGCCGCTGTCTCGCCAACCCGACTGGAACGGGGCGCAGCTGTTGGGGCTACACATGGAAGGCCCCTACTTCAGCGTGAACAAGCGCGGCGCGCAGAACCCCGCTTATATTCGCCACCCGGATCAGGCGGAGGTGGAGCGGATTATCTCCATTATCGGCTCCGGCTTGAAGCATATGACGATAGCGCCGGAGCTGCCCGGTGCGATTGAGATGATCAGGTGGCTGAAGCAGCAGGGGATTCGCGTTTCCATAGGGCATACGGAAGCTGATTATGAGGTGACCATGGCAGCGATTGCCGCCGGAGCGGATCATGCCACGCATACCTTTAACGCTATGCCCGCCTTGCACCACCGGGAGCCGGGCACGGTAGCCGCCGTGTTAGGCGACGACAGCGTCACCGCCGAAGTGATTGCCGACGGCATTCATTTACATCCCGGGGCCATGAATCTCATCTACAAGACCAAAGGCGCCTGCCTTACCTGTTTGGTAACAGATGCGATGGCGGCCATGGATATGCCGGACGGGCATTACCACTTAGGTGAGTTACCTGTGCAGGTGATTGACGGCGCAGCCAGGTTGGAGAACGGTTCCTTGGCGGGCAGCACGCTGACGTTGGACCGAGCGGTAAAGAACATGGTCGAGCTGGTGGGCGTACCTTTGGAAGAAGCCATACGGATGGCTACGTACGTACCGGCGCGTCAGCTCAATATGCTGGAGCAAAAAGGGACGTTGGCAGTCGGAAAAGACGGCGACCTGTGCATCTTCGGCGCGGACTTGCTTTGTCGTCACACCGTTATTGCCGGTCGTCGGTTGGTGAAATAAGACGTCCGGATAAAAGCGCTTGGCGCATCAATATGAGAGTCTAACCGGCAACACCCGATGCTGAGGTCGGAACAAGGAGGTCGGAGAATGAGCGTGGCGTTGAGTAACCTGTTTGAACTGCGCGATGTACGGAATAAGCGGGTTTCCAGCTATGACCGTACAGGCGGCAACAAAGATCACATTGAGGTTCCCGCAGGCGAAACGGGAATCATAGCGGACATTTCAGGCGCCGGCGTGATTCGACACATTTGGTTGACGCATGCGAGCGCCGATCCCATGATCCGACGCAATGCCGTCATCCGCATGTATTGGGACGGCGAGGAGATGCCGAGCGTAGAAGCGCCTTTGGGCGACTTCTTTGGCCAAGGATGGGGAGAAGCGTACCACATGGTCTCCTTACCGTTGGCTGCGGCTCCGCTGGGCGGACGCGCTCTGAACTGCTATTTTCCGATGCCTTTTGCTTCCCGGGCGAAAATTACGCTGGAGAACCAGTCGGAGCACCCAATTAAGGCGCTTTACTTCTATGTCGACTACGAGGAACTCTTGGAGCCTTGTACGGCGCCTACGCGCTTTCATGCCTGGTGGAACCGGGAGATAACCGATCCGGGAAAACAAGGGGAGAATGAGTGGGGCGTGTTGCATCCGCCGGCAGCCAACCCGTCTGACGCCGACAACTTCGTGTTCCTACACGCGGAGGGCGACGGTCATGTGGTCGGAGTGAACTACTACGTGGATTCGCCGACTCCCATTTGGTATGGCGAAGGGGACGACATGTGGCTGATTGATGACGAACCATGGCCGGGTTCGCTGCATGGTACAGGTACCGAGGACTTCTTCAACAGCTCTTGGTCGCCGAAAGAGGTATACATGCACCCCTACTTCGGTTACCCGCGGGTCAACAATAACATAGGTTGGTTGGGCCGCACTCACTGCTACCGTTTCTTTATCGAGGATCCGATTCGTTTCCATAGGAGTATACGGGCGAGTATCGAACATGGGCACGCCAACGGTCTGGCGCTGGACATTTGCTCTGTGGCGTATTGGTATCAAACGGAGCCGCACAAGGTGTTCCCTCCGTTGGCGGCAAAAGAGCTGCGTCAGAACATGCCGGAAATCGGCGTGCGGGAAATCCACCGCTGGCGGCATGCTTGGCGCGAAAGCATGGGCGGCGGGAAGCTCTGGGGGAATGAGCAAAAGTAGGACGGCAATCAGCCTGCGCTACGGAAATAGCGCTACGCTGCGGATGATGAGGGTGCCTGAACGTAGGCGCCCTTACGGTTTGGCTGAGCTAATGATACGATCCATACTGCAATCCGGCTTCTATATATGCTTCAACATTGGCGACCACTTTTTTCAGCGTAGCTTTATCTAAGTATGGGTCGATACCGGCATTGCCACCGGTAGGACGCAATGTGAACCCGCCTCCGGCAGCCGCGACGTCAATCGCTTGACGCACGCAGGCGGTTACTTCTTCCGGAGTCATCTCTACAAACGCTTGACTGGGAATATTGCCGGAAAGCAGCATGCGGCCGCCTACCAGTCGTTTGGCCTCCGCCAGATCCACATCGCCATATGGTGGTGGCTCCAAAGGCTCGGTCGCGTCGATACCCATGTCCGCCATACGTTCTAGGAATTGCATCACATTCCCATGGCAATGGGCGCGTATTCGCCCGCCGACGGCATGGATGGCATCATTGACCTGTTTGTCGTAGGGAAACACAAACTCGTCGAATTGTTTTCTCCCCAACCATGGGGGAATGAGCATTTCATGCGCATGAGTGATAAACCAGGGACTCATGTCCGCCGCACCCATCGCTTTGATCGTCTCGATAATTTGATTGTTGGTGACCTCCAAGAAACGGTGCATTCGTTGCGGCTCGGCGGCAATCCAGGCGTAGACTTCAAGCATGTCCGCATTCCGGACCAAAGTACCAAGAGGGTGCCGCAAGCCGACGATAGGAACGCCTCTTTCTCCCACGCGAGCAACTTTTTCTCGGTATGTTTCTGGAGAAAAGGACCGTACCGTACGCGGCGCATTGATGAGTCTGTCGAAATCATCAAGATTGGCGATGTAGTGCTTAATCCAGAGAAAGTCAGGGTTGTCGAGATCGGGGTAGGTGTGCTTGGTCAATGCGGTAAAGTCCCCGTTCTCCGTGCTGTGGACGCGGCGGACTATCCTGTACTCACCCGGTCGATCCTCCACGATCTCCTGGTAAGACTTGGTCGATAAACCGAAGAAACCCCAACTGACGCTGCCGCTGACACCAATAAAGTTATCGGCTTCCTGATCTATAAATTCAACTATCCTTTTGCATTCCGGTAAGGCACGCGCCTGGGCGGGGATCCTTAGCTCAATCGGCACTCTGTCGGCTTCCTGGAAGGAAGCGGCGGTTAACAGTCTTTGTTTGTTGGTCATGGGCGGTTTAGGCGATTGCAATGATATACCACCTTCAAAGGTACCGTGCTGGGTGTTTAGTATCGGGCGGCCGCCCGTATCAACGAAAACGGCCGCCTACCTATGATCAACTCGACATTAATCGCTGCTCTTACGGCTAACGATATCTATAATCCGCGGTTCAATCTCCTCAACAACCTGTCGCGCGGGCACTATGCCATTGCGCACTTGTTCCCAAGCGCTCCGGACCGTAGCCTCGATTTCATTGGCATTCGGTGCCATGAAATACGGATCGATCCATAGATGGTAAGTGGCGTCGGCCAAAGACTGCACGTTCATCTCCGGCGCTTCTACGGCTAATCGGGTGATATAGTCACGCTGGGCCAACCGGTGGGAAGGAAGTCGATTAGAAGCCTCGCCATATTTGAGCGTGGATTCCGTTTCGATACACATATAGCGGATAAAGTCCCAAGCCAGTTCGCGCTGTCGGCTGCCTTTGTGGATGGCGTAGCCGATTATACCCACCTGAGAGGCCCTTTGTTCCGCGATGGGCATAGGCGCGATGTAGATATTTCTTCCTCCGGCAGTCAACGTTAGGGCGTTATTCACATAATTCGATTGCATGATCTGCATGCCTGCGCCTGAATTGGCAATCGTGCCGCCCACGACACCGTATTCCAGATACAGACGAGCCATCTCCTCAAGCGCCTCGATGAGCTGAGGCGATTTTCCGGTGTAATTCACGTTCTCATCCATCCATCCGGCGTTCCACAGACCGGTTTGCCGCCAGCCGTTGAAGCTGCCGACGCCAAAGGTGTCATTGACGCCGTCACCGTTGATATCCACAGTGAGCTTCCGTGCGGCATTGACGAAATCGTTCCAGGTCCAATTGGGCGCATTCCACTGTTTAGGGGGCAACACCAGACCGGCAGAGGCAAAACGATCCGCATCCACATACAAGTTTGTGGGCGATAGATCGGAAACCAACGCATACTGCACGCCGTTATCGTTATATATGTCATACACGTTCTTCAACCATATATTGGTGAGATTGGCGCCGACATCGCGTTGGACATAGGGGGTCAGATCTTCGCATATGCCCATATACCATAAGGCGCGAATATTCGGCGGACCATCGACGCGAATGACATCAGGAGGAATGCCTGC
>DUQB01000109.1 GCA_012838035.1 Bacillota bacterium | reverse complement strand
TGGTTTCCGTGGTTGCCAACGCTGCTCCCGACTTAGTGATGGTTGGGTTTGCGGATAGTCTTCGGTTTGGGCCGCAAGGGCTGCTCACCAATCTCAACAGTTTCATTCAAAAGGACGGCATGCAGCTCAAGAACTACATCTATCCTGCAGTTGTGGACCAAATGACGAACCATCCCATGGTCAACAAAGGTGATCTCTACTTCCTACCTCAGATGGTCGCCACAAGTTGGTTCTTGTACTACAATATCGATCACTTCAACGAATCCGGTCTCGGCGAAGAGTCTGTGCCGAAAACGTGGAGTCAGTTGGAGCAAGTCGCTCGTCGGTTGAGCAGACCGGCTGCGGACGGCACCTTTGATCGTTTGGGTATTGATGTCGCCAACTACAAGATTGCCGGGCCTTATATGAGCTGGTTGGAAAGCGCCGGCGGATATGCCTATAGCGAGGATATGCGCCGGGTAGTGTTAGGTGAACCGAGTTCATACGGATTGCAGACCCTAGAGTGGATCGTCAACTTCACCAACGAGGTAAACCTGGGCTTAGCCAATCAAGAAAAATTGAGCGGCGGCGGCCGGACCGGCTTCTATAACAAGCAGTTCAGTATGCTTATGGATGGTTCTGCCGCTTCGTTCCAGATTAACAGCGCTGCGCCCGACATCAACTTGGGCGTTGCGGCAAAGCCATTCCGAGATGGAGTTGAATACCGGCCGACAACCAGCTTGAGCTGGGGATACGGTATTCCGACAAATGCTCCCCATCCGGAGGAAGCATGGCTGTTTTTGAAGTTCCTCACCATGGAACTCGAAGGGGGCGGCTACTTCATGTTGCAACAAGGTCGTCCCAGCGCATCTATGCAAATCAATAACCAACGACAATATGCGCAAACTATTGCTCACTGGCCACTTATTCAAGAGACTATGAACAAGTCGGTTCCTGCAGCTCCCACGCCACCTTTGGACTCGGTTGTAAATAATACGACGAAGGCCTTGGTGCGAGAAGCGGTGACAGGGCAGTACAGTCCCCAGGCGGCCCTGGAACGCGCCGTTAATACGTGGCAGAACGCTCTGAACGATTACTGGGCCAATGTGAACAAGTAGAAAAGGATTATTGTCTACGATGGATCTCAGGTAGTGGAGTTTGTTTAACGAGAGCGGCGACCACAGCACAGTACGGCATAGGCGCCGCTCTCCCATCAAGAGGGGCTAATTTTTCGCATATATGTTGGTTGTGGTCTTATGAGCGCCATTGATCCCAAATTGGAGGCTACAACATGGATTTACCTATAAAACTAGGTGTCGTAGGTGGTCGCCGCGGATCGAGCCTGATAAGAGTATTAACCGCCATGTCTGATGTAGCAGTTGTGGCCGTCTGTGATACGAACCCGGACGTTTTGGCGGAGATCAAGGTCAAATACGACATTCCCTATCTGTACGCAGAGTATGAAGCCCTGCTGCAAACCGATTTGGATGCCGTGATTATCGCCACCCCGGTGGAATTTCACGTAGCGCAGTCCGTTGCCGCCTTAGAGGCCGGCAAACATGTATTGTGCGAGGTGCCGGCAGCAACCTCAATCGAGGAATGCCGGCAGCTTGTAGAAGCCGTAGAAAAGAGCGGTCGCGTGTACATGATGGCGGAAAACTACTGTTACATGCGCAATAACGTCCTCATTGGCGAAATGGTGAAGCGAGGGTTCTTCGGCGATTTGTATTATGGCATCGGCGAGTACATCCACGAGCTGAAAGAGTTAAATGAGCGTAATCCCTGGCGCAGAAAGCACCAAACAGGTCGCAACGGCAACACCTACCCTACTCACTCGATTGGGCCGTTGCTCCAATGGATGCAGGATACGGTGGAGTGGGTGTGCTGTCTAGGCAGCGGTCATCATTACAAAGACTCCAAGGGCGAAATCTACGCCAATGAAGATACCACCACGACGTTGTGCAAGCTATCAGGCGGCGGCATGTTGCAGCTCAGGCTCGATATGCTCTCAAATCGCCCCCACAACATGGCATATTATTCACTGCAAGGCGTCAAAGGCTGTTACGAGGCCGGCAGAGGCATGGGGGACAGGGCGAAGGTGTGGTTAGCAGACTTCTCTCCGGATAAAGATACCTGGCAACCTCTCGGCGACTTCCTGGAGTACCTGCCGGAAATTAGGCGTAATCCGCCGCCGGAAGCGCAAGGCTCGGGTCATGGCGGTAGCGATTATTGGTGCCTGCGGGACTTCATCGATACGATCATCCAAGGTAAGGAGCCGCCGATCAGCGTATACGATGCGGTTGAGTGGACCGCCGTAGGATTGTGTTCAACCGCATCGATCGCTAAACGCGGTACCCCGGTGGATGTGCCTAAATTCCGGGATGGTCAATAGTCGTTGTAGGTGTGGATGAAGCTGGCGCTGAGCCTAACTACGGCAACGAAAAACACTATTACCTATGGCGCTGCTGTACATTTTAAACCACGGACGGTTGTTTTCAAAGCGGAGCAACCGTCCGTTTTTTATGCGACCAGGTCGGTTCGGAGCTTGATGGAAAGTGCAGTCCTCCGCCGGTTTAAGGCTTGGCACTGTGAAACACGGAAAAAACCAGAATTAAAGGACTATACCGGTAAATATTACATAGGATTTATTTTGGCTTTATGCAGGAAACAGGTGACGTTGGTGGAACTGATATATCAGATGAAGTGGGAGCCCGGTCACCTCATCAGCAGCTCCGTACAGCAGTCAGTATGTCTCATTAGGGTCGCGACCGGGAACTACGCTGGTGGGAGACCCAGGAAAATACAAAGGATTGTCGGTCTATATTGAGGAGGGGGATCCATCGATGTCGAGTGTACGCAATATCTTGAGGGGCCGCTTGGCGGCAAAGTTGTTGTTCCTTGGAATGGTTTTTGCCGTTCCTCTCATGTTGAGCATCGGCGCTCAAGCAGCAGCCATCACCCACGCGGTAGACCCGGCGCATGGCGAATGGTATGTCAACTTCATCATCGATCAAGCTAAGGAGTTCTATAAGCAAACAGGCATTCAGGTGAATATCTCGGCGGTAGGCGACCACCGCAGCCAAATTTTGGTGTGGGCCGCGGGTAATGCGCTGCCGGATGCCGTGGACATCGTATCCGACAACGGCTTATTGTTCTTCCGGGCGGGACTGTTCCTCGATCTTAAGGATCTTTTCGATCAGTCGACGGACATAAGGCTTAACGACTTACTTCCCATCGCACTATCCGCATTTACGGCTCCGGAACCTTATGATATTGAGCCGGGCGCCGTCTTTGCCTTCCCATACATGCTCTACAACGTAAATGCGGCTTATAACGTACGTCTGTTGGAGAACGCCGGTCTACCGTCGCCGAATACATTGGGCGCCGGGTGGAACTGGGATAAAGCATACGAGTATGCGCAGAAGCTGACTGTCGATAAGAACTCGGACGGTAAGACCGATCAGTGGGGTTTGTTTATGCCGCGCATCATGTCGCGGTGGGGCATCCTCTTCCGGCACGCCGGTAATCCCATCTTCGATCGTGACTATGACCCGACCGCAGTACAATTGAATACCCCCGCTGCCAGACAAACGCTCCAATGGGTGGTTGATATGGCGCAATCCGGCTATATCGCCTGGGAGAACTGGCAGTTTAACGAAGGCAGAGCGGTGTTGTCCTTCAACGGCGCTTCCAACATCGGTATGTTGATGTCCAGGTATAACCAGGAAGTCGATCACATACCCTTCCCCTATGGCCCTGCAGGTGCAAACGGCGCGGAGTTCCAGGTGTTCGGCACCGCGATCAACAAGAAGTCGAAGAACATCGACCTAACCTGGCAGTGGCTCAGCTTCCTGTGGGGCGATCGCGATCGCATCATCGCCGCATGTAAGCAAATGGTCAACGTACCGGCATTAAGATCCGTGATCAGCATCTATGACAGCCAAATCAATACGTGGACCAAACACTCGCAGATTGTCATCGAGTCGGCAAACTACAAAGGCAGCGGCCTGCGGCCCATCGTCCGCGACGGACGCATCGGCAGCACGGTGGAGCAGACGATCAACCAGGCGCTCGCTCTTACCATGCCGCTGGAACAAGCGCTCGTAGAGGCGCAGGAGAGAACCACAGCCATTCTCAAGGAAATATTCGGCCGATAAGCCGACAGCAAATGCATGATGCCGATCCGGTCGGGAGTCTTTCAGGCTCCCGACCGGAGGTTAGCGGGAGATAAAGAAATTAGGTATTCACGAACATGCGCAACCGGTAACGTCCGCGGTAGGTAAATCGTACGACAGGAGTGCCGGTTTGTCTTCGGTATCGTAGGTTTGCCAAGTACGCTCCCCGGTGTATCGTATGCAGCATAGAAAGAGGGATAGGCATGCGTAAGTCTCTTCATATATGGTCTATTTGCCTGGCCGGCTTGCTATGTTTTGTTCCAAACATTTTGTTATGCAACGTCCTGATATTCGCAGCAGAGGGTGCAGAAATGGCAATTCCACTCAGTAGTGCCAATGATGCGGCATTCTACCGTTACACTCCGGCAGACGCATTAGCCGCCGAGGTCGCCCTGGCCGAAGTGACCGCGCAAGATGACCCGGAAACCATCTACAACGCTTTCAACGAGTTTGCCCGCACTCATTTTGGTGCGGCATCCGAGCCTCTCGTATATGAAATTTTCGGTACGCAACTCACCTTCGTCGAGTCCGGCGCTTGGCAGCATATTTCGGAGAACTCGGCAAGCCTGGCATGGGAGACCAATCTTCCCGCCTACAGTTATGTGGAGTACGGGCTCACTCCTGAATATGGGCAGAGATCGGAGATGACCGACCGGCCCTATTATCTGCATTTACATCAACTGAGAGATTTGGAAGTCAACCAAACCTATCACTATCGCTTCGTCGCCGTCGATGAACGGGGTCAGACGCTGGTTACGCCCGATCAGACCTTTAGGACGGAAGCCGTGCCGGGAGCCGTTTACATCTCCAGCCAATTAGGTGAAGCACCTTACATTTTGGATAAGAGCAATACAACCTACATCTTGAAAGAAGATCTGGTCGTACCGGGCAGCGCCATCATTGTGCGAGGCGACCATATTGTGCTGGATCTCAATGGTTACAGCGTCACCTTTGGAGAAAATGCGACAGTGAGCGGCAATTACCAGGGTGTTTTGGTCACCGGCGACCACAAGACCGCCATATCGTATCGCGCTGTCGGAGTAAAGGTTTTGAATGGCACGGTAGCGCAGGGGCGGAATGAGTTCATGCGGAACAACGCGGACATCTACCACTACAACTGCCTGTATATCACGGGTAAGGACATGGAAATCGCAGGCGTGAGGGTGGTTTATCATGCGCCCCAGGCATGGGGCATGGTAGCCAATTACAGTGAAGGCAAATTCCATGCTCACCACAACACTTTTGTCGATATGGGAGCGGTGATTACCGATCGGCACGGCTCGGGAGTAAGACCGATGGGTTTTCGCTATCCGCAGGTTTCTCCCAATCAGTTTGAGTTAAATCATAATCTGGTTAAACGGACGCGGCAAAACGGTTTCCAGATAGCGACCTCGATGCATCATAACGAAGTTTATGTGGATAGTTGGTCCATAAACTCTTTTGCGCTGCAACCCTTGTCTGAAGTGGGGATCCCCGCCGGACGTCATGCGAGCAACAAGGTTTTCGGCACCGGCTTTAATCCCTACGGTTTTGGCTGGGCGCATGAGGACTTGTTTATCGAAGACAACTTCATTTACATGTTTGGCATTGACGTGCAACACCGTTGGCACGAACGATGGGGCGATATCAACATGCTGGAAGGGGTCAGGGTCACCAACTACGACCAAGGCGGCCAGGTGCGCAACAACCTCATCTATGAGAACAACACCATCGTGCTCAAGGGTAAACAGGGCGCCGAGTTGCGCGGCACCGGGTTTTTCAGCGATGAGACCATTACAAACCTGGTTTTCAAGAACAACCGGGTGAAGGTGGAGGCGCTGGACGACCAAACGACCTTGGTGGCCTGCGTGGATGTACAAGGCCACTTTAGGAAGGCCAATTCTCAGCCCGTCTATTACATCGACAACATCTTTGAGGGCAACCTCGCGCTCATCCGTTTTGGCGATGCTTACGGCCGCGGCAATAACCACATCTTCATCGGCAACCGGCTGGTAAAACTGGGCGATAACCCCGACTTCCACACCTTCGTGTTCGACGGGGGCGACCACAACTACGGGCATGTGTTGCAGGACACCGAATTCACGCCGGGTACCGCCTACAACGATGTGTACTGGAAAAATACCACTTCCAAGAGTTACTACTCCGTGGCCTGGACATTGGAGCTGATAACGGCGCCGGGAGCCACTGTAACCATTCATGACGGTAACGACCAGGAAGTGTTTCACGGTAGCGCCGACGATACCGGCAGGTTGGAAGTACCGCTAACCCAAAGCGTCATACATCCGACCGAATGGCAGCCCAACGCCTTCTTCGAATTTCGGGTGCTCTGGCCGGATATGTATACCGAGGAAAGCTTTACGCCGCATACCATCACGGTCAATGTCGGCGGCAAGACGCTCGTAGAGACCGTGAACATGACCCAGCGGCAGACTGTGCGGCTCATACCGTAGAGAGCACGGACTCCCTTATACGTGGTAGCTTTTGGTTATATGCGTTATACTATGTTTAGAGGGAGTATCGTTCTGCTATAATGCGTGGAATGCAGATATGGGCAGTGCTTTACCGCACTGCCTTTTCATCATAGCGTAAACACATCGATCTTAGTAAAACTGTGTTGCCGTAGTGAGCGTTGCTATGAGAGGTTGGCGATTTACGTGGCATTAGAGCATGATCCCAAATTGGAGCAACTATCCGACCAAATTGCGCGTGACTTGCGCAAGAAGATCGTAACCGGGCGACTACCGCAAGGAGCGCAGATATCCATTCGTGATGTAGCCCACAGCGCCGGCGTGAGTTTTATCCCGGCCAGAGATGCCGTGAAGAGCCTGGCCAGAGAAGGCTTGGTTACCGTTCGACCGCGTGCAGGCGCTTTCGTCACCCGTCTTACGCCGAAAGACATTCGCGAGATCTATGAGGTCAGGTTGTTCTTGGAACCTCAGGTAGCCGGCCAGACCGTCGAACGTGTTACTCCGGCATGGATCAAACGCGCCTGGGAGATTTATGAGCTGAGCGCGATGGTGCCCCTGGAAGCAGTCTACAACGACTATGAAACCTTCCAAAGAAACATGGACCTAGACAGCGCCTTGCACAGGCACTTCATCTCTTTGGCGGATAATGACAAGCTGATGACCATCTATGATGACCTGAACACGCACTGGCGTCTATCTCGCATCCTTTTTCGTATGGACCCGCGCAAGAATCCCACTCCCAGGCAAGAGCACAAAGCGATTATTGAAGCCTACGAAGCTCGCGACGCCAAGGCGGCGGCAGAAGCCATCAGGGAACACATCTCTAATGCCTTGCGAGTTCATTTGGAGCAGCTAAACGAAAAAGAGTAGCTGTGGTTGTTCAGCTTGCCCATCATATCCATCGCTCGATCCAGCTAATCGCTTGTTCTTGCATAGCTCGGTTGAATTCGTGCGGATGGTCGCCCATCACAGCCCTGAATTTCTCGGGACAGCCTGCTTTTTCGTAAGCGGCGGCGATCGTATTGACGGCTGCATGCATTCCCGACGGTTGGAACAGGGGATCTTGCCGGCCCAGCATCACTTGCAGCGCACGGGGGATGCATAAGGCCATGAAGTCCGGTAGATCCATTTGGTTGTACATGCCGGGCACCTGGGAGAAGTAGCCGACCGCGCCGCGCACGTTATAGCCGATGAGGGAAGCGAACGTAGTCATCCACCCCACCGACACCCCTACCTTTACCCGCTCATCCAAAGCAAGCAGCAAGTTGGTGCGAAAACCGCCCAACGAAAGACCCATACAACCAATACGATCAGTATCGATCTCCGGCCGTGTGAAAAGGTAGTCCACCGTGCGGATATCGTCCCATGCCGTTACGCCGGCCCAGGTGGCGCCCACAAGCAATAAATGTCGCTGGGCCAATTCTCGTTGCGAGCCTAATTGCCGCATATAAGCTTCCACTTCTGCAGCTGAGTAGGTATCGCGCTCTTTGATGAGTTGCTCCAGGGTTACGCCGGGCGGCGGACAGGTGCGTTCACCGAATGTAAACGAATCGGTAATGATGACGGCATAACCTTGCTCAACCAGGCGATGGGCCAAGCTGACGCCCTCGTAGTTTTCCTGCCGGTGAGACGTAAGTATCGGGTTCTCATTAGGCAAGGCGAGCATTTTCTCTTTGCCCCAAAGTGACAAGCTGCCCATATCGTGCATGAGAATGATCACCGGTACCGGACGGTCGCTTTTGGGAATGAGGAGATAGGCGGGTACGCGCAGTTCCGGTGATGAGTTGAATGCGACCTTCTCTAAGATGTAGGTTGATTCTTCCAGCCGTTTTTCTACGGTGGGTTTTAAGCCGATCGGGCCGGGATTAAAGCAAAGATGCTCTTTGACCCACGTCAGCGCCTGGTTACGCCAGACTGCGTGGTCGGTCCACTCTTCGTTTAGGTAGCGTAAGGCAAATGGCGACCGTGCGGCCATGCTGCGAAAGATGTCGTCGAGATAACCCAGACTGTTTAACGGCGGCCGATCCGGATACGGCGTAGACATAATCATACTCCTTTGCGTACGTTGTGGCTGTAACTGCAGTGATATATCAAAGAGTATTTGGCCAAGCGGGTGGTTAATCCTTTGTCCAAAGGTGGATTTCGTCAGCACCACCAAGGCTTCCTTGCCTGAGCTGCTTCTCGGTTGAAGGCAGTCGGCGCGTCCATGGACGTCAAGATGCAAGTGACCCGTTTACCGCGGTGGGCTGCACCTGCAAGGGCAGGGATAGCTTCCATTCCAGCGAAGGGTTGTAACTAAAGCATAGTGAATGGGGTGGATGAGGTGCGGCCGAATGTAGTCATCTTTCTTTGCGATCAGATGCGCAGGCAAGCTACAAGCTTTATGGGGGACGTCAATGTATTTACGCCGAACCTCGATCGGTGTGCGCATGAAGGCATTTACTTTACCAATGCCTGTTCCACATATCCGATATGCGTGCCTTTTCGGTTTACGTTGTTCACGGGAGAGTATGCGCACAGCCGCATGATTCCCGGTCTGGGGTGGCGCATGTCGCCCGCGGAGACGACCATCGCGCATGAAATGAACAGGTTGGGTTATCAGACGGCATACTTCGGCAAGTGGCATCTTTACGGCGGTCACGTGCAGTTACCGGGTTATGGCGCGTTAAAGGTGAACCGCACGCCGGTGCCTAGGGCATACCAAGGGGGATTCGAGTATTGGCGCGGTTTCGAGCTGCGCAACGATCCTTACGATACCGTCTACTTTGCTGATGATGATCCCGCGCCCCGGCATATAGAGGGTTACCAGACGGACGGACTGGTTGATCTGTTTGAACATTATGTGCTGCACGATAGGGATCGCCGGCGCCCATTTTTCAGCGTTGTTTCGGTTGAACCGCCACATCCGCCTTATATTGCGCCGCCGGAGTATGTGACTCGCGTCCGGGGGCGCGAGCTCATCATGCCGCCGCATGTCGCCGATTCGTCCAAAAAGCGGCACCTGAGGGAACACACCATCAACTACTACGCCATGATTGAGAATCTCGACGCCAATGTCGGCCTAGTTATTCGCCGGCTGGAAGAAGAACAGCTGATGGAAAATACGATCTTTATGTTCTTATCGGATCACGGTGACTTGCTGGGGGCGCATGGGCTGCGTAATAAGCAGTATCCCTATGAAGAGTCGGTAGGCATTCCGTTGGTGGTTTACAGTGCGAATGCGCAATTGGTGGCCAAAGGGCAGGTCGTTTCGACGCCGACCTGTACGGAGGATTTGTACCCCACCTTGCTGGGATTGGTGGGTAGTAAAGCAGGCGACGCTAAGCCGGGCTTCGATCTTTCTCCCTTGATGCGAGGCGAAGCGCACGAAGTTGACCGTCCCGGCGTTATGCTGCAGTTTGTGGCTGAAACCAGACCTGGAGCGCCTTTCTACGATAAGGCCTGGCGGGCTTTTCGCGCGGAACGGTATAAGTACGTCGTCTTGGGCGATGAGTTCGGCGGTACGCCTTGGCAACTCTTTGATTTGGCAAACGACCCCTATGAGATGCATAACTTGATCGATGATCCCAACAGCCGGACCGTGCTGAAGGAGTTGCATGGGCTGCTATACGAGCGCCTGATGGAGACGCAAGACGATTATGCGCTGAAACCCGCCTTCGGGTACGCCGGATTGAATTACTGGGAGTATGCCAGGTAGAAGCAGATGCATACCTGGCTATGCGTTTCTGCCGATTGATCGCCCCACGCACTGCGTACGACGACCGCAACGAGGGGGGCGTTTTCGTGTTTGTTGGCTGTAGTCTGTCTGCTCTGCCCTGGAGGCATTGCTTGCTCGGCAAGGTTGCTTCGCCTACTCTGCGGACAGACCGGCTCAGTAATTTTGTTCTTCATAATACCTTGACAGTCATAGTACTATGCTTTATGATGTACTCGAACAGTCAAAGTGGGCGTCGCTTGGAGGTGACCGGATGGCTGGGAAGCTATCTTCTGATTTGCTGCGTGGCCACACCGATACGATCGTGCTGAGCATTTTGCTTAAGGGCGACAGCTACGGCTACGAAATACATCGCACGATATTGGAAAAAACGGATGAGGAGTATGAGCTGAAGGAGGCTACCCTTTACTCTAGTTACCGACGCTTGGAGCAAGAGGGTTACATTACCGCCTACTGGGGTGATGAATCTCAGGGCGGTCGGCGCAAGTACTACCGCATTACCGAAAAAGGCAAGGAGTTATACCGCCAAAATAAAAGGGACTGGGAATTTGCGCAATGCATACTCAACCGTTTGCTGGAGGAGGAGTAGATGTGAAGGCAGAGGTGTATGTCGACAGGCTTTTTGAGGGTTACGAGCCTACACCTGAGCTCCTGGACTTCAAAGAGGAGATTACTGTTAATCTAATAGAGCGGATTAAGGAACTGCAGAACAAGGGGCTTGACCCTGAAGTTGCATTCGAAAAGGCCGTTGCCGAGTTGGGGGATATTACGAAAATTGCCGATCAGATAAGCCGAAACAAGAGGAACGAAGTGATAAGCAAGATGTACTTTCGCTCAAAACCGGAACTGGACAAAGCGCATGTTATCGGGTACATCGCTTCAGCAGGCGTGTTACTGTTCGGCATAGTCGCCTCACTCATCATTTTCTACTCGCAGGGAGACGCCTTTGCCGGGGTAGCGGCGCTCCTGCCGTTCCTGGTGCCTTCCGGCGGGGCATTTGTCTTTCTCAGGTTGACGCAAGAAACTGGAAGCAGGATGCCGATGCGGTGGCAACGCGCCCTTTTGTACGGCATAAGTACCAGCAGCATCATCTTCGGCATAAATACGTCGGTAATGCTCTATTTCTCCGAGCAGCGAGACTTCGCCGCCGTATTCGGCACGCTCATTCCCTTTGTAATTCCGGGTTTGTGTTTAATCGCCTATCTATTTTTAACGGAGAAAAGCTTACGCAAACCTTGGGTTGAAGAAGGGATAAACCGCTGGATGGAGCGCCATACGGACGAGATGGCCGATCCCAGGCATATGGAGCAAAGGCGACTGTTGTCGGGCGCCCTATGGTTGCTGGCCATCGCTTTGTTTGTGACGTTGGGATTTATCGTCGGCTTCCAGTACTCATGGGTCACTTTTCTTTTCGCGGTTGCCGGCGAGTTGGTGATCGAGTATCGGTTGCGCGCCGGAGCGCGCTAAGTGTAGGACAAAATGGCGGATCCCTGAACATGGCGATTTCACCCGGGTGAGCACGTACGGTGTTACCTGGCGGATCCATAAACGGTGAGAACTTCCGGCTTCAAAGGAGCTCCGGCTTATGCTATAATGGCGTTTGCAACGAGTATGGAAGGGTGCCGGAGTGGTCTAACGGAGCGGTCTTGAAAACCGTCGCGGTGCAAGCCGCCGGGGGTTCAAATCCCTCCCCTTCCGCCAGAAAAGCACAGCTAGAGCGGCTACCGAGAGGTGGTCGCCTTAGTGTTTGTTGGCTTCTGAAGGGGGTTTCAAGCCCTGTGGTGCGGATACCAGCAAGGGTACGGCGTGTCTTCTCTGTTGCCGTGACTTCTCCTGCCCAGCTCTGTACGACAACAAAAGTGAGCCACGCTATGATGCTTCGCATGGGCAATGTATGTCCTAAACGTCGGAAGGAAGGCATGGAGACACAACGGCCAGATAACGTTGCTGCGCATCAGCGACAGCGGTAGATGGCTTTTACGAGACCACCTACTCCTACGTTTCGAAATGCGTTTCCAAAGACCCCAGTGCAACCTGAATACCACGAGTACGCGGTTTTTGCTATGTCTTGGAAGGTCTCGCCCATGGAAGTCCGAACACCAGAACATGTGAGGCACTGGGAGGTCTAGCCCCATGTACACAAGCTACCGGTACTACTTCATCGAGCCCCTTGAAGACTCATACGTTGATACAGGCGAGCCACCACTGGTTGCCTTCACCGTTGAAGGTACTATTCGGCAGTATGAGGTTGCAATCATTGGCGACGAAATAGGCGTTCCTCAGATGAGCCGGATCGCGCTCTCAAGCCTTCCGACGGAGGAAATCCCAAAAGGGGCTCTTGCAACCATTCAGCTACTGAAGGAGCATGCGTTGTCCGTTCTATCCTTAGTCGACGATGCGTCCACCACTCTTTATCCCGTCCCCTTTTGGATCTTCGTCCCCGACGGAGCTCCCCCTTGTCTGAAGCTTCAAATGCAAGCCTTCAAAACTCACAAGAAGTTTGACGGCTCCTCGTTCATGAACATGTTCAATAGCGGATTCGAAGTGAGAACACTGTTAAGGCTACTGGCGGAATCTCGCAGCCCTACAATACCACTTCATTATCGGTACTTTTCTTTGTATCGTATTTTGGAGCTGCGGTACAAGGTTCAGGGAGACTGGACTGCGGACTGGAAACCAGCACTTGCGAAGCTCGAATCCAGGTTCCGGGAACTGTCCATCAGCCCCCGGTCTCTTGGCAACTACATTGAGATCTGTCGCAACCGCTGCGCACATGGCCGTTTCAGGAACGCTAGGACGGATGTACCGGGGATAACAACCCTAAATAACGAGGCCTTGAGCGAAATCCAGAGATTCATGCCACTGATGACTGAACTGGCAATAGAAGCAATCAACACCTATCAGGACTCGAGGGCGTTCAGGCTGAGCACAAAGCCCTTCACCAAGGAAGTATCGGATGACGAGAGCAACCTCCTGTAGCCATGAGGGCAGGAATTTCTTTGGCTGAATCCCCTTACTGTCCTACGGAGAAGGAATGCAGGCGTTGCAGTACTGCCCTATGGTTCTTGGCTAAGCCGTAACGACGAGCATGCTAGGCAAGCCTATGCTCCGTCCTTGCAGCTACTGTAGACCGCTTAACGGCTGCGAAGTCACTACTGGTGCTACTGGTGGTCTTGGCTAGCTCACCAAATCCCCCAAGACCCCAGTACGTGTCTGGAACGCTTACAAGCAGCTGGAAGATAACGTACCAGCGAGCCCAATAAATGAGCTTGTAACCCTTGTCTCACTGCTCCGTCGTATTGTTGGGCTAGACCAGAAACTCACGAGTTTTGACGCAGTAGTCCGCCAACGCTTCCAGGACTGGGTGTTTAGGCGTCACCATGGTGATGCTCCGAAGTTCACTGAAGAGCA
>DUQB01000108.1 GCA_012838035.1 Bacillota bacterium | reverse complement strand
GCGGGTACGCAAACCAACTACTTGCTGCTGCAGTCAAGCGAAATCGGGGCTGTGGTGAACCCGCTCATGACACAGATGATGCTTGGCCAGATACCGATTGAAACGGGTACGGAGCTCATTCATGAGCATGTATCGCGGATTCTGGAGGAGAAGTAGAGTGTGATTATAACAAGGTGCTCTCATACGGGGCGCCTTGTTATTCTTTAATTTGGGTACACCAAGTCGGCGCGCAACTCTATGATCGCGTGATTGATCCCACTCGGAGTAACTGGAACGATCCTCTGATCATCAAGGAATTGCAGTTCCCGGTGTCCATGTTTCAAGAAGAATTACCGTAAACGCTGGGGAGATCGTCGATGTTGGGTGAAATACCGATAGAATCGGGTACGACGCTCATCCATGAACAGTTGACGAAGTTTTTTGCCGGTATGTAGCTGTTTGAGGTAAGTATCGCTAATTCGGCGGCGAAAGCATAACGAGGCGCCCCATAACGGAGCGCCCCGTTTTCTGTTGTCGGATCTGACGGTTGCTGTTATCTCAAACCGGTGATCTCTCCGTCTTCTGTGAGGTCGATCGCTTCGGCGGCAGGTACTTTGGGCAGGCCGGGCATGGTCATGACGTCACCCGTTAAGCATACCAGGAACCCGGCGCCTACAGATGGCCGCACCTCGCGCACCGTGACCGTGAAGTTCTTGGGTACGCCTTTCAAATTCGGATCGTCAGAGAGTGAATGCTGCGTTTTGGCCACGCAAACAGGCAGATGCGCCAGGCCGAGTTCGTTGATTTGCGCGATGTCCCGTTCCGCGTTCGCAGTGTATTGTACGCCGTCAGCGCCGTAAATCTCTCGAGCTAACGTATCCAGCTTCTGTTTGACAGGCTGATTCCAGTCGTACAGAGGCCGGAACTGCGCTTGTGTTTCCTCTAAGCCTTTGAGCACGGTTTCGGCCAGCGCGGCAGCGCCTTTGCCGCCTTGCGCCACTCCGTCGGACACGGCGCTCACCACGCCCAGTTGTTCGCAGAATTGATGCGTAAAGTCCAGTTCCGCCTGAGTATCCGTGGGGAACCGGTTGATGGCTACAATCACCGGTAAACCGAACTTGGCCAAATTCTGCACGTGTTTCTCCAAGTTGGCCAAACCTTTCTCCAGGGCGGGGAGATTCTCTTCGTGCACCTGTTCGCGTGCGACTCCGCCGTGCATGTGCAGGGCTCTGATGGTTGCCACCAACACGGCAATATCAGGTGTTAGGCCTGAATAACCGTGCACGATGTCAAAGAACTTCTCAGCTCCCAAATCTGCGGCAAAGCCGCCTTCCGTGATCACATAATCATTCGTTTTGAGTGCAAGTTTGGTAGCCAGTACGGAGTTGTTGCCGTGCGCGATATTGGCAAAAGGTCCGCCGTGGATAAAGGCGGGTTGCCCTTCCAGCGTTTGTACGAGATTAGGTTTCAGCGCATCTTTAAGTAGCGCGGCAAGGGAGCCAACACCTTTGAGGTCCCGAGCGTAGATGGGCTTTTTGCTGCGGCTAAAACCGACTAACATGCGCCCTAAACGCTCTTTCAGATCTTGCGGGTTTTCCGCTAAACAAAGAATCGCCATAATTTCCGATGCTACGGTAATATCAAAGCCTGTTTCGCGCGGAACGCCGTTGGCCGGGCCGCCTAAACCCGTTACAAGCTGGCGTAATTGTCGGTCGTTCATATCCATAACGCGCCGCCACAGGACACGTCGCACATCAAAATCCAGCTCATTGCCTTGATGAATATGGTTGTCGATGAGTGCGGCCAACAGATTATGCGCTGCGCTGATGGCGTGAATATCGCCTGTGAAGTGTAAATTGATATCCTCCATAGGAACGACCTGAGCGTGGCCGCCACCGGTAGCGCCGCCTTTAATGCCGAAAACAGGACCTAATGAAGGTTCGCGTAAGGCTACGGCCGCTCGTTTGCCTAGGTAGCCCAAGCCTTGCGCCAGCGCTATGGCCGTGGTGGTTTTCCCTTCACCAGCGGGCGTTGCCGTGATGGCCGTGGTGTAGATCAGCTTACCGTTTGGTTGTTTCTCCAAACGCTTTAGAGCGGAGAGGTTCACTTTGGCTTTGTGCTTACCGTACAGTTCAATCTCATCATCTTGAAGTCCGAGGTCGCGTGCCACATCAATAATGGGACGCAATTGTGCCGCATGAGCGATCTCAATATCTGAAAAGCCTGACATAAACAACCTCCGTCCTGACTTGTTTTTGCCCTACATTGACCTTTTCTGCGTATTGGGTCGGGACAATTTCGTTCAACCCTATTTCGCGAAAAACGACGACGCCGACTACGCTGCAGCGCGGTGATCCAACCTGGAAGGACGGCTGCTCTTCATATGTATTCCATTCTTTTTCGCCAAATACATGCATGAGATTGAGTGAAAAACCGATCTGAGAGCCGCGCTGTATGGTGTATACAAATTATCTTCTTTAGTGGGGGTCTTTAGTCCTTCTCTGAGAACACAACGCTTACATTCTGTTAAAACGCCGGCACGGTGATCTCATGCATTCCTGGTTATTGCGTATATTCGTGATATATTGTTTGATTTCATATACAGGAAATCGCGGCCAATAAGCGAATGTAGCACATGAACAGATAATGCCAGGTTCGTCCTGCTCAAATGACGTTGAACGCTTCATCCGGCGCCTGCATCTATCCGGCCATACACTGGTATGGCGACGGACGCTTATTCAGATATCTATAGATCGATCAGTCGAGACGGAGTAATTGCCCTAATGCTGCGTTGTGTGGTGGAAAATCATCGATTCCGGAGAGGAGGTTGAAACAAGCCGACGTCTTGTTTATCGCATTATGCACTGGTGTTCTACTACTATAAAGCGATGGTAAGGTCACCCTGTGTTGATCATGGGCGGAACTCAGAGAACGAAAGGTAGGAGGAGAAGCATGTATAAACGTCTCGCGGTGTTGCTGGCGATAGGTTTATTGTTGATGGGCGGTATGCCCGTCATGGCCAAAACCAAGATCGTTCACTTAAATTATGGCAGTCATGGCCAAGGCTGGCGCGATTTTCTTGCTGATCGGGTGGCAGCGTTCAACGCCAGTCAGTCGGAAATTGAGGTCGAGATTATAGATGGCGGCTCGTTTAATCCATACCTCCAGAAATTCGCCGTCATGTTGGCGGCAGGTACGCCGCCCGACGTTGTCGAGTTCCATCCGGCGATGGGCGCTCCGTACATCATTAACGGCACATTTGCGGATCTGCGCCCCTATTTGGAGAAGGAAAACATCGACCTGCTCCGGCTCACCAGTCCGGCCGTCATGTCGGTTCTCACCGATAACAGGGGAGCCATATGGGGCCTACCGGCAGATATCTTCCCCGTCGTGACCTACTTCAATGAAGAGATGTTTGACAACGCAGGGTTGCCCTATCCGTCCACGTTAGGCGAAAAGTGGGACTGGGAACAGGCGCGACTTAGCGCCCGCAAGCTCACGATCGATACGAACGCCGACGGTCAGATCGATGTATACGGGGTCGACCGGATGTACAACCGCTGGTATATCTGGGTGCACCAAGTCGGCGCCAAGCTTTACGATCGCATTATCGATCCCATCAAGAGTTACTGGAACGACCCTCTCGTAATCAAAGGCTTGGAGTTCCCGGTTTCCATGATTCAAGAAGGAATCGCCATGCCCAGTAATGCCCCAAGAGTATCGCAGCGTTATTTCTACCATCGCGGTTCGGCTATGACCTTTGCCGACGGCCCGGGCATCATCGGCGGCAGTCTGAAAGGAACCGGCATCCGCTACAACATCGCCCCGCAGCTGCGCGGTCCGGTCAATGCCGGTACGGAAATTACCGTAAACGCTTGGGAGATCGTCGATGCAAGCCTGAATAAAGATGCGGCATGGGAATGGATCAAATTCCTGTCGCTCAACGTGGAAAGCCATAGCAAGCTGGTCGAGTACACGGGACGCGCCCCGTCTCTCACGCAGCTGCAAGGTCGTTACCGGGCGCTGAATCCCGATCTGCCCTCCAACTTCACGGCGTTCTTCACTTCGGCCGCCGCACCTGGTACGCAAACCAACTACTTGCTGCTGCAATCAACCGAAATCGGGGCTGTGGTGACCCCGCTCATCACACAGATGATGCTGGGTCAGATACCCATTGAGACGGGTACGCAGCTTATTCATGAGCAAGTATCCCGGATTCTGGCGGAGAAATAGCGTGGAAATATCATAGGGTGCTCTCATACGGAGCACCCTGTTATATCTTCCGTCATACTACCGGCCTGGCGATTTCTTGCGTTCCTGCCATTAGCCCGGTTTACTTACCGACAACGGTAGCTATTTGGTGGTGACTCGCTTCATCGCCAGTGATCGGGCAGCTAAAAACAGCAGCAGAGTGGTAACGGGAATCATGGCCGTAGCAGCGGCAACCACGCCCGAATCGTTCAGAACCAGCAAGAACATGGCGGTGACCAAAGACCCTTTAGCGACAGCTAAAAGCTGAGGTGATCGCGCCAAGAAATCCCGCACCCAAGGTACGGGACGGAAGATGAGCGCCGATGAAATCGCCAACGAGCTAAGCAGTACTTTGGTCCAAATGGTGTAGCGGAGTAACTTCAGGTTCATGGCCAACTTCCTGGCGGCCATAGACCAAATGGGCGCCAGGCCGCCGGCCATTACTTGTCTAGCCAACTGACCCAAATGGGAGGGATTGCTCTTATTCCAGGTTAATTCGAGGGCTATCGCCGCCGCGGCAAAGAGGAGCAAAAGTAAACCTGCGGCTAAAATATGCCGCCACGATACGGGCGCCTGAAGCAGAAAAAATGTAGTGAGGGTGAAACCAAGAACAGCCGAGGCGGCCACACCATTGTTGGCGCCCCACCAAGGCGCCCCAGCGATGCAGGATGTCAGTAAAAAAGCCGCGATCGCCTGCCGCGTACATGAGCGCACCGGGCTTCTGTGCAGCAAAATCCCCACGGCCGTCAGAACAGAGGTAAGCAGCACGCCGCCATACTCATTGCCAATGCCGTAGAAACGCGCTCCACCAATGACGTCGTAGCCCAGCGCCGACCACTGGATGAGCTTGGCCCCGGTAAGTATGTCCAGCAATAAGGCCAGTCCGGTAGCGCTGAAGAGCAGGAGAAAGGAGTCCAACCTGCATTTGGCAAGCGCCTTGGTTGTCCAGACCAAAAGCGCCGTCAGCACGGTGACCGAAGCTAAAGCCCATCCGGTGCCGGTGATGGGGAAGAGAGCCAAAAGGAGAGCCGCCAGAGGGAAGGCCGCTACGATCAGCAAGGCGTACTCCCAAATAATCGCTAAATGGGAGCGGCCTAAGGAAATGCTCCACAACACGGGGGCGGCTGCTAGGAAGACGACTACGCAGAGCAATACATAGCTTTGCAGCAGCGGCGCTCGCATGCGGTGTAAAGCAATGATCCGCCTGTGGACTTGCGCCAGCCGGACTGCAACCGCATCATCAGCTGCTGCGGTTTGTCGCAGTAAAGTTGTGGCGCCTGTTTGAGCCAGCGCGACGATCGCCCCGGCGATGTCGGTATTTAGTACGATCCCGGGCCGTCTCGTCCCCTGGGAGTGGAGTAACGATGCGGTTACCTGGGGGTGGAGCATGAGCATCGGTGCCAGCCAGTGTCCGGCAGCTGCGCGATCTGCGCGCGGCATAGGTGAGATGATTAGGATAATGCGGTCGGATACGGCCGGTAACTCGGCGAGATGATGGATGAACAACCCGATTTCGGTTAACACGGCACGCCGTTGTTGCAGCCACACCGTTTCTGCCAGATGTTCGCGAAAACTGTCCAACCTGGCTAAATCGGCCAATTCCACTACCAGCACCTGATTGTGCCGCAGCGCTTCTACCGCGCTAAGAACAGCATGATAGTCCGTGCGCATAAGATAGGGGAAATCCGGATCAAAGAGCAATAGCTCCGCACCTATTACGCCTTGAGGAATCACCCCGTTTGCATCCATG
>DUQB01000107.1 GCA_012838035.1 Bacillota bacterium | reverse complement strand
GGAAATTCGCGGCTGGCAGATTATGAAGGATTCACCCTACAAAGACGAGGCCTACGAATGGTTGGCCTTCGTACACCTGAATCAGCAGCGTTCGTTGGCTTATGCCAACGTGCACGGCTGGATTCCGCCGTCGACGAACCTGCAGGGCAAATGGCTGCAAACGCTTGAGTTCAGCGGCATTGAGCGAGAAATGGTATCGACCGCGATTCAAACCACCTTGGATCCGGGCAACCTCCCGACGCCGGCAGGTCCGGGCGTATTGGAAGTGAGCAATGCCTGGAACAGCGGTTTTGCCGATGTATACAACAAGCGGACGCCGCTGGAAACCTTCTTGGAGCAGATGAACGTCCAAGCCGCACAGTTGCTTGCGCTTTAAGCGCATAGGTGTTCCGTTGAACTATTGCATCCGGGCATGCCGACCGTACAACCACCTTGAAGGCATGCCCTTCATCATTTTTACCGCGGGAGGTTTGGGCATGAGCGCGAAGCGGAAAATACGTTTGCTGCTGTTAGCGGGGTGCTTATTACTGATGTTGTTTAATGCGGGCATTAAAGCTGAAACACAACTTACGCCACAAAGAGCAGTGCCGACCATTCACCCAGGGCGCGCCCTGTGGGTTTGGAATACACGCGATCTGGTGCTTAATCCCTTTAAGCGCGCCGAGCTGTTCGAGTTCGCAAAAGCGCCGAAAGGACCCGGCAGCGCGCCGATCAAGCGCCTTTTTCTCAGCGCGGGTTGGGGCATCCAGGCCATCGCCTCGCGCGCTGAGCAAGCTGCTTTGGCCAACTTCCTCATCGAAGCGCATCAGCAAGGCCTAACCGTCGACCTATTGGCCGGTACGCCCAGTTGGGCGAGCAAAACGCTTGCTCCTAACCTGGAGGCGCTCCTAGGGAATCTGGCTAAATGGCAACGACAAACCGCCGCTCAGTATGCGCCGGATAACCCTACCTTAGCCCGCTTCGACGGCCTGCAGCTGGACGTGGAACCTTATTTGCTCGCCGAATGGCCCTCCCAAGAGCTGTTTGACGGCTGGGTAGGCATGGCTGAGCAGGTGTATGCCTTTATGAACGACAACCGCGATTTGGGCTTGGTATTCGGGTTGGCCCTGCCCATATGGTTGGACCAAGAGAAGTACCAGTTCTTACATGAACCGCTGCAGGCCGCAAGCGATTATGTGGCCTTGATGGATTACCGTGATACCGCCGCACGCATCATCCGCGACGCGCTCAACGAACTTGCTGTGGCCGATCGCCTGCAACGGGCCGTTTTCGTGGGAGTGGACACAAAGCAAGTCACCGGCGATCCCCCCAGCGTCACCTTCTATGAAGAAGGCAACGCAGTGATGGAAAGGGAGCTGAAGATTGCCGCAGCGGAATTCATCTCGCATCCGGGCTTTGTCGGCTTCGCCATTCACCACTACGAAGCCTATGTGAACCTGAAACCGTAACGCGCTGCCAAGGCGGAGCCTGCATCAGCGCGGCTCCGCCTTTACTCTGCCCATTATTATCGATAAGCCGGATCGCCTATAAACGATAGGCCGCATCCAGAATGTTGTTTACAGCCTGAGCCGCACGAGCCAACCCTTCTGCAATCGACCGGGCGCCGCTCAACACGGGGTTGATCTCGTTACGCTTGGCAACCTGCCAGGGCGTCCAGTCCACGCTGAAGTCGGCGTTGCGCATGTAAGCGGATGAGGCTGCCAGCGTTTGGATTAGCTGAGTTTGCGGCCATTTGCTCACGTATGACCGGCGTGACGGCAGCTCACGCTCCACATCGGTGGTAAACGCCCGTACCGTACGCAAAGATACCAGCTCTTTCAACACGGTCCATACCGCGTCCATATCTTGGCTGGGCCGACGCATCACTTCCCACGAATTGGAACCACCATAAATATCGCGCGTAACCGGACCGCCCGGAGCAATCTGCGTCGCCCAGTCAAAACCAGCCGGATCCGGGAACTTGGTGGCTTCCCAGGAGCCCATGATGGTAATGGCTGATTTACCGGCTTCAAAACGGGCCGTCACGCCCGGCCGAGGCGCGGAGCCGTCTTCCAGCACTATGGCGGTAAGCAGTTCCAGAGCTTGAGCGGCTTGCGGGCTGTCAAAAGCGGCTGCGGTACGATCCGGATTCAGCATCGCGCCGCCATAGGAACGCACGGCGGGATCGAATATCAAGTGCGTCGAATCAACTACCGTGCCCCATACATCCACAATACCGTCGCCGTTCTCATCGTAAACCAGCTTTTTAGCATGCTCGCGCAGATCTTGCCAAGTCCAGTTGGGGCCCGGGTGCGGCACGCCGCGCCGGTCGAAATGGCTAATGTTATAGTACATTAACGCGCCTACCCAGTCATACGGGAGAGCATAGATGCCTTTGCCTTCAAAGTGGGGATAGCGAACCTCCTCCCAGGTGTGCGGGAAGAAGTCGTCGGCCCTAAACGTCGGGTCGGCTTCGATATATGGGGCTAAATCGACGGCGCCGTCCCGAACGACATGACCAAACAGGAACGTACCTGCCGTATCCACGATATCCGGAGCGGCATCGGTAGCGATCAGCACCAGCAATTTGTTGAAGAAGTCGGGGTACATATGGACCTCAATTTCAATATCCGGATAGTCCTTCCGCCACTCCGGCATCAGCATTTCGGTCATTATCTTATAGCGCGGCTCAGAATAGGTACCGATAACCACTTTCGGTTTAGCTGCCTGAACCGCCGCGCCGGCTGACATACCCCACAAACAGAGCGTCAAAAACAGAACACCCCACTGCTTCCTCATACCAGATCAACTCCCTAAGTAGATGATGGACTGCGCCTCTCATAAAATCGGCGAAAAAGCTTAAAAATGCGAAATCCGACTTTATCAGGCTGATATTAAAATTCGCAGGCAGGCTTTCAATTACCTCCCACGAAGTATCGCCCTATTGATGAGTTTTCTTTAAAGTGCTGATCTGCTTCTTCTACGGCTTTTATTATCATTACTATTCCCAGTTTTGAGGTGATTTTCTTGCCGAAAGTGAGGCATCTCCTGGCACGTTCCACCGATCCGGAGGCGTTACCCGAAATTGCCACACCGGAGGAGTGGGCTGCCAAACGCACGGAAATTGAACAACAGGTTCTAGCTGTATTAGGTGATCCGGGGGAAATACCGATCCCGGAACCGGTGATACGAGTGTATGCCGACAACACGACCAGCCCCTCATACAGGCATCTCGTCATCGGCTACGATGTGGAACCGGACGAAGAAGTGCGCGCTCATCTGCTGATTCCCCCTCCGGAGCGGCGGCAAAAAGGCGCCGCCGTACTGTGTTTGCACGGTACATCTGTTGAAGCTAAAGATACCCAGTTAGGACTGGGCGGCAAACCGGGCCGCGATTACGGCCGGCTACTCGCGACTGCCGGATTCATCACCTTATCGCCGGATCACGTTTGTGCCGGAGAGCGCTTGGTCACAGGGTACAAGCCCTACGACACCAAACCTTTCTACGACCGCCACCCTGCGTGGTCCGCAGTAGGCAAAGCTGTTTGGGACGGTCAGCGTGCCATAGACATTCTTTGCGCCATACCCGAAGTCGATGCCGCACGGATCGGCGCGGTGGGTCATTCATTGGGCGGTCACGGCAGTTTCTTCGTAGCAGCCTTCGATACCCGCGTGCAAGCGGCGGTATCCAGTTGCGGCCTCACTACCTGGGTGGATAATCCTAAACGACTCAACTGGGCCAGGGAAGGGTGGTACTCATACTTCCCGAAACTGCGAGCCCCCTTCCTGCAAAACGCGGCATTGCCCTTCGAATTACACGAATTCGCCGCTTTGGTCGCCCCGCGGGCATTTCTCAATATTTCCGGGATGAGCGATCCTACGTATGGAAATAACGAAACGCTCCCCGAGGTGGGATTGCAGCTGAGTCAGCTGTATCAGGTATTAGGCGAGCCGGAGAAGTTCGCCCAATTCCTCTTTGGGGGCGGACACGATGTTCCCGAATACGGCAGAGCATTAACCACAGCTTGGTTTAAGCGTTGGTTGGTCGACAACTAGTGGGAATAGGGGCGGTTGAACCACCATGGAAAGCCATGTACCCATGGTGGTTCACACGCTTACAACAGGGAATGGCTATTGTAAACGGTGCGGTCCCTCACCGATTTTCAACCTGGTAGATCGGGTCTTACCCGGCTCGGCTTTCGGCATTGTCAGAGTGAGAATACCGTTGTCGTACGCAATGGCCGTCTGCTCATGCTTTACCGCCGCAGGCAAAGGAATCGTGCGCTGAAAACTGCCATAACGTCGCTCCTGCCGCTGATAACCCGAGTCATTATCCATGGTCTCTTGTTTTATCTCGCCGCGGATCACCACGCTGTCGTCACTTACGGTCACATCCACATCTTCAGGATTCACGCCCGGGATTTCGGCGCTCAGCTCAATGCGCTCGGCGCTCTCCTTAACATCCACGGATGGAATCCACCTGTTCATCTGGCCCGACCAAGGCCGCCCCGTCCAAAACGGCGCAAATGCCTGGTTAAACTCATCGCGTATGCGAGCCAACTCATCATACGGATTCCAGCGTACCAAATCGGACAACTGAACCTCTCCTCCTTATAAGATGATCATTCATGTTCCGGACGTCAGGCCGTTCTATGCCGACAACGCCGTTGGCTTACCCATCGGCATACTGCGCATGCAGACGCTGACGCGAGGAACGCGACCTGACGCCCGCGCTTTGGCATAACCCGCCTAACATACTGTGCCCGAAAAAGGTGCCGGTTAAAACATCAGCAGTAGGTTCTCGTCCATAATATATGCGCCGCGCCGGCTCGACACGTGCCGAAACGCCGTAGAGGCCCCGGATCAAACCCAGCATCTGTCACTGGTAAACCATACCCACTATGGTAAAATGATGAATGACCATGCTGCGATACGT
>DUQB01000106.1 GCA_012838035.1 Bacillota bacterium | reverse complement strand
CCTGGATGCCACTTTATCGACCAATACTTTACGACGATACTTGGGACACCTAGATCAAATGATAGCCAATGTTATATACGGCCTTATTGCTTGTGGTCCATCTTTTTGTTCCCATATCTTATTATACTCCTGCCAAATGCATAATGACAAGTCGAATCGCAATTCATCCCACGGCAAAAGTCGTAAGCTTTCTTGCTGATTCATCGTAAACTGAAGCAACCGATATGCCCATAGGTTCCTACATATTTATCTCCCAACCAAGTCGCGTGCGCTTGACAGCAATCCTCTATGAGGATGAGGCGGTGTCTGCGTGCTATTTCTAGAAACGGCTCCACATCCACGGGATTCCCTGCCGCATGTACCAAAATGATAGCCCGTGTGCGCGCAGTCATTTTGCGTTCAATATCGTTGGGGTCCATATGCAAGGTGCCGGGAGCCGTATCGGCGAAAACGGGCACGCCGTTTTGCATCAGAATGGGGATGACGGTACCAATATCCGTAATGGGGGAAGTGATGACTTCATCTCCCGGATTGATCTCTACCGCGCCTACTGCCAAATGCAAAGCTGCCGTTCCCGCTGTGGTCGCCACTGCGCATTGCGTGTCATATAAGCGGCCGATCGCAGCTTCTAAGCGTCTGATCATGTACCATATGCGAAAAGGTCCTGAGCGTTGATGACCTGGGTGATCAAATCTATCTCACCACGGCCAAAAGGGGTGCGTTTAGTAAGTTTCTGCGTCCGCACCGGTACGCCGCCGTATATTGCCAACTCCTCGTTCACCGTCACCCGCGTCATCCTCCTTAACCTTGTTCCTCACTATATGCAGGATGGACGAATCAGGAATCGGTAATCATATCCTGCCAAAAGGCGTTACATACAATGGAGCTAAGGCAGCCGTTTTTTCGTAACCGCCCGACCGTGCGGAGATACCTCGCGCACCGCCTGCATTATCCGACGAAATGAGGTGGCATAGGGGTATGCATATCCTGGTCATGACGTTTGGACGGTATAGCAGTCACATGATTCAAGAGGTATTGAAACATTTACGTCTGCGCGAAGTGGATCATACGGTAGCAATACCGGGTTCTTTGATTGCACGAGTACAAGGGAATCGAGTAGAAGTGCTGGACAAAAA
This sequence comes from Bacillota bacterium, assembly GCA_012838035.1. Lineage (GTDB taxonomy): Bacteria > Bacillota > Limnochordia > DTU080 > DTU080 > DUQB01. Next base: position 6,536 of record DUQB01000106.1, on the reverse strand, counting down.
GGGCAGAATCATTCAGCCTGATTTGGTCCTGAATGCCACGTCGGCGGCGTTAGGCGCCGAAATCGTAGACTACTTTGAGATGACCGGAGTGCCGGTCGTCAACCCTGTTTGGGCGTGTAGAATAGCCGCCAGCAAACCGCAAACCTCGATGTACCTGGCTGTTGCCGGCATCAGAACGCCTAACGCCGTCATGGCGGATAAATGGAGCGAAAAGATATCGGCTCTACTGCGAAATAGCGTCGGACTGCCCTGCGTGGCCAAACCGCGGGACGGCGCGCAAGGCAAAGGCGTCAATGCATACCAAAAGTGGCCGGAAGTGGCGCGGCGTTACCGACGAGCGGCGGAAGCGGTGTATATCCAGCGCTATGTACCCAACAAAGGGCATACCCACCGTGTCTACGTCATCGAGGATCAGGTGATTGCCGCGCACTACTTCAATCTATACCCCCACTTACGGCTCGGCGCCGTATTTGAGTCCCGCACAAACCAGCTTTGCCCCATAACCCCTGAGCTAGCGGATATTGCGATAAGAGCCACTGCGTCAGTCGGCCTGAACTTCTCCGCCCTTGACATCATCCAAGGTCCAAACGGATTTGAGGTTCTGGAGGTGAACTCCTGGCCCAATGGTAAAACCACTGATGAGATTTGTCAGACCTCTATAGGTGGAGTTCTGGTGGACTATATGATCAAACGCGCTGCCGCCAAGAAAGAAGAAAGACCCCATTTGGATGATAGGAGGCGCAAGGGGGATCCGGCTGCCGCGGAGTTATGGATTGATGGACTAGCCTATGGCAAACCGGACGGATTCCGCTTATCGTCCTACGCGGATCGGATTACCAAACTGGTGGATGAAGATAGTGACGGGCGGTCGGATGCGCGCCCCGGCGTTGACGCTCCGACCAGCTGAACGAGTTACACAGATGCTGCAAGGGAAATAATCGCAGCAGCAAGCCATCCGGTAAAGATAAGATGACGCCGCGTTAGACCTCTCGCAGCGTCATCTTCGTTTATCGCCTAGGTGATTACATGAGCTCAAACGGCATCATTCGCCGGACAGGGAATAGGCAGTTTCTCTAAGGGCAAAACGGCTGAGCGACGTTAACTTTGAGAACCACTTCCTGAGCGACTACCAAGCAATACTCCACATCAAGGGTTACATACACCACGTCAAAAGCACCGTCGTCATCGGTGTCTACCGGTGTTGTACAGAACATCACCTGGATATCGTGTTTTTGTATCACTGTCTGGTTCGGACCTAATCCCGCGCCCGGACACTTCACCGCGTCGGCTACCGTGGTGGTGAAGGGGCCCTCGAGCACATCGCCGGTGGAGTCGACAATGGACCATGTTACCAGGAAAATGTTGCAGACTTTATTGGGAATAACCGTAGCGCCGGGATCAATATCCGAAACTACGATGCGATTCCCAGGCAGCAGTTGACCAGTGGCAGGGCTGAACGCCGGTGTCCCGTTATAGGTGCCGCTGATGTCAATCTCCTGCGGATCGCTGCTGGTGGCCTGCACGTGCTTAGAGCATAGGACTTCCAGCGTTTTCATGTGCCGCGGCGAAAAACGCTGATCGATAAAATCAAACTGGGGAGATTGGAATCCCACGATGATCGCCTCCAAAATTGGTAGTTTGTTCACCACCAAGTTATTAACGAAGGAAGGCGATGGTCATAGCCGCTAGATCCCATCTTGTCCGGATATGAACGATCCTCCAACCGTTTTTTAATGGGTACCTCACTACCATATCATGCGGCTCACCTACCTCGTACAATGACTCTTGAACAGGTATCTGCGGGATCCAGATCATCCGTAGGCTCCACTACGGCTCCAGGAGGCATACAATGCGCATTCTAATACTGCTATCCAGCTTTTTTTACAGCGGACAAACCACGCATGTCGTCAGCCTTTGCGAAGCGTTGCGCCAATGCGGACAGGAAGTACGCTTAGTTGTCACTCATCCTAAACACAGCGCCGAGTCCATGCACAGTTATACCAAGTACTTGGCGGATGCAGACGTCCATGTAGCTGTGATTCCGGCAAAGCGCATAGGCGACATCGTCAGGTACTGCAAACGCCACCACATCGATGTGACCCATGCGCATTCATCGTGGGATTTCAGCACTGCCCATGCGATTCAGGCGAGGTGCGGCATACCCTATGTCATTTCGTGTCACAGCCTGGGCTTGGGCCACCAGCGCTTACAGCGTTATCTTGAGCAAGCCGCTTGCCTCATCTGCGTGGGACCTCGCATCATGGCTGAAGTAGAGAAGCACGGCCGCAAAGTGATCCTCATGCAAAATGCGGTTGATCTTAATCGATTTGCACCGATGCCTAAGGCTGACGAGTTCACCGTGGTTTACGCCGGCAGATACGAGCAAAACAAACTAGCCGGCATCAAGGCCTTGGGAGAAGCGATCGATACGTTTCCCCAGCCCATCAGATTCATCGTGGCGGGTGACCGCAGTTGCGCCAAGTATGCCGGTGAAAGCGGACAGTATGTGGGTTGGGAATCTCAAATGGAGGATTACATGAATCAATCGCATGTGGTTGTGGGCACGGGACGTGCCGTACGCGAAGGAATGGCCGCCGGCAACGCTTGTTTAGTATTGGGTTGGAGTTATGATGGAATTGTGACGCCCGATGATCTGGCAACTGCTTCATTCCCCGATTTTAGCGGACGGTTGAATAAGAAAGAACTGACGGCTACCGCTATACAAGACGACTTGCTCAGCCTGTATCGGAATCGAGATTGGCTTCTGGAACTGCAAAACTTCGGTCGCAGTTATGCTGAGCAACATTTCAATCTTCGCCAGGCCGCGTTGCAGACCATTGAGATCTATAAAGAGGCGCTGACAATGGCCGATGAGCATTGATGCGCACACCTTTTTGTACCTGCGATGAGCGTTAGGTGAGCGGAGGGAAGTCGACTGCCGATGTGTTTACACTTCGGCGTCAACTCAATGGATATTGTGCTCCTAGGGTCAACGCGCCGGTATCGTCTAATTCGGCGGATTGACGGAGCCTACTGCGTTAAGGCATTCTCGATCGCCTTCAAGTAGGCCTTTGTAGTGACGGTCGCGCCGCTCACCGCGTCCACCTGTAAGGTTTGTTTGCCCAAGACGGCTGCTATCAACTGCTCAGTCCATTCCGGACGGGAAAAAGTGACATCTTTGACGACCTGGATGTCGGTGATGCGGTGTTGTTCCACCGTTACCTGAACTTGATTGCTCCATCGGCCCGCTTGATACTCGCCGAGATAGGCGCCGTCGACCAGTCGGCTGAGATCCGGCTCTGCCACAGTAACCTGCATGCCGGCATCCAAACCGCGCATCAGGTAAGAGAACGTACCGACTACTACGAGCAGGAACACGCCTACAACACCTAACAAAACCTTGAACCATCTGCTTTTTCTCAAGGCTAACCGCTTCCTTTGCCGTATTTAACCTTCATTTACATCATAATACACTGAAGCCGTTTACACAGGTGTTATTTGTAGCAATTCACCCTGCAGCAGTGGTAACAAGCGTCTTTTCCCAGGTTACCCGCACCGAAGGCTGACAAAGATCGTATTACAGGCGCTTGCCGGCGGCCTGACGAAAAGCCTCCCGGCAGATGTATTCTGCGGGGAGGCTGATGATAAACCACCAGTCGTTTATTCTGCCGGTGGTAGCTCCTCTATAGTGATGTCATCAAACCATGTGATGCGTTCTCTTAACCCGTTTCATGTTCTCATCAAGAAAATCCATGTAGAATGCGCCGGCGCTGGACCCGGTCCATGTGTAATAGGCTTCGGCTCTGTAGGTGCAGCCCGGAATGACGGGTATCGCTATGGTCCTCAAGCCGTTGGTGTATTCATGCAGGTCCTCGATAACCCAGCTCTGCGCACCGCTGTATGCCATATCGGTAGCCAACCGGCCGCCGTTGCCGCTGAATACCCGGTGCCCAAGGGGCAGTTTACCGGGTTCCGCCAACTCAAAGTCCTGCGTCCACAGCAGCCCGTCTACGGTTTCCACCGTAATACGGGGCAATTCGACGGCACCGAGTTGGTCCACGTGTATTTCTCCGCTATACAGTTCGTACTGCCCGACAAAGACCTTGAACGTGTAGGAGCCGAACGGAATATCGGCAAAGGTAAATGTTCAGTCCGTAAGCGCACTTGTGACGGCGATCCGGGTTGTTCATCAAACAAGTAGATGGTCGCTCCCGCCAACGGCAGCCCTGCGCTGCGATACACAGTACCCATGACTTCGCTGACTTCAGCAGCTTGCGTAATAGCGCTTGCCAGACACAAGAGTACGGTCGCCAAGCAGATTACGACATTCTTTTTCATCCTGACCGCTGACCCCCTTTGATGAGCCCGCGGCTGTTGCCGTATGCTTACGACTACAAGCCCTGCTGCTTAATGTAGGCATTAAGCGTGCGTTGCAGTTCCGGGATGACCGATTCGGGGGTGGCTCGCAGCTGCCATACCGGCGTCATCGCCGTGTTGAAAGCCCGCTGGATGTAGTCGGAGTGCACATGGTACGGATACGACCGGGCGACCGTCAACGAGTTGATCAGACCGTTGAATACGTCCCTCAGCGTTGCGGGGAAGACGACGTCTCGCCGCATGGGGACCAAACCACCTTTGGCCACCAGGTTCTGGTTCTCCCTTGACGTCCAGAACTTCAGGAACTCCCACACCGCATCCTTGTTGCTCGATGTCTTTACCATGGCGAAGGAAGTTATATACATCACTTCCCCCCTGGTTCTGTTCTGAATACCTGAAGCGACGCCGATGGGTAAATCAACGTTCATGACGCTGGGCATTTCCCAACTGCCCAAACGTTCGGTAGCGACATTGCCGGAGTAGAACAGCGTGCGGCTGCCGCCGTGAATGCCGTCTTTAATCAGTGAGACCAACCAGTTGACGCACTCATACATAACCGGCACATCGATGTCGAGCAGCATGTTTCCATCAAACACCCGGCCGCCGTTTTGGAAGAGCAGCGGCAAGATCTCGGTATAAGAGTTGCCGTGGTAAAAGCCCCAAATCTCCGGTGTGCCGTCACCGTCGGCGTCATGGGTAGCACGTCTGCCGATTTCGCGCATCCTATCCCAGGTGACCCATTCGTCGTTGCGCGGCGGCACAATGCCCCGCTCCGCCAAAATGTCCTTGTTATAAGCATAGGTGTAGTTCACGGCAAAGGCGGGTACGCCGAACATGATGTCGGCGAATTGCACGGCCTCCACCACGGAAGGGATCCAAGCCCGGGTATCGAACGTCGTGTCTTTCTGCAGCCAGGGACTAATGTCTTCCAATATGCCGGAATGAGCCAACGGCGCCACCTGCTCCGGAGGGATCATCAAAATATCGGGCAGATCGCCGGTTGCCGCCAGTACCAACAACTTGGCGGCATATTCCACGTGCAATGCCACCTGCAGCATCTCCACCTCGATATCCGGATGAGTGGCGGCGAATAACTCCATTTTTTCGCCGTATTTCTGCTCCCAATCGGCATAGGGAATCCATGTGCCCAAAACGATCTTGGTCGCGGCCGTAGTCGCATGCGACATGAACAAGCTGAGGACCAACAGCAGCAAGAACGTTCCGGTTGCCACTCTGGAACCACTGTAGGATCGGTCACGGCAAAACATCTTTATACCCCCCTTTTTTCCAAAGGGCCGAAGGCCAAAGGCCTCGGCCCGATTCAGCCCGATATGAACCAGACGACTACGGTGTTTACGGCAGCTCTATAATCCTGACGTCGTCAAACCATGTTTTCCGGTACTGCTCGCTTGCGCCGTAGTACATAATGACACGGGCATACACCGCATCTTCAGGAGCCGTGAGTTCCAGCTCCACGCTGTTCCAATAGGGGTCATCCAAATTACACAGGGCGCTTACCACCGTAATACGCGTATTCGAAGCATCAACGAAATCTAGGTACAGGGAGCAGGGATATGTTCCCTCCCAGGTAGCGTAGACTGTGGCTCTATATGTTTTGCCGGGTATGACGGGAACCGGAACGTGCCTCAGGCCGTTGCCGGTACCGGGCACCGCTTGAATAACCCAGCTGTTGGAGCCGGTATAGCTTACGGTGGAATCCAACTGACCGCCGTCCCCGCCGCCGAACGCCGCATGCCCCGGAGGGAATACGCCGGGTTCAACCAATTCGAAGTCCTGCACAAAGATAACTCCATCGACGACATCTACATAAACGGTGGAAAGGTCGGTCACCGCCTGGTTTACTGATGCTTCATATTCCTGTCCAGGGGAGGCCGGTAACAACACGCTACGGAGACCGAAACCGTCTTTCGAGGAAGTATCGTGTATGGCAAAAGACCAGTCACCTTCGTAAACCGGATGGTTTTCAAATACTAGTTGCTTTCCAAAACTCCCTTGAAAAACCTGCCAACCCGGCGCCATGGCGCCGGGTTCTTGAATCTCGAATCCGGGATTGGTCAATAGCTCGTTTTTAGCCGCGACCGGAGAGTAATCAAGGGGTTTGGCATCGGCTGTCATGTCTCTATCTACTCCCGTCCCTG
>DUQB01000105.1 GCA_012838035.1 Bacillota bacterium | reverse complement strand
TTCGCCAATCTGATGAACCACGCGTATTTCATTCTTACCGATTCCGGCGGCATTCAGGAAGAAGCGCCCGCATTGGGTAAGCCGGTGCTGGTTTTGCGCGAAACCACGGAGCGACCGGAAGGAATCAGCGCCGGTACGCTGTGGCGAGTAGGTACTGCGGAAGAGGAGATTGTTGCCGCAACCGAGGCCTTGCTGGGCGATACGGCATTGTATCAACGCATGGCGCAAGCGCCCAATCCCTATGGCGACGGCAAAGCGGCCCAACGCATCATTACGCATCTGACCGAACTGCTGCTATAACTTAAACGCCGATTTCCAACCCGGTCGCAAGCGCCGGCGCATAGGATGAGCGGGTACCCATTCCCGGATAGGTCAATTTTTCTCACAGACCGACCGGGAATTTTTGGTTTTTTAGGGTGGCGTGACGGAACGGCGCTGTGTTAAATCGCTGTTAAATCATTGAGATTGGTCTCCAGATAGGCTATGGTGTATATGCGAATGGGTGTCTTAGCAGGTTAAAAGCTCTTGCCGTCCGCCTTAAATAGGAGTATTGTAATTGCGTATTATGTGCTGTGACTTATCCGTAGCGTCGGACGGAAAGGAACCGCCACCATGAAGGAGAGCGCCCACAAATACGTTCGCTATAGCAACATCGGCATAACGTGGGTTTTATCAACGGCTGTCTACATGTATTTAGGTTACGTCGGCGGCGATAGGCTCGATGAACGCCTGGGCACTGCTCCGGTGTTTTTTGTATGCGGCATCTTGCTTGGGGCGGTTTTCAGCTTCCTGAGCCTGATCTTCACGGTACAGCGGTTGAGTAAGGAAGCAGAGCGGGAATGAGCGGCGAATCCAGACATCCCGCCTCTAACAATAACCGTTAGAAAGTACCTATCGCGGATATTCCCGCCATGGGTTCTTTTGCGACTGTAATAGATACAGGCGTGCGGTAGGCTAAAGAAGCTGCCGCGGCCAGGCGCGTACATCCACGTTGTCAATGTAACCATTAGCGGAGGCGAAACCGGTTGTTTGGGGCAGAAAAGATTCAGGAGTTAGCCAATGTCATCAGTCACCTGACACGTCAACCTATGTTTCAGATAGGACCGGTGGTCGTCACATCGACAGTGGTAAACACCTGGATCATCATGTTGGTGTTGTTCATAGCGGTCTTTTTTCTAACGCGTCGGTTTCAAAAGCAACCCAGAGGCGTACAGACTTTCCTGGAAATTGCATTGGAATTTATTAACAGTCTCATCGACGACGGTATGGGTCGCACCGGCCGCGTCTACTTGCCTCTTGTCGGTTCCTTGTTCATTATGATCTTGGTCTTCAACCTATCTTGGTTCATACCAGGCATGGTACCGCCGACGACCGATATTATGACGACCGCGGCCTTGGGCGTAACAAGCATCATTATGATTCAAGCGGCAGCGATACAGAAGAAAGGCATCCGTGAGTACTTGCATCACTTCTGCACACCCATGCCTCTTCTGCTGCCTATGAACATTGTGGAAGAGCTAGTCAAACCATTTTCTTTGGCTATCCGCTTGTTCGGCAACATGTTTGGTGAAAAACTGATCACGAACATTCTCTTTATTCTGGTTCCCGTTCTGGTACCGACGCCGGTAATGCTGTTAGGTGTTCTGATGGGAGCCATTCAGGCTTACATTTTCAGTATGCTCATGATCACCTACTTGGCTGAGGCTACACATGATTAAGGCGTTTTACGGACGCTAAAGCCAAACCTGCCGGTTCGGCCGGCAACGACCTATTGTCGAAGGGAGATATAATAAATGGATCAGGGAGTCGCTTTTATCGCAGTCGCTATTACCATCGTGGTGCCGGCTATAGCCTCTGCCATAGCTCAAGGTTGGACGGCTTCCACCGCGATGCAAGGCATGGCGCGTCAACCCGAAGCTGCGAGCAACATCCGTTCGAGCTTGTTGCTGTCACTAGCTATGATCGAGGCTTTAACGCTTTTCGCCTTGGTTATCGCTCTTCTCCTGTGGAGTAAGCTGTAGATTGGCGGCAGTATCAGTTGTGTCAACCCAGGTAAGCAAAGTTGCTGAGAAGAGAGGATCTTTATGATGTTCGGCGTTGTACTGGCTGCGGCGGCTGATCATGCCGGTACGTCAAACCCCCTGTCTATAGACTTATGGACGCTGCTGTTACAGTCGTTGAACGTGCTGGTAGTCATGGCGGTGCTGTACTTTCTACTGTTCCGCCCGCTCGGCGCCTTAATGGCCAAACGCGAGAAAGAGGTCGCCGACTCGCTGTCTCAAGCTGAGCAAACGCGCAGCGAAGCGGAAAAGCTGTTGGCTGAGTATCAGGAACGGATGCGCAACGCGCAAGCGGAAGCGGAAGCCATCATAGCGGAAGCGACGAAGAAAGCGGAGCAGTATGCGACAAAGCGCAAGGCGGAGGCCGATGCGCAGTATGAGGAAATCATCCGTAAGGCTAAGGCGGAGATTGATGCGGAACGTGCACGCGCCATGGCCGCCATGCGTGAAGAAGTGGCCCAACTGGCGGTAATGGCTGCCGGTCAGGTTCTAGGGCGTACCATCAGCGCTGTCGATCACCGCAAGTTAATTGAGGAGTTCGTCCAAAAGGTGGGCGGCGCAGATGACGTCTCATCATAACCCGGCCCGCCGCTATGCCGTCGCTTTGGGAGAAATGGCGCAGGAGGCCGGCGTACTGAACCGGGTGACTGAGGAATTGGTCACCATAGAGCGGTTGGCAAGTCAATCGGCCGAGTACAAGCAGAGTATCAGCTCGACCGGCGGCGGCAGGGAGATCCAGGAGCGCGTTCTGCGCCGACTGGCAGAAGGCCGTACGCACGAATTGACGCTTAATTTCCTGCTCCTCTTGGTACGGAAAAGGCGCTTGGCGTATCTGTCGGATATCGCGGCAGAGCTGCAGGCCTATACCGATGAGATAAACAACGTGCAACCGGTGACCGTTTATACGGCTGTAGCATTGACTGAACACCAGCAAGAGGAAGTGGCGGTTCAGTTAAGGCGACAACTGGGACGGCAAATTCGCCTGCGGTGCATCGCCAATCCCGATCTGCTGGGCGGGATGATCATTCAGGTGGGAAAAAAGACGTACGACGGCAGCTTGGCTGGGAAGTTACAGCGACTGTTGCGGCAGGTTAATCCGCATTACTACAACCAGTTGCCGCTTTTTTCCGCGCCCTTGTTCGCAACCGGTTTAGAGGCCGATGGTGAGCAAATGGTGCAAGTGATCGCCGCGGTACCATTGGCGGAGGATTTGTATACGGCCTTAACGGCCCAACTGGAGAAGAGGCTGGGCAGGCCTGTTAAGCTTGACGTGCATATACAGCCGGAGATTTTGGGCGGCCTGATCATTCAGGTGGGAGACAGAGTTGTCGACGACAGTATAGCCGGACGTCTGCAGCGCCTTTTCGGCGTGCTGATGCCGCCGCATGACGACAAGCCGCCCATTTGGGAACGCAGTGCGACGGCTACCGAGGTCGCTAAACGCGTAGTAACCGTAACCACTGCAGCGCCCATGCCGCCGGATCTGGCTCAAGTCCTCCTTCAGAGGTTGGAGCGGAAGTTGGGTTCGGCGGTGGAAATGGTGTTTAGGCTGCAGCCGGAGATGCTGGGCGGCGTGAGGATCCAAGTCGACAATCAGGTGTATGAGGACAGCTTGGCTGATCGCTTAGCCCAAGTAGTTGCTGCAATGAACGAGAACCGTTCATAAAAAACAGGTAGATTTTGTCACCAATAAGGGTGAGGAAGTAGTGGGCATCCGGCCTGATGAAATTAGCGCCATCATAAAAAAACAGATTCAGAACTTCCGAACGGACTTCGTTGTTGAAGACATCGGCACCGTGCTGATGGTGGGCGACGGCATTGCTCGCGTCGCCGGTTTGGAAGAAACCATGGCAGGGGAACTGCTGGAATTTCCGCGGCACCTGGTGGGTATGGCGCTCAACCTGGAAGAGGATAACATCGGTTGCGTTCTATTAGGTTCGGCCGAGCATTTGAAAGAGGGCGATCTGGTCCGACGTACCGGTCGCGTGGTGGAAGTGCCGGTCGGAGAGCAACTGATCGGGCGGATTGTCAACCCGCTGGGTCAGGTGCTTGACGGCGGCCCGCCCATTCAGACCAAACGATTTCGCCCCATAGAGGCCCGCGCTCCGGGAGTCATAGAGCGGCAAAATGTGCATGAGCCGCTGCAAACCGGTATTAAAGCCGTAGATATTCTTACGCCTATCGGCCGCGGACAGCGCGAACTCATTATCGGTGATCGGCAAACTGGTAAAACGGCTATTGCGCTCGATACCATCATCAACCAAAAAGGGCAAGACGTCATTTGCATTTATGTGGCGATCGGGCAGAAAGCTTCCACCGTGGCCGGCGTCGTGGAGAAACTTCATGAGTTCGGCGCGATGGAATATACCATCGTGGTATCTGCAACGGCGTCGGATCCGGCTCCGATGCTGTATATCGCGCCCTATGCCGGAGTGGCTATGGCGGAAGAGTTCATGTACGCGGGTAAGCATGTGTTATGCGTGTATGACGACTTAACCAAACACGCCCAAGCTTATCGCGAGTTGTCGTTGCTATTGCGACGACCGCCCGGTAGAGAGGCCTTCCCCGGAGATGTGTTCTACTTGCACTCTCGCCTGCTGGAGCGGGCCGCGAAACTGGGCGATGCATTAGGTGGCGGTTCCATTACGGCTCTACCGATTGTCGAGACGCAGGCGGGAGACCTGGCCGCCTACATTCCTACCAACATCATCTCCATTACGGACGGGCAGATTATGTTGGAATCGGAGTTGTTTTACGCCGGTCATCGCCCGGCGATCAACGTAGGCGTCTCCGTATCGCGTGTCGGCAGCGATGCGCAGTTGACGCCCATGAAACGAGTTTCCGGACCGTTGCGCCTAGAGCTGTCGCAGTATCACGACCTGGCGGCTTTTTCTCAGTTCGGTGCCGATGTGGACAAGGTGACCCAGGCTCGCCTTACTCGAGGCGAGCGGCTAAATGAGATACTCAAGCAAGAGCAGTATCATCCGCTCACTGTGGCTGAGCAGGTGGCCATTGTGTTTGCCGCCACCCGGGGATTGCTCGACGACATCCCCTGTGATTCCGTGCGGCGCTTTGAGGCTGAGTTGCAGGATTACCTACGGGTTAATCATAGTGAGTTACTCACCGAGCTGAACAACGGCGTGTGGAACGATCAGGTGATAGCTCGGCTGCAGCAGGCTGCGCAAACCTTCAAGCGCGGTTTCAAGATGACAGAGGGTGATTAACGTGGCGCGACAATCGCAAGGCGATATCAAACGCCGCATTAAAAGCGTTAAAAGCATAGAGCAGATCACCCGTGCCATGGAACTGGTTTCCGTAGCCAAACTGAGGCGTAAACGCAGCAGGGCCGTAGCCGGGAGACCTTACCGGGAGAAGTTGGAAACCATGTTGGCGCATCTTGCTTCATTGCCGCAGGTAAGGCTGGAACACGAACTGCTGGAGCAACGGGAGATCCGGCAGGTAGGTTATTTGGTGGTCACGTCCGATCGAGGTTATGCCGGCGGATACAACAACCAAGTGCTGCAGCTGGCGATGGATGTCATCGGCAAAGAGACGCATCCCTATGATCTCTATGTGGTCGGGAAAAAAGGGTATGACTACTTGCACAAAGCAGGCCTGCCCATCGTGGCGGAGTGGTTCGACCTGGAGGACGACATTTACTGGGATACGGCCCGACACATCGCGGATGTATTTATGGATGCTTATGTGACCCGGCATGTGGATGCCATTTATCTAATTTACAGTGAATTTGTGAGCAGTATTGTCCATAGGCCGGTGGTAAAACCTTTGCTGCCGGTGGAGGCGTTAAAAGAGCTCACAGTCGCATCGGCTTCATCTACGGATCAGGCTGATGCGCAAGAGCACGTGTTGCCGGATTATATATGGGAGCCTTCTCCCGAAGCCGTACTGGGGATTTTGTTGCCTCGTTATGTTGAGACCCTAGTCTATGGGGCGCTCAGCGAAGCGCAGGCGAGTGAGTACGGCGCGCGTATGGTTGCCATGCAAGCGGCTACGGATAACGCGCAACAGATGATCGCAGATTTGTCCTTGAGCTATAACCAAGCACGCCAAGCAAGCATTACGCGCGAGATCACCGAGGTAATTGCAGGGGCGGGGCAGGAGAACGAGTAGTTTAGGAGGCGCGAGGATGACCGTAAGCGCTGCTTCTATTGGACGAGTAGTGCAAATTATGGGGCCTGTGGTGGATGTGGAGTTTTCTTCCGGCCATGTACCCCTGATAAATCATGCGCTTGAACTGGAATTTAATGATGAAACGCGTGCTCTGCACGTCGTTATGGAGGTAGCGCAGCATTTAGGCAACAACCAGGTGCGGTGCATATCCATGACCTCTACCGACGGCATGGCTCGCGGCATGGAAGTGGTCGATACCGGCGGTCCCATTACCGTTCCGGTAGGCCGCGACGTATTAGGGCGCATTTTCAACGTCTTTGGCGAACCTATAGACGGCAAGGGCGAGGTGCAAACAGCTGAACGGTGGTCGATTCACCGCAAAGCGCCGCCTATCGCGGAGGTTGAACCGGCGAATGCCATTTTAGAAACCGGCATTAAGGTGATCGATCTGCTGGCGCCGTATCCGCGCGGCGGTAAAATCGGCCTGTTTGGCGGTGCAGGCGTAGGCAAAACCGTACTCATCATGGAATTGATCAGACACATGGCCCACGAGCGCGGCTTTTCCGTATTCACCGGCGTGGGAGAACGGACGCGAGAAGGCACCGCTCTCTACCATGAGATGATCGAGTCCGGCGTCATCGACAAAACGGCGATGGTATTCGGCCAGATGAATGAACCGCCGGGAGCGCGCCTACGAGTGGCTTTGACCGGCTTAACCATGGCGGAATACTTCCGCGACGTAGAGCACCAAGACGTGCTGCTGTTCATCGACAATATTTTCCGTTATGTGCAAGCGGGCGCAGAGGTCTCCGCGATGCTGGGCCGGATGCCCTCCGCAGTAGGTTACCAACCCACGTTGGCCACCGAAATGGGGCAGTTGCAAGAACGCATCGCGACGACGCACAACGGCTCTATCACCTCTATTCAGGCTATTTACGTGCCCGCGGATGATTATACCGACCCGGCGCCGGCTACCACATTCGCGCACTTAGACGCCACCACCAACCTGGAACGGCATATTGCGGAAAAAGGGATCTATCCCGCCGTCGACCCGCTGGCGTCGACTTCGCGCATTTTGGCGCCGGACATTGTCGGCGAGGAGCATTATCGGGTGGCGCGGGGGGTACAACAGGTGCTCGAGCGCTATCGAGAGCTACAGGACACGATTGCCATCTTGGGCATGGAAGAGCTATCCGACGAAGATCGTACGATTGTGGGGCGCGCCCGGCGCATCGAGCGTTTCTTATCGCAACCCACCTTTGTGGCGGAAGTATTCAACGGGATACCCGGACGATCGGTGCCGCTCCGCGAAACAGTACGTGGCTTTAAGGAGATTCTGGCAGGGAAGTACGACCATATTCCCGAACCGGCCTTTTACATGGCGGGAACGATCGACGAGGTTGTGGAGAGGGCGCGCAAAGAAGGTGTAAGCTAAATGCCCGGTCAAATCAAACTTGAGATATATACGCCCTCCAGGCAGGTGCTCAATACTCGCACGGAGTACGTAGCACTGCCCTGCGAAAGCGGCGAACTGGGCGTAATGTACAATCACCGGCCGATGATCGTCGGTTTGACGATCGGCGTGTTGCGCTACGGCGTGCCGAACGGTCCGCAGGAGAACGTTTTTGTTTCCGGTGGTTTTGCTGAAGTGAGAGACAACCAGGTTACCGTGCTGGCGGATGTATCGGAATTGGCCGAAGAGATCGATGCGGCCCGGGCGATGGAGGCCAGAGACCAGGCGGAAAGGCGCTTGCGCCAAAGCCTGTCCGCAAACGATCTGGTCCGGTCCGAACTGGCTTTGAAACGGGCGCTGACTCGGTTGAAGATCGTGAAGAAGTTGCACTAACGTTTGCATGCAGGATGCGGATTAAGCACGCTGCCGGCAATTGCTCAATGCGGCTCTATCCGACGCTTCCAGTGTGAGGCGGCGCTACGAGCATACCAGAGACCCCGATCACGGGGTTTTTGATTTTGTTGCGACCTCAGCGAGCTGCAGCGTTTTTACTCCAGGACATCGCCGCAGTCGGTTTGGCATAAAAACCCATACGGCCTGGACACAATATCTCCTGAAGCAACAGTTTATCCGCCGACTTGTTCCGCAGGCGTGAACATGACATATAGGTTTTGGCATCCGGAGCAGTCGTGATGCTGATGGAGGCGAGAGGCCATGCGTTTGATGTTTTTACGCGTGCTCAGTTGGTTAGGTGATCATTGGCGCAGCATGCATTTAGATCGAAGGCGGCATCATTTTAATACGCTGAAATTCAAAGCATCAGCCTGGCTGACGAAGTGTAGGCAGATATTCACGCGGCTCAAGTGGAGAGCGGCTTTGCGGGTGACGGTATTTTGGGCGCTGATGGCCACAGCCGCTTTGATTATCTACACGGAGCAAGTGCCCTTATTCACCTCTTCTCTGGGTTTGCGTTCGGATCAGGGCGGCTGGACGCCCGGTGCGGAAACCGCAGCGCTTTATTATCAGTCGGATGCACCGGTAAGGCAACTTAGCGCCCTCCCGGAAACGCCGCTCTCACCCGGCGACGCAGCCGTATCCAGCGTAGGAATGGTTGATACTGGTGAAACCGTCATCAGGGAGAATGCTCCCGCCGTACAAGAAGACTCCGTCCCGTCTGACGCCGGTACCGACCTGGGAGACGATGCGGCTGCCGTATTAGCCGGGTTGCCGCGCTTCGAAGTGGCGAATATACTGCAACCTTTGCAAGGGAAGGTTATACGCTCTTTAGGTTGGTACCGTCATGAGGTTTTTGGTGACTGGCGCATGGCGCCGGGGCTGATGATCGCGCCCGCCGGGGCGGGTGAGCCTGTGCTGGCCGCTTATACAGGTGTTGTTGATCAGGTGACCAAGCTCGAGGCGAATACCTGGAGCGTTAAACTGATGCATCAAGCCGGCTGGGAAACCGAGTACGGCGGATTGGCTCAGGTGACCGTCGAGCCGGGAGGCATGGTACGCCAAGGTGAACCGCTCGGCGTAACGGCCGATGTTGAGAGTATTGTTTCATTTGCTTTGAAACATCAAGGTGAACCGGTAGACACCGCCGCATATTGGCGATAACTGTAGAGTACCGCCGTTCTTGCGGCCTTAGTGGCAAAACAAGCAATAAAGGCCGGAAGTGATCGGCTTCTTGTGAATATGGCCCGCCCCCACGCATATATATTAGCAAACTGAGGCGAGGGGGCCCGGCGATGCGGGATGATATCCGAAGACGGGTTGTTGATATTTCCCAGTACATCGTCGACACCAAAGCGACGGTACGTCAAGCTGCTGCCGTCTTCGGTGTAAGCAAAAGTACTGTGCACAAGGACGTGACCGAACGCTTGCCGCGGGTCAGCAAGGATTTGGCTCGCCGAGTAAAGCGTATTTTGGAGCGGAATAAAGCTGAACGACACATTCGGGGAGGTGAGGCCACAAAGAGAAAGTATAGTCGTAATCGAAAGGCGTCGTGACGGTAGGCCCGGTATATCCGGGCCCTATGCGTATGTTGTACAACGGCGCGGATCTTGCAGGGAAGCATACCCTCACCGTCGAAAATTTGCCCTTACACCTATAAATCATGGGAACAAACCACGAGTTTTGTCAGCCGTTCCGAAGTTGCGGCAATACCTCGGGGGGGCGCTTGGTTTGTTGCAACGGGCTTGGCGCGGAGAGGGGCAAGGGCAAATATGATGGCGAGAGAAATTGGGATCGATCTGGGTACGGCTACGGTTATTGTCTATGTGCGAGGCAAGGGAGTTGTTTTGGTAGAACCTTCGGTTGTCGCCAGGGACGTGGAATCCGGCAGACTACTGGCCGTTGGTGAAGTAGCCCATCGCATGATCGGTCGTACGCCGGGTAACATCGTGGCCATTCGACCTCTGAAAGACGGGGTTATCGCCGACTATGACGCAACGCTGATGATGTTGCGTTACTTCATTGAGAAGGTGTGCGGTAAGCGCCGCTTCTTCAAACCGGAAATGGTTGTTTGCGTACCCTCCGGCGTCACTAGCGTAGAAAAACGCGCAGCGCGCGAAGCCTGCATGGAAGCCGGAGCTAAGCGCGTCTACCCCATTTCGGAACCCATGGCGGCAGCCATAGGCGCCGGACTGCCTGTAGGTGAGCCGGGCGGCAACATGGTGGTCGATATCGGCGGAGGCACCAGTGATATTGCGGTCATTAGCCTGGGCGGCGAAGTGGTCAGCGACTCCCTACGCGTCGCCGGCGATTCTTTTGATGATGCCATCATCCGTTATGCACGGCGCGATTTAGGGATCATCATCGGTGAGCGGACATCGGAAAACATCAAGATCAATCTGGGCAATGTATATCAACCCGATCGCCTTAAGCGGATGGAGATTCGAGGTCGAGACGCCATCTCCGGGCTGCCCCGCACCGTTCAAATCAGCCAGTTTCAGGTGGCGGAAGCATTGGAAGAATCGGTTAAAGCCATTATCCAAGCGGTACGCAGCATCTTGGAACAGACTCCGCCTGAACTGGCTGCCGATATTATGGACAAGGGTATTGTCATGACCGGTGGAGGCTCGCTGCTTAGCGGTCTGGGCGAACGCATCGCCGCCGAAACGGGCATCCCCGTCCGCTTGGCCGATGAACCGGTCTCTTGCGTAGCGCTGGGCACGGGTCGCGCCCTTGAAGACCTGGATAGGATGCGCAAAAACGGCGTATTGGCTAGTGATTTTTAAGGTGTGCGGCAACAAGAGCGCCCATTGTTCGTAGGGACGATTGCGGCGTATATGCACATACGTTTGTTAGGATAGAAGAGGCACCGTTGCGCTGACGGAGGTGAGAGTTTGTCCGCTACCCGGAGCATGGAAGACTACCTGGAACGCATCTACGATTTAATGCTGGAGAAAGGTTATGCCAGAGTAAGTGACATTGCGGTATCCATGGACGTAACGCCGCCTTCGGTATCGCGGATGCTGAGGAAGTTAAGCGATGAGCAGTATATTCATTACGAAAAATACCGCGGGCTCACCTTAACGCAGAAAGGCGAGCGGGTCGGAAAACGGATCAAGGCGCGTCACGACGCGCTGGACCGGTTTCTCAGGTTGTTGGGGATAGAAGATCAGGTCGTCATCGATAAAGACATTGAAGGCATTGAGCACCACGTAAGTCCGGTTACTTTGGAGCGCATCACCAAACTTGTCAGCTTCTTCGCCAGTAACCCGGAGGCTTGCGCCGCATTTAGAGAACATCAAATCGATACTCATAACGACGGCTTAACCGATTAGGACGCCGGGCGTTTCAAACGGACCGAACCTCTCACCTCAGATGCCCACTCCTGGCAGTAATGTAGTATCCGCATTCACATACCGGCTTTATCGAGCTATAGAGGTGTTTTCATGCACATGGCAGCCGCGTTTCCGCGTCGGCGTATTATATGGCGAATGATGATGGTCATGCTGCTTTTCGGCATGATGAGTAAGGGTATTTCGTTTGCTCAGTCCCCGGAGGATGTCGACAACATTCTCCCTGTAGAGCACGACTCTCTCTCTGCGGATCGCGACCTACCTCCTGAAGATCCCCTGCTTCCCACGGAGGATCAAGCGGCGGAGGAGGAGCAAGAGACGGAGACGGCTCAACCGACGGAAGCGGATCGGTTGCCGGTCACCGGAGACATTTTAGTCAGCGTGGAGCTTATTAAAGAACAGGAGCGAATTGGGCTGCGTATCATCAGCGAGAAGCCCAGCCCATATCGCATAAAAATGTCTGCCGCAGCCACCCGACTGATCGTTGATCTTCCCGCCATGACGCACAACTCAGAATTACCGCAGTACATATCGGCCGGCGTCGACGGCGTGTTGCGTTCACTGGAAACCAGTCCCCTAGGGGAGGAGGGAACCCAAGTGGCGCTTACTTTGGCGTATGCGGTTCCCGATTGGTCGGATACCGGCTGGGTGCGGATCGATGGCGGTTTGTACAAGCTGGTGGTTGCAGCTCAACGCCGGTTTGTACAACACCGAGAGTTTGTGCTCCAACAGAGCGTGACGCTAATCATGCAAAACCGGGGGGAAGTTTCCGGCCCGATTTCCGTGCGTGCCTTGCGTTTCTCCCCTCACGATTCGCAGACGCGGCTGGGACTAGGATTGGCCGAGGGCGCGGCGATGGGGCTCGAGCCGGTGCCGGCTATCGTGCGACGGTATGGAGCATATGCCGGCGTGAATGCCGCCTATTTTCATGCTTCAGGGCTTTCTCTGGGATTGTTGGTGAACGAATACACCCTGGTAAGCACTCCCGTTTATGATCGCACCGCGCTGCTGATGTTAAGCGACGGTTCAATAGGCATGGACAGGGCCGCATTGCAGGCATACGTCCATTTGGCGGATGAGACGCAGGTAGCCGTCCACGGGTTCAATCGGATCCGCAAGGCAGGTGAGGTTGTTGTCTATAACAGCGCCTTCGGGTCGCATACGCCGAAGGATACGCAGGTGCGCGAGCTGATTATTGAAAAAGGGGCTGTTGTGGCGATCGGTCATGGTAATACGCCCATCGGACCCGGAACCACGGTAATAGCGCACGATTCTCAGAGCCTGCTGATTCTGGCGCAACCGGGTGAGCGTGCTTTTGTTACTTGGGATCTGCGTTTATTAGGCTATCAGACGATCATTCCCGGTTACATGGTGCGTCTGGCGGTAAGCGGTGGTCCCCGCCTGGTGGCCGACGGCCAGGTATTCATCACCTCAGCTGATGAACAGTTCCGTTCAGACGTCACCCAAGGACGGGCGCCACGTACCGCGATCGGAATCACTGCGGATTACCAAATCCTGCTCGTTACGGTAGACGGCAGGCAATTGAATCACAGCATAGGTATGACATTGGAGGAACTGGCCCATCTGATGATCGAGTTGGGGGCGGTGCAGGCGATGAACTTGGATGGCGGCGGCTCTACGACCATGGTGGTGGACGATGTAGTGGTGAATCGCCCCAGCAACGGCAGTGCCCGAGCGGTAAGCAGCGCACTGCTGGTCTATACCCGCGGCATCGCGATGCCGCAGGATGATAGGACTCTTAGCATGGAATCCGCTTATTGAGCTCAAAGGGCTTAATAAGCCTTTTTCTCCGTGTAAAAGGCTTCCAGTCTATTCTTAGAAAATTATGCGAGCTTTTTCCGCAGGTGCATAGATAGTGGGCGGGTAATACGGTATCATTAGCCTTAAGTGTGCTGCAGACGGCTTGAATCGACTTTTGTATCACATGAAGGAGAGAGGTCTTTGTCAACACGGCGCGTCGTCAACAGATACATTACAGTGATCTTCCTCGGACTGTGCCTCGTCATGATGATACATGGTGTGGTCTTTACCGCAAGTCTACCGCCGATATACCCGCTGGACGCCGTGGTGAAAGGTTTGCGCGGCGTCGGCCGCACCGTGGTCAGCGGTACCGCGGTAGAAGAGTTTGATGTTGAGGTTATCGGCGTGGTGGAAGGTGAAGGTGCTGTCGACAACCTTATTTTGGTGCGCGCTTCCGGTCCCTTAATGGAGCGGACAGGAGGTATCGCCGCCGGCATGAGCGGCAGCCCCGTCTATATAGACGGGAAGCTGCTCGGCGCCATCTCGTACGGTTTTGAAATGGCCGATCACACTGTGGGGTTGGTCACACCTGCGGCAGACATGCTCACTGTGCACGACTTGTTGGCGGATATGGTTTTTATGCCCGGCAGCTTAACCCAAGTTATCCCGATGGATGAGGAAATGCAGACTGAACCGGGCCTGCAAGGCGTCGCCTTTGCGGCCAATCCGACAGAGGCGGCTTATTTGAAAGCCCGGCTACCGGCGGATATCGCCGTCGCTTATCCGGTGGCGACGCCTATGCTCATCAGCGGTTTGAGTCAGCGGGCGCAAAGACTGTTGCAACCCGCGCTTAAGAAGTGGAACGTATTGGCGGTACCAGCCGGTAGAGCACCGGTTAATCCGACTATAGCCGCATTGGAGCCCGGCAGCGCTTTCGGCGTGCAACTGATTCGCGGCGATGTGCAAATGACAGCCATCGGCACTATAACCATACTCACCGATAAGACCTTTGTCGGTTTCGGCCACCCCTATATGAATCGCGGGCAAACGGACTTCTTCGCTACCGGCGCCTATATCCATGATGTCGTACAAAGCGTTCAGGCCCCCTTTAAGATTGGAGCGCCGTTGGAGACCATCGGCAGGCTGGCCCAAGACCGCAGCGCCGGGGTAGCCGCTCGGTTGGGGCAGGAGCCGGAGTACCTGCAAGTTCAGGTTGAGGTGCGCGATCACACGTTAGGGCGGACCAAGCCCTATCAAGTGCAGGTTGTACACGATGAAACGCTGACGATTCCCTTAATCGCGATCTCCCTGCTCGAAGCGTTCGATCGCACCTTAGACCGCATCGGCGCGGGCACGGCGATGGTGAGTGCGCAAGTAGAGAGCCGCGGACTGCAAAAGCCCTTAATGCGCGAGAACCTCTTTTACAGCTCCAGCGATATCGCGGCCGCGGCATCGGGCGAGATTCTGTCTCTGCTTTATGCGCTGCTCACCAACGACTTCCGGGAGCTGAAACTGAATCAGATTTCCCTAACGGTGGATGTATGGAATGAACGGCGCACCGCCGTGATCGACAGCATATTCGTGCATCAACCGCGCGTGCGCCCCGGTGAGATGATTGACGTTGACGTCTTTTTGCGGCCTTACCGGCAGGATCTGATCAAGAGGAGTCTGCGCCTGCAGGTGCCCGAAGACGTAAATCCGGGTAGAAAGAGCCTCCAGGTGTATGGTGGTAGTATGGAATCCTACTTCCTTTCGGTCGATGCGTTTATTGAGCAGTTGGAAGATCCTGAGACCGTTTACGATCCCTTTATGGAGGAACAGTCGTGGTCCAGCTTCGAGAGCTTGCTGGAGCAGCTTTTCAACGCAGATCGCAACGACGAGATCGTGGCCAGGTTCAGGTATTCGCCGCGCAGTACCGTAGCGGATACTGAACCGGATGAGGCGAATGTGCAGGATGAACCGGAAGAGCCGGGTGCGGATGCGGTGGTGGAAGACGAATCCGCGACGCCGGAAGCTGTGCTGGATGCCGAGAGTATCCGGCCGGTGGACTCGGATGAGAACGATGCACTCGATGCGGATGAAGATGACGAACGCTACGATTTCCTCCTGGATGATGACGAAGGCCCTGTAGCTAAGGTCAAGGTGATCACCGATTACTACGTGCTTGGCGGCGCTTTCACTTCCATCACGATTTTGCCTCCCGCAGGTAACGTCTCTGATGAAAAAGGCACTATTATTGCAGAGTCGGAAGACGAGGCAGAGGCCGCACCTGCAGCGAATGCGGGTAATGACCGGTAATTCCGGAAAGAATGGGTGGAACTGGGTGGAAAAACCTAGGAATCCGCTCTTATCGTGAGAATAGAACATCGCGACGCAACTGCTGCGGCCGTCAAACGTGTGGACCGCCTACGGCCGCAGTACGGACGGGAAAAGCGGCCCTGTTTGCGACAGGCTCAGCCTGTTCCTAGGTTATGGAGAGCCTGGCAGAGTTTGTAGACAGGGGTGACCTCTGTTGTGGCGAACTTGCATATGATATCCGCCTGATGGAGGTGACCCCTTTGCTGCAGCTGATGCGCCGTCATCGCGTTATTCTGATTGTCCTGACGCTTTTTGCCGTCGCCATGCTGAGCCTAGGGGCGGTCATGCCGCGCATGCGGCCCATGCGACAGGCTAAGGATTTCTTGGTTCATAGTATCGGCAGGCAGGCCGGTTTCCCCTTAAGCATCGGCAGTGTGGATATCACAGCCACAGGCAAGCTGCGTCTGAGCGACGTACGGATGCAAAAGGGCGCGGACGGCGCTCAAGTGACGGCCCAGGCGGAAGAAGTAATAGTCGGCTTGAACCTCTGGCGGTTGCTGCTCAAGCGCGATTACGTCAACGCCGTCAGCTCCGTACATGTCCGCGGGTTGTACGTAGATCTGGCGGGTGAATCGGCTGAGCTCGCACAGTTGTTACCCGGCCAAGCGGGGGAGTCCGGCGCACTTGCACTACCTTTCCCCGTTACGGTGAGCGACGTTACGGCGACTTGGCAAGGTTATACCTGGCATGAGCGTCAAGCGCATTTGTCTACGCACACCGGCAGCGGCCTGTTGCGCATTTCACTTATGCGCTCCTCCGTCACCGGCGCCGGTATCCCGACAGGTTATTCCTTGGCGGGGAGCGGTATGCTGAGCCCTAACGGCATACAGCAGGTGAATCTTGTCTTCAGTCAAGGATTCCCTTCCGTCACGGTAACCGGCGCGCTCAGTTGGGGTGAAAATGCCGGTTGGCAGCTGAAAATCAACGGGAAGAACGTCCGGCTCGCTCCCTGGGCGGCAGAAGACCTGCTGCGGCCGTTCCACCTGGAAGCCGCGGTTACCGGGCCGTTTAGGGCGCCGGAAGTCGTCTTATCCACCAGTACTTTAGTCGGGTCCGACTGGCAGATCGATAGTCTGCAAGCGGAACTGGTGCTGCCGGAGTTCAACGCCGTGCGGCTGAAGTCGTTGACAGCAATGAAAAAACAAGCGGCGATCACCCTCAGCGGTACAATTCCGCTGACCGCATTGGATCAGGCGGAGTTAGATGTCAAAGTTGCGGAAATTACCTCCGACCATCTTCCGCAGCGGCTCGCCACGGGGCTGTTAAACGGCACGGCATCCGTCACAGCGCGCGTCCATGGTTTAGCGCCGGGTTGGCGGATTGACGGTACGGCCATTGTGCGGCAAGGCAGATTGTTCGACAATGCCTTTACGACCATAAAGGCCCAGTTCCAAATGGACGCGCGGCAGGTTGCCGTAACAGGCGGTACGGCGTATATCGCCGGGGTAAGAGATGCGGCATACCGCTTCTCCGGGGATTACTTGTTTGCCCAGCGCCACCTGGACGCCGGCATTTTGGCGGCGGGCATACCGGCGCAGCACGCCTTGGCCTGGATCAAGGCGGATTGGCACGCGCAAGGCGCTTTACATGGGGAAGTGCGTATCAGTGGTCCTATTGATTCCCCTGCCTTCAAGATTATCGCCACTGCTTCCGCCGGGGAGTTCTGGCGGCAACCTTTTCGTCGCCTCCGTTTGGATCTGGAGTATGCTGCCGGAACAGTCGCTCTGCGCGGCGCAACGGCCGTAACGGCGGACGGCGAGATGTTTGTTACCGGTCATATCCGCAACGGCGAGGTCGATCTGGCGTTCAGTGTGACGGACGCCGCATTGGATCAGGCCGTACAAGCCGGCTTAGTGCACGCGCAGCACTACGCTCCCAGCGGTGTAGCCGCCCTGCAGAAAATCGTCAGCTTGTCTCCAACAGGACGTTTGACGGCGCAAGGTACCATCAAAGGTAGAAGCGACGCGCCGCGTCTCACTGCGGAGTTTGCCGCGGCAGGAACGCGCCTGGCCGGGGCAACCGCGGGCGATTGGAGCGGGCAAGTGACCGGTCTGTTAACCGGCTCTCCGGGTATGGAACCTTGGCGCCTTGCCGACGGGCAAGTGCGCCTGGGTACCGGCATGCTGACCGTGTCGGGCGCTTGGTTTATAGAACCGCCTCCCGGTACGACCTATGCTTTGGCGCTGTCAGGCGGCATGACCGATCTACCCTTGAAGTCGGCGGCGCAGTTGGCTCAGACCGTCAACCGGCAATTGGGCGGCGCGAACCTATCACAACTGGCGTTTTTCGACGTGGGGACGGTCGCCGGAACCTGGTCGCTACAGCTGCCGCACATCAAGGTCGCCGTGCCGCGTCTCACCGCCGACCTCGTCTTAAACGGCGAGTCGGCCGGTTTTGCCTACCAGGCGCGCATCTCCGGGTATGGTTGGCGCAACGACGTGCAATTCCGGCAGATCCGCATTGCGGCGGCAGGCGGTACGGCCGATCTAAAAGGCGCGGTTGTAGACAACGATCTGCAAGTGACCGGTACGTGGAATCGGCTGCCGGCCGGCATCATCGCGCAGCTGGCCGGATTATCGCAACAAGTGGGCGGCATCCTCTCCGGCGATATTGATATCCGCTCGACTCAAGGAAAGCTACAGGGAACACTTGCTTGGCATACGCCGCAGATTTCTGTGGAGGACTCGCAACTGACCGAGGTGTCGGGCCGGATTACGGCGAATAACGGCCGACTGCAGTTAACCCGGTGGCAAGGTACGCTGGGCGGTCGTAGCGTCCAACTATCCGGGTCTTTGCCCATACCGGCCGCATGGGGGAATTATTTCGGCACCAGCGCCGACCAGCGTCTTGACCTTACCGTGTCGATTCCGCAGGGGCCGCTGGCTCCTCTGGTCAGTTGGCTACAGCTTGTTCCATCTTTGCGGAGCGGCGCAGCCACCTTCAGCGGTATGCAAGCGCATGGCGAAATGCATCTAAGCGTCGGCGGCACTCTGCAGGCGCCGCAACTTACCGGTAGCGCCCAAATTGCGCAAGGCGTGCTGCCCTTACCTGCGCCGTGGGGAAGCATCGAGCAAATTGCCGGTCGGGTGGAGTTTACCGGCGATACCGTGCGCTTGACACAGGCAAGCGCCCATATTTTGGGCGGCCAGGTAACGGCGCAAGGTGAGATGACACTAAAAGGAAGGACGAGCGCAACGCTGCAGGGTACGCTCACCGGTACGTTGAAACCGAAACTGGCCGGAGTAAGCGGCGAAGGCAAGCTGAACCTGCAAATCGGCGGTACGCTCGCGAACCTGCTGTTAAGCGGTAAGGTGCAGGTATCCAACACGGAGATCGACCTGACGAATTTGCCGGAAATCGCGCTGGGAAGCGGTGCGGTAGGGGATATCGGCGGCATCAACGGGCGCGTGCGCAATGCGCAGGGCGCCACGCTGGGCGTCAATATTGACATCGCGGTGGATCAGGTGAGGGTGAAAGCTGCTTCGTTGTTGGACGTTCCTGCTAAAGGCAGTCTGCAGCTCAGCGGGACTTTAGCGGACCCGCGGTTAAACGGCGTTTTAAGGGCCGAGCGGGGTCGAGTCAACTACCTGGGCACTTTCTTTACAGTAGAGGAAGCAACGGCCACATTTGCCGGTTATCAAGGGTTTATGCCTGCGGTGAACCTCATTGGTACTACATGGGTGGGGCACACCACCATCGCCTTAAAAGTCAACGGCATCCTACCGCGCCTGCAGTTCGGTCTGGCCAGTGAACCCTACCATCCGCAAGCGGAAATCGTCGCCATGTTGGGCTGGCCGGATCAAATCGGCAAGGTGGGCTCCGGTAATCCCAATATGATGGCGCAAGGTATTGTGGAAGTACTGCAAGGTGGTATAGAGTTAGGTTTGGTCAGTGGTCTGGAAGAGACCGTCAGAGTCGGTTTGGGGCTCGACGAATTTCGCATCCATCCCAGCCTGGCCGAGCGACGCGTGCGTCTCTCGTTCGGGAAGTATCTGTTGCCGCGCATCTACCTAACCTATGAAACCGGGCTCTTTGGCGAAGGTGGACGGGATTTAAACTTGGAGTACCAATTGGATGGCGGCTGGAAAATGAATGCCGGAGTCCGAAACGATGGTGAAATGCGCTTCGGCATAGAAACGAAAATCCGGTTCTAAAATCTGCCGCTGCCGGCAGATGTTGTCGCCAAGGGAGAAGAAGTACTCTATTACCGGCAACTGCTGTGGTTCGGCGGCAGGGATACACTGGTGAAAAGGAGAAAAGGCCAACGCAACGGTAGTTATCGTGCTAAGAACAAGGGGGTTTCCACCACATGCGGTCTTCCATGCGCAATTCGTATATAATCCTACTAGGTTGTCTGCTGCTTCTTCTACAAGCGGGCACGCCGGTACTGGCGCAAGACCTCTCATCATCTACGCCTCAATTACGAAGCTCATTTGTGCAACCAAAACAGCCTGAGTTGATGGTGCGCGCTATTGCGGTCGAAGGACTTGTCCATGTTCCTGATCAAGTGGTCATGAGCGTCGTATCGCATACCATCGTAGGCGAGCCTTTTGACAGCGACAAGGTACGTGACGATCTGGGGGCCATTATGGAGTTGGGCTACTTCAGTGATGCCGAAGCCAAGCTTTATGCTGAAGGCGACGGTGTAAAAGTCGTGTTTATACCGGTGGAAAACGAGGTCGTCAGGCGCATCGTAATAGAGACTGACGTGTTGGAACCGGCTATCCTGCGGGGCTACTTCTCGCAGAAGGATAACGAGATTCTCAATCACAACCAGCTCAGCGCCGACTTAGTGGCCTTGCAAGACAGCGTCATCGATGATCACGGCTACGTGGTACGTCCGGCCGACGTCAATCTCGTCGACGGCGAACTGCAAATTAAAATCGCCGCCGCTAAGGTCGCGGAGATTGTCATCGAGGGCAATACCAAGACGAAAGACATCGTCATCCGGCGTGAGTTCAGCGTCAAGCCGGGCGATGATCTGAACATGCATCGGCTGAGCCGCGATCTGCAGCGGATTTGGCAGTTGGGTTACTTTGATGACATCGTGCCGGAGTTTTACCAAGCGGAAGAGCCCGACGCCATCAAAATCGTAGTCGGGGTTACCGAACGCAAAACCGGGGCGGCTATCTTCGGCGCCGGATACAGCTCTTTAGACGGTCTGCTGGGCTATGTCGAATACAGCGACGAAAACTTCTTAGGCCGCGGTGAAGCCCTTAAATCTCGGATAGAGTTCGGTCAGCGCAAACTGAGCTACGATTTTAGTTTCTACGAGCCCTATCTCATGGGTTCCAGAACCAGTTTCGGCATTAACATTTATAATCGTTATTTCGATCGCACTGAAGCGCTTGAGACCGGCGACGAGGACTATAAAGAGCACAGACGCGGCGGCGATCTGTCGATCGGTCGACCGCTTGGTGATTATACGAGAGGACAAATCACGCTCAAGCTCGAAAATACCAGTATCGTTCCTGAAGAAGAAGGTACTATTCCGCAGGAAGAAACGCATACCCGCAGTCTCATCTTCACCACTGATACGGATACCACGGACTACCCGTTCTATCCGTTGAGCGGCATGCGGGCGAATTTCAGCGTGGAAGTAGCCAGCAAGTGGTTGGGAGGCGATACTCAGTTCGTGAAGTATCGGGCGTCAACCAGTCGTTACTTCAAAGTAGGTCGGGCGGATCAAGTCCTGGCGTTTCGGTTGGCCGGCGGCATTGGCGAAGGAGCTCTACCCAACCATGAACGGTTTGCCATCGGCGGCGGCGAAACGGTACGGGGTTATAAGCCCGGCGAAATGCAGGGCGACCGCATGTTCTACCTGAACGGCGAGTACCGCTTCAAACTGACGAAAGCACTGCAAGCGGCCCTCTTTGTTGATGTCGGTCAGGCTTGGAACAAAGACGACGGGTTCCCCGACAGCGTCAAGATCGGATACGGAGCCGGCTTACGCCTCGATACGCCTTTGGGCATCATGCGCCTCGATTACGGTATAGGCGAACAGGGCGGTCGGTTCACCTTCGGTATCGGACCATCATTCTAGGGGACTGACCGGTCCGGAACAAGGTCATGACGCGCAAGGCCGTTCCGCCGCTCGGCAATCGGCGAACATGGAACGCCCTTGCGCTGTTAAATACGCAGTAGCTTGGGTGAGAACAATCTTATACCGGCTACCAGCAGCAAATTTTAAGGAGGCCACAGTAGATGCAGGTACGGAATAAAGGGTTATGGATGATTCTCATAGCATTGACGGCGGTAGTCGGTATCGGTTCATTGATTTCGCAAGCCGCCGTGGACAACGACATTGCCTATATCGACGTTCAAGTAATCGGCATGGAGTATATCGGGCCTTTGGTACAAGGTCCCTTGGAAATTGAGATGGCCAAGTTGCAGGGCGAGTTCGACGCCGCCGCCAAGAACCTTTCCGATAGCGCCAAAATGGAGCTGTTTGAGAGCTATCAGAACCGGCTCTATGAAATTGAGCAGCAGATGGTAGGTCAGTACCTCATCGAGGTCGAAAAAGCGGCTGCGCAGGTAGCTAAAGAGGCCGGTTACAAAGTGGTGCTCGACAAAGACATCATCGTCGCCGGCGGCGCTGATATTACTCAATTGGTATTGGCAAAGCTAAAAGCGCAGAAATAATCGACCAGCCAGGTTGCGGAAGGTGGGTTATGCGTGTACCGTTTAGGGGATATTGCACGCATGCTCGAGGGTGAGCTTTATGGAGCCGCCGATGCTGAGGTCAAAGGCCTGGCGGCTCTGCACGAGGCAGGCCCCGCCGAGCTGAGCTTTGTAGCGGAAGAAAAGTATGTTGACGACGCCAAAGTATCAAAAGCCATGGCGTTGGTGGTGTCTAAGGATTTTCCGGAAATCAGCAAACCGCTCATTCGAGTGTTGCATCCCCGCTTGGCCTGGGCTAAGTTGTTGGCTGCGTTTGCGCCGCCCAAAGAGGTTCCGGTGGGCGTACACGAGACCGCCGTCATCGGCGAAGATGTCGTTCTGGGACACAATGTATCCATACAAGCCTATGCTTTTATCAAAGCGCGCAGCCGGATCGGGAATAACGCGGTCATCTATCCCGGCGTCTACATCGGGGCGGATGTGCGTATAGGGGATAACACGGTCATCCACGCCAACGCGGTGATCCAAGATCGCGTCCAAGTGGGGAAAAACTGTATTATTCACCCGGGAGTCGTGCTCGGCACCGACGGGTTTGGTTTTGTCACCACCGCAAACGGGCACCAGAAGGTAGAACATATCGGTACGGTGATTATTGAAGACGATGTGGAGATCGGCGCCAATACGACGATCGATCGGGCTACCACCGGCGTCACGTTGGTCGCGCGCGGCACCAAAATCGATAATCTGGTACAAGTAGGACATAACTCGAAAATCGGACCACAGTGTCTGATTACGGGCTTATGCGGCATCGCGGGCAGCTCTGTGCTCGAGGGGCGTAATACGATGGGCGGGCAGAGCGGCTTGGCCGGTCACCTGACCCTCGGTGAAGGTACCGTGGTGGCGGCCAGAGGCCTGGTTGCCAAGGATACGCCGCCGCATTCGTTCGTCTCCGGCTTCCCTGCCCGACCGCATAAGGAAAATATGCGCATCATCGCCGCCGAACAGCGGTTGCCGACCCTGCTGAAAGAGTTTGCCCAGTTAAAGAAAGAGCTGGCGCAAATGCAGGAACGGGAGCAAGATATGCGGATGCGGTTGCTGGAAATGGAGCGACGTCAGGAAAGAACAGCACGTGAGCGAAAGGAAGATGACATGTGAGCCTATTGCGGCTCACTGATGTTGAGCGTTTCTATGGTGCCGAAAAGGTATTCGGCCCCCTTTCCGTCACTATTCAACCAGGTGATAAAATAGGCCTCATCGGGCGCAACGGCGTAGGTAAAACCACGCTGTTGCGTCTTCTTGCAGGGATTGATCCGCTCGACCGCGGTGGGCGGGTCGTCGCACGACAAGTCAACATCGGCTTTATGCAACAGGATGTCCGGGCTGCTGAACAGCGTACCCTTTGGGAGTATGTCTCTACGGCGAAAGAGGACGCGGCGCGGCTGGGAAAACGCATCGGCGAACTGGAAGAGCAAATGGCGGCGCCCCATGTACAAGCCGACGAGGAGCTGTTGCAGAACATCCTCAATGAGTATGCTCGTGTGAGAGCGCGGTTTGAAGCCGTGGGCGGCTACGGCAGTGATGCCGCCATCAAGGCGACTCTGTTCGGCCTCGGCTTCAAGGAAAGCGAATTGGAGACGGCTTATCAGGCGCTGAGCGGAGGACAGAAGGCCCGCGCCGCTCTAGCGCATCTTTTACTGACCTCTCCCGATCTTCTGTTATTGGATGAGCCGACGAACCATCTGGACACTGATGCGGTTGAATGGCTGGAGAATTACCTGCGGGACTATCGAGGCGCTTTAGTCGCGGTTTCTCACGATCGCGTCTTTCTGGACAAGATCGTCACCCGGATTTGGGAGCTTGAGGGAGAACAGTTGCTTACATATAATGGTAACTACACTACCTCACGGTCTTTGCGCAAGGAACAACGTGATCGTCGCCAAAAAGAGTACGAAGCGCAGCAAAAAGAGATTGCCGCGCTGGAAGCGTACGTGCGCCGCTATATGGAAGGCAACCGCTCCACCATGGCGAAGAGTCGGTTGAAAGCGCTGCAGCGCATGGAGCGGGTGCAACGCCCTATTACCGAAGCCGATGCCATGCGTCTGCGCTTAACCTCCGGGCCGCGTTCCGGTAAGGAGGTGCTTCTGCTCGATGCCGTTTCGCATGACTTCTCCGGTCATCAGGTCTTATGTGGGATAGACGCACTGGTCTATCGCGGCAGTCGCATCGGTATTGTAGGTGCGAACGGTTCCGGCAAAACCACGTTGCTGAAGATCATCGCAGGTCTGCTGGAGCCCGCTGCCGGTCGGGTTAGATACGGCAAGGACGTCGTCATCGGCTACTTTAGTCAGGAACTGGACGACTTGGAACCCGAAAACACGGTTCTGGACGAGCTGTTGACCGCGCGTCACATGAACTTGTTCGCAGCCAGATCTCATCTTGCTCGATATATGTTTCAAGGTGATGACGTGTACAAGCAGGTTAAGGTGCTCAGCGGGGGCGAACGTAATCGTCTGGCGCTGGCGAAGCTGGTCCTTACCGAAGCCAACTTGCTGCTTTTGGACGAACCGACCAACCATCTGGACATCCCCGGCAGAGAGGCCTTGGAAGAAGCTCTACAAGACTATGACGGAACATTGATATTTGTCTCTCACGATCGCTATTTTCTCTCTAGTTTAGCCCAACACATCTGGTATTTGCGCGCAGGCAAACTGGATGCGTTTGTGGGATCCTATGCCCAATGGCGCGAAACGCAGACGCCGGCCGCACAGATGGAGCAAACAGAGCCTAGCGCAGGCAAAACCAGATATGAACGGCAGCGCGCCGCCGAGCTGCAAAAGCGGGCACGGGAAAGAGAACGCAAAAAGCTGACGGAGCGCCTACATGAGCTGGAAGAGCGGATTAATGCGGTGGAAACAGAGAAAGAGCGGCTGGAGGCTCTATTGGCGGATACGCAGCTCTATACCGATGGAGAGAAAGCTAAACGGACGACGCAAGCCCACAGGCGCATCTTGGCGGAGTTGGAGGCCTTGTATGCGGAGTGGGAAACCGTAGCGGTCGCACAGGCGGAGAGTGGGAACTAGAACGGCGGG